>JAPKDE010000121.1 GCA_028822675.1 Dehalococcoidia bacterium | reverse complement strand
CCATTGGCTGGCTGGCTTTGGACATCAGCGGGTCGGCGCTCCATTCCATCTTGACCGTGGCCGTCCGCGCTCTGCCTGTGTTGATTTTGGGCCCTTGGGGCGGCGTGTTGGCCGACCGGTACGACCGCCGAAAAATGGTCATGATTGTCCAATTGGTCATGGTCGTAGCAGCCATTATCTTTGGGGTCATGGTGGCCTATGGGCTAGTAGACACCATCTGGCACGTTTATGCTTACATGCTGGTCTCAGGGATTGGTTTCGCATTTGTTCAGCCGCTCCGTCAAGCGCTGGTCGCCAACACTGTACCCAAGGAAGACCTGGGCAACGCTCTAGCCTTGAACGCAATGGCGGTCACTTCCATGCGGTTGGTTGGCGCGGCTATCAGCGGCATACTGATTGAGACCGTGGACTTCCAGTGGAACCTCTTTGTTGAGGCGAGCCTTTACGCAGGGATGATTCTGTTGCTGATGCCAATGAGCACGCCATTCCGAGAAGACTCCAAGCGGAGTAAGGCGTCGGCCATGGCGGACTTTAAAGAGGGAATGACGTTCATCATCAGTAACGCAAACCTGCTGCGTTTGATGCTGATGAACTTTGTCCGCACCGGCATATTTATGCCCCTGTTGCTATTCCTACCGGCCTACACTGAGGAAGCTTTGGGCAGCGGCGCCGGGGTCAGCACAGCCATGGTCGTGGTCATGGGAGCAGGAGGGCTGGCGGCCACCGTGTTGATATCGTCTGTTGGCTTCTTCACCAGGAAAGGTCTGGTAACACAGATCGCTCTAATCTCCGGCTCCTCAGTCATTCTGATCTTGGGTCTGTCCCAATGGATTTGGCTGTCGATTCCGATAATGCTGATCATGGGTTTCTCCCAGACCCACTTCATAGTGGCCAACCAGACTTTGATTCAGACCTTAGTGCCCGACGAGCTTCGTGGCCGAGTGACCAGCGTTTGGCACTACGAGACTGGACTGATCCCACTGTTTGCATCATTGACTGGCGGAGTGGGATTACTAGTCGGCATCGACGTTGCGATGGCCATTGGCGGTGGTATTGCCCTGGCCGTCAGTCTGTACTTCTTGATTCGGTTCGCCAGCATCCGGTTATTGGACTAGCGACTACTCCACCGGAGTAGTCGACCAGTTGATGCTGGCGTAGGTCCAGCTAATTTTGAACGATGTGTCTCCGTGATTGGCGATGCTGTGGTGAGCGCCTGGCGAGATGAATGCGGCGTCGTTGGGCCGGACGATATGCTCTTCGCCGTTGATGACCATCAGACCTTCACCCTCGATCACGATCACCGACTCCTCGGCATCATGGTAGTGGGTGGGCGCAGATGCCCCAACTGCAAACTCTGCCACCCCGCTGGATATCAGAGTGGCGCCGGTGTCGCCATCAACCAAACTTGTTAGCAGCACTCCGGGCCGTTTCTTCTGATGTTCCACGCTATCAAAGGGCACAAATTTCGCTTTGGGCATTGTCTTCTCCGTTCGAGTATTAGTCTGGTGTGCTGAGGTCCCAGCCAGGTAGAGCCATGTAGCCTTCTATGGGAACCTCCGTCTTGATGGCCAAACCCTGAGCCTGCTTGATTCGTTGGATGTTGTAGAGGTGGGTAATGTGCTCGTAGTACCGGTGCCGGAAGATGGTCTCGAGGTTGAACCATATCTTGGTCGGAGTCTCGGTATCGCGCCTAAGGCCTGTGCCGTGAACGTTGTAAAACCAAGGCCATTCGCCGTTGTCTGAGTACTCGAATTCTGTTGTTCTCATAGACCCGACAGTCTGCTGGGAGAGGATGGTCTGACCAAGGGCCAGTCCCCGTTGCAGCTCTTTCAGGATTAGTTTTACGTCCCAATACAGGTCTTCGTCCAGTCTGCGGTCATACTTGGATTGGGCCAACACTTTTGTTTCTTCCGCACTGGGCGGGTTCGCCGGAGGGCCTTTCGGGTACATAGTTAAATCCCATCGCTGCCAGAACCAGCGGAAGTTTCCGGAGGCCATGTGGCTCAACTGACGCCGGATGCTCCACCCACTCCAGCCCCATTTGTCAGACTCGAAATCTAGCTGCTCTTCGGTCAATTCTGCTACCTCTGACGCAGCAATCTCGTACAGGTGAGATTCAAATTGGGGACATAACAATTGCGCGGGGGAGTCGTCGCTTAAGTGTTGTTCTGGCATTTTGAGACTAAAGACCCTGCCAGAAGCGGCGTTCTTCGCCGCGGACGAAACGGCCAAAGCCAGGGTCTGGGAAATGCCCGGCTGATACCAGAGTGCCTTCGGCCTCCAGCATGTCCAAGACCGAATGCCTGGTGGTCCTGGCGGCTTCGGGGATGATGTCAAACTCAGGGTTCCAGTCAGTGTAGTGGGCCTGAATTGGGCTGTGGGCAACGTCGCCCAAGATGAAGGCATGCTCACCCTTGGACTCCACTCGGATGGAACTGTGCCCTGGTGTATGGCCCGGAGTTGGGTAGGTGGTCAACTCCGGCGTGATTGAATACGCGCCGTCAATCAGGTCCATCACGCCTAGCTCTTGCAGCGGCAGCACCTGGGGCACCACGTAATCAACCGTGTTGATGACATCGGGTTGGGTCCAGTAGTCCCAGTCTTTCTGGGGGACCAGGAACCGGGCGTTGGGGAAATTCGGCTTGCCGTCGGTGAAATTCCAGCCAACGTGGTCCGGGTGGACGTGGGTAAAGACGACAATGTCCACCTCGTCACGGTCAATGCCCTTTTCTTTCATGTCGTCCAGCAGATAACAGCCCTCACCCTGCATGCCAGTGTCTACGATGATCAATTTGCTTGAAGAACGCACGGCCAACGCGCCCCAGCGGTGTTGGCCATTCTCATGGTCGGCCATCAACTCGGGGTATTCGTTCCACTGGTCAATGGTTGTGTGGGGGAAGGCCAATAAGGGCGACTTGACGGGCAGGTTGTCATTGAGGGAGATCAGTTCAACATCGCCAATGTTAATTACGTGGTTCGGAACTATGTGGTTGGACATGGTTTGCTCCAGCTAATTAATTATTGAGTTAAAGCTCACCCGGGTTAAAGCTCACTGGGGTTAAAGCTCAAATGTCTTTTTATAGATGCTTGGCGAACCGTAGCCGTGGGAGATTAGACCCATCATCTCCGCGTTTCTGGGGTTGGCGGTTATCTGGGCTTCCCATTCCGGCGAACGTGAGGCCATCTCGTTTTCCAGTTCGTAAACCACTGAATACGTGGGTTCTTCGCCGCGCACTGTCTTGTACCGGCGGCCGCGGATGATGCCGGGCACAGTCTCGAAATTAGGTACGAAAACCGTGTCATACCAGTCGTTCCACTCGGTGGCCCGGTCGGCTGGGATAGCCAAGCGGCCAACATGCAGGGCCGGGGCAATGCCGCTGTTGGCAACTTCGTCGGTCAGGGAATAGGGGTAGATCATTTCATAGAGCGGGTTGAAGAAATTGGTCCCGATTAAAGTCGGTCCCATGGTCTCGCTCCACTTGGACTTTGTCCGTTTGGTGAAGCCGTCACCCAAGACGGTAGCCGGGCTATCAAGCTCGTAGCAGGCCAGGTGCTTGGGGCCATTTACCACTGCCTCATAGCGGGCGGCGCTGAGCACACCGGGCACTGTGAGTATCTCTGCAATATGTTCGCCGTTATACCAACGGTTGAACTCGTCTTCTTGGTCTTCAGGAACATCACACCAGACCATCAACAGTCCGGTCCCTTTCTTTGCGGCCATTGATTTTCCCTCATTTGTAATTAAAGTTCTATCGGTGTCGTCACCCAGGATTCGCCACGGACGACGGCGCAGAAAACACTATAGCCCAGGATGACGTAACGGGGAACACGCTAGGGACATCTGTCGTACCATTAGTGGCCTGCTTAATCTGATAAGTTCAGCTAGCCATGAGTAAAACTCAAAAGTAAACGAACCAGGCCGCGAAAATAGGCGGCTTAGGAAAAACCATACCAACTCCAACAGACAATTTGAGGAGGCATGACCGCCGTATCTTCTACGGCTGGTTCATCGTTGCTGCGTCGGGCTTGGTGGTTTTCAGCAGCGGACCTGGCCAGTCTTACGTATTCTCCATATTCATTGATTCCATCATTGAGGACACGGGCCTCTCCCGTCCTGGCGTCTCCCTGTTGTATCTGGCCAGCACCGGCATGAGCGCTGTGTTAGTTGCGATCGTCAGCCGACTTGCCGACCGCCACGGGCCAAGAATCATGCTGGTGGCCGTTGGGTTGGGCTTTGGCGTGGCCTGCTTTGGTATGGCTACGGCCACCAACATTGTCTTGTTTTTCATCGCGTTCGGTGCTTTGCGGGCTCTGGGTCAGGGGTCTTTAAGCATCAACGCCATATTGTTGGTGAACCAATGGTTCGTCTCCAAGCGGGGTCGGGCTATTGCTCTTATGGGTATGGGTGCCGTGTTATCCAACGCAATATTTCCGCCCTTTGCCCGTCTCCTAATCAGCAGTATTGGCTGGCGCGAGGCCTATGCGGTGATTGGAGTGGTGGCAATTGTGTTGATCGTCCCGGTGGCGCTTTTGGTCGTGAAAGACCGACCTGAAGACGTGGGCCTGCACCCGGACGGCTCCTCCAGACCGCCCATTTCTGAGACTAGGCAGGCTATGGCCGGAGCCCAGCGGGAGACCAAAGTCTTCAGTTCGCTGAGTTTTTGGTTGCTTGCCTTGTCCCTGGGGACGCCGGGTCTGGTTTCCACTGCGCTGGTGTTCCACCAAACGTCCATATTTGAAGAAAAGGGACTGAGCGCCACGCTGGCGGCCGGGGTGTTTGTAATTTTTGCTGCGTCGTCGGCGGTCAGTTCAATAATTGCCGGGTTCGCCGTTGACCGCATCGGACCCAAAGTGCTCTACGCGTTCAATATGGCCACGTTGTTGGTTGCATTGATCTTGGTGGTGGCGGTGGACTCTGTGTTCATGGCGGTGGTCTACGTATTGGTTATGGGGGTTTCCGGTGGCGCTCATACAATAATCCAAGGCGTGATCTGGGCCCACTACTACGGGCGTCACGGACTTGGCCGGATTCAGGGTTCTGCCATGACCATCAACTTCTGCGCCTCGGCGGTTGGCCCGTTGCCCCTGGCGATATTCCACGACCTGACCGGGTCCTACACGCTTGGCATGGTGGTGATGATGGCCCTGCCGGTGCTGTCAGTGTTGGCACTGGTGAAAGCCAAGCCGGGTCACACGCTCATTGCCGCAGAAACGGGCGTTGTGTAAAATGCGCCCAACATCGGCCCCCAATGTTGGGTGGCCTGACAGTATCTGGGATAAACCGGTATCTAAGAACAAATAGGAGACCTTAAGATGGATTTTGGACTAACAAATAAACGTGCATTCGTGGGTGGCGGCAGTCGAGGCATCGGCAAGGCCATCGCCATGGAACTGGCCAAAGAAGGCTGCGATGTTGTCATCGCGTCCAGGACACAATCAGCCTTGGACGAGGCCGCGAAAGAAATTGAAGACATCACCGGCCGAAAGATCATTCCTCTGGCCTTGGATGTGACCTCCCGTGAAGAAGTGGACAGCGTCATGGCTGAAGCTGTGAAGCAGTTGGGCGGCCTGGATATCCTGGTCAACAGTGCATCCTTGCCTGGCGGTTCGCCCTCGGCAGTCGGCCCTATCGACGGCCTGGACGAAAATGAACTATTGAGCGACTTTGACACCAAATACGTTGGTGCGTTGCGCTGCGCCAGGGCGGCCATTCCCTTCTTGAAGGAACAACCCTGGGGCCGGATCATCAACATCAGCGGCGGCAATGCTAGAAACGCCGGCAACCTGAGCGGCGGCGCACGTAACGTGTCCCTGGTTCACCTGACCAAGACACTGGCCGTTCAGATGGGCAAGTTTGGAATTACCGTGAACTGCATCCACCCCGGCACAACCCGGACTGAGCGCACGGTGGGCCTGCTGGAGGCTCGAGGCAAGGCCCTGGGAGTTACCCCTGAAGAAGCCGAAGCGCTGGACTTTGCCGACGGTTCACCCCGAGGCAACCACATCAACCGCATGGTTGACGCTTCAGAGATCGGGTTTTTAACAGCCTATCTGGCGTCCGACAAGTCATGGGCCGTGACCGGTGAGGTCATCATGGCCGGTGGCGGCTCCGGAACCGCAGTCTATTACTAGGCAATAACCAATTAGATAAATGAGGGGGCGTCATTCCCGTTTACCGAGAGCGGCGCCCCTGTTAGGTGTTCAAGACCAATGGCAACAGACGATTTAGCAGAACTTGATCAAGACGTAGCAGAGGTCCGCCGCAGAGTGGAAGCTCTGGCTAACGACATGCGCGGCCTGGGCATGCAACTACGTTTTTCATCTGAAGAGTACGGGCCGGAAAAGGACTTTGACGGTATCGTGACTCGGACGATCACCTTCAGCTTTAGGGTTTCCCTGCAGGACTAACGCCGCATTAACGCCGCCCGAGGGCCATGGCGGCAGCCTCTGGCATGGCCCGCAACCGGAGCATTGCGGCAATCCCCAAGGCCGGCCCAATGGCCAACACCGCAAAGGCTGGGCCCCAACCAACCGAGTCTGCCAACACTGGCAGGAATCGGATTGGGGCGATGGTCAAAAGAAATCCAATCCCCGTTTGAAAGGCCAACGCAGTTCCCCGGTAATCGTCGTCAGACAACTCAGTCAACGCCGTTGAGAACTGGGCCGAATCCGCGACCACTGATGCCCCCCAGATCATCGCCACTATGGCGATCACCAGGTTCCATTCCACGGGCAGGAACCCAATAAACAGCGCAGTCCCGCCGCTGATGGCCATGGCCCAACTGGTTACTGCCGTCCGGCCCATCCGCTCTGCAAAAATCCCGGCGGCAACACAGCCCACCGCCCCAGCGATGAACACCAAGAACGTCACCAAGCTGGCCAGGTCCAACGAATCACCAATGAGGCTCTTGGTTCCGTAGACGGTGACCAAGAACGCCGGAATCCAGGCCCACATAGCGTAGAGTTCCCACATATGCCCCAGGTAGCCAAATAAAACTAGCCTGGTTGATTTAACCCGGATGGTCTCCAAGATATAGCCCGGTTTGAACTGTCGCGCGGGGACGTCATGTGGCCCGTCCTGGACTAGGAAATAGACTATGGCCGCGGCCAACACCGCCAGCCCGGCGCTGAGATAGAGGGTTAACTCCCACTGGGCGACAAAGATGGAACGGAGCAGATGGGGCGAGCCGGAACCAATGGTCAGCGCGGCAATCATGACGCCAATGGCGATGCCGCGACCGGAGCGGAACCAACCGGAGATAATCTTCATGCCCGGCGGGTAGACGCCACCCAGGAAGAGTCCACTGAGAATTCGCAGTACCAGGGCGGTGGCGAAACCTCCCGGCATAAAGACCAACGCTGCGTTGAACAACCCGGCCAGTAGCGCGCTCACGGCAAAGACCTTGCGTGTGTTAACCACGTCGGCCACGTTGGTGAAGGCGATCAGCATGGTGCCAATGACAAAGCCAATCTGGACGGCAATGGTCAGCCAGGCAATGTCACTGGTGGAGAACCCTTTCTCGGTTTCCAATGCCGGGGCAATTGCATTTGTGCTGAACCACACGGTTAGACTCAGCACCGTGGCCACTGACAGATAAGCCAGCATGCGCCAACGTAGCGGATGCTCCGGTGCTGGAGTTACTGAC
>JAPKDE010000347.1 GCA_028822675.1 Dehalococcoidia bacterium | reverse complement strand
GGTGTACAGAGCCGTCTTCCAAGACCAGATAGGCTGGCTCGTGCAATGTAGTGCACCCGTCCATTTTTAGATTTTTTTGCTGTTCAGTTTGTCGCCGCCCGGCGACCCATTAAGTCTGGCTAGTTAAGCCCGGCTACGAGCTTCCTGAAACTTCAGTCCCGGCCCTTCGTAGACCAGGTTTCCGCCAACGATCGTAGCCACCACACGTCCCTTTAGAGTTGTCCCCTCAAGAGGCGTGTTCTTTCCCTTGGACTCAAACTCCGATGTGTCCACTATCCATTCTTGTTCCGGATCAAAAATCACAATGTCTGCGGGAGTGCCCGGTTGGAGTGATGCCAGGTCTGCATATTTTTCGCCCAGTACATTGGCCGGGCCAACGGTCAGCCGGTCAATCATGGCAGCCATGCTTAGCTTGCTGGAATCGACCAACTGCAACAGTGAACCCAGCGCCGTTTCCAAGACGCTGATGCCAAAGGCTGCCTCCTGGTAGGTGACCTGTTTGCTGGTCAGGTCGTGGGGGGCGTGGTCGGTGGCAATGCAGTCAATCACCCCTTCGGCCAGACCAGCGATCAACGCTTCAACGTCCCTCTGAGCACGCAGCGGCGGATAGACCTTGGTGCTGGTGTCATAGGCCAAACCGCCGGCAGCCACCGAGGTTGCACCCTTGGCGCCCAGAACCCATTGGTCGGTAACCGTCAGGTGGTGTGGGCAAACTTCTGCCGTCACTGCAAGACCTCTGTCTTTGGCTTCACGCACCAATGGCACGCTGCCGACGGTGCTAAGGTGGGCCACGTGGAGGCGACCGCCGGTGGCTTCAGCTAGGGCAATGTCCCGGGCGATCATTGCTTCTTCTGCCGCGGCTGGTATGCCGTCTAATCCCAGGTGAGTGGCAACTGGGCCTTCGGCCATCACGCCGTTGCAGGAAAGCGATCGCTCCTGACAATGGTTGCTGATGACCAGACCAAGGTCGGAGCTATATGTCAGCGCTAGTTTCATCAGGTTGGCGTCATATACAGGGTCGCCGTCATCGCTGAAGGCAGCCACTCCAGCGGTGGCCAATTCTTCCATCTCTGAGAGTTCGTGGCCCTTTCGCCCCTTGGTCACGCAGCCGATGGGCAGGATACGTACTGCTGACTCCTGTCTGGCTTTCTGATGTATGAACTCCACCATTGCAGCGTTATCTATGGGAGGGTCAGTGTTTGGCATGGCACACACGGTGGTGAACCCGCCCTTGGCGGCCGCTTTGGAGCCAGCGGCTATGGTCTCTTTGTACTCAAAGCCGGGTTCTCGCAGGTGGCAATGAAGGTCAATGAAGCCAGGGGCGACAACCAAACCGGTGCCGTCGATAACCCTGGCTCCCTCCGGGATGCGGTCCAATCCCAGCCTACCGGTGGCCAGAATCTCCCCGCTGCCAAGTAATATATCGCCCACCCGGTCCAGTTGACGGCTGGGGTCGATTATCCTGGCGTGGCGAATCACGATGCTTTCGGTTTCCAAACACGTCTCCCGCGTTTTATCTTGTTCTTGCTGGTCTTAGCCGGGTTCTAGAGCTGCTGGGCGGGGCCAATGGTTACCTGGTAGAGCAGCGCCATGCGTATCGCAACGCCGTTGGTCACCTGTTCTTCAATGACTGAGCTACCACCGTGGGCGATGCTGTTGCTGATCTCAATGCCCTCATTCATGGGCCCAGGGTGCATCACCATGGCGTCGGGGTTGGCCCTGGCCATCCGTTCATCGGTAACCTGCCAGCGCCGGATGTATTCCCGCAAGCTGG
>JAPKDE010000346.1 GCA_028822675.1 Dehalococcoidia bacterium | reverse complement strand
AGGTCCAATTGGAGACCTTTGGCCCAATGACCCTGGGAGAAATGAACGAGCAGATCGTTGGTTACGGAAAAGAGTTGGACATGGACATTGAACTGTTCCATTCCAACCTGGAAGGCGATGTCATCAACGCCCTATATGAAGCCCATGACAACGGTTATGAAGCTGGGATCATCAACCCCGCCGGTTTCACGACCACCACCGGGCCCATCAAGGCTGCCATCGCCCAGGTGCAGTTCCCGATGATCGAGGTCCACGCCTCCAACCCAACGTCCCGAGGCACCGTGTCCCAGATTCAGCCGGTCTGCAAGGGTTCCGTCTACGGCTTTGGTATCTACGGTTACAAGCTGGCGCTGGAAGCAATCAAAAGCCTGCGCTAAAGGGCTTTAATGCCTAGTCGCATCTAAAGCAGCGGCGTTTCCCAAAAACTTCGTCATGAACATTCTGGGTGGCTATTAGATAGTCGACAATAGCCCGGAATGTTTTGCTTTCATCTACAATCTCGTATTTATCTTTCATGGAGCGGATGAAGGCCATCTGGTCCGTGCCCAATTCTAGTTCGTAGGTCTGCTTGGGGTTTGCCATCTATGATGTCTCCTGGGGTTGGACTGACTGCGACAGGCTAATACAGGCTGCTAAAGGGCGGCATCCAGCACCGCTTGGGATATTGCCGCTAGTCGCGGGGTATTTGTGACTTCGGCGCGGAACCCGTTGGTGATGTAGGCAAATGCAAGGCCCGAGTCCGGGTTGGCCCAGCCAACAGACGTCCCCGAGCCAGCGTGACCAAAGGTCCGGGTGTCTTCGTTGCCGGGCTCCGCTGATCGCGGGTCACCCAATGACAGGCCTAAAGAGCGTTTTACGTTGCGGTCCAGGCTGTGGTCCAAACCCTCAGACTGTTGCACGGTCACTGCGGCCACCGTCTCCGGTTTCATAGTGGTCACGCCGTCCAGCGTTCCGCCACCGGCCATCATGGCGTAGAACCTGGCCAATCCTCTGGCCGTGGCGATCCCACCACCGGCGGGCAGCACTGCGGTATGCACCTCTGGCCGGTTGTAGATGTTCACCTGGCTGGTCCGGTCGCAGTCTTCCATGGCGTGTAGTTTGGAAACGCGGCCTTCCATGGAAGGGTCTATACCCAGGTGAAACTCTTCTATTTCCAGTGGGCCGGTGATTTCTTCACGGACAAACTGATCAATGGTCCGGCCGTCTATCCGGTGGACCAGCTCACCAACCACCCAGCCAAAGTTGCGGGGATGATAGGCGATTACCCGGCCTGGTTTGTAATCCAGCTGGATCTGTTCCATGGCGTCCACGACGGCATCCCAGTCGTGCCATCGGTCCCAGGTCATGTGGCTAGGGGTATCTGGGAAGCCTGATTGGTGGGTCAAGACGTGCCGGATGGTGACGCCTTCTTTGCCCTTTTGAGCAAACCCAGGCCAATGGGAGGCAACGGTGTCATCCCAGTCCAATTTGCCCCGCTCCCAGAGTATGTGTAAGCAGGCAGATGTGACCGCTTTGGTGGAAGAATACAGCACAAACATGGTGTCTGCTTCCACTTGCTTGCCAGTCTCTTGGTTTGCCAGTCCGCTGTAGAGATCAAGTACGGGCAGACCATGGCGGTAGACTGCCAAAGCTGCGCCGGGGTGCACTCCGGTCTCTATCTGCTGATTGAACAAATCTTCCACCCGGCTGAGTCCGGCTGGGTCCATCTGAGCGTTTTCTGCGGCTACCACCATTCAGTTACGTCCTCTGTTTTGGGGTTCAAATCCGGCCAAGTCTTTAA
>JAPKDE010000120.1 GCA_028822675.1 Dehalococcoidia bacterium | reverse complement strand
TGGGGTCAACGGCCACTGACCAGATCTGTTGGTCGCCGATGGGGGAATCAATGGTCTCCCAGTTGATGCCGTTGTCATCGCTGCGGAACAGGCCGAGACCGTCGGTGCCGGCGATGATCCGATGCGGGTTGTCAGGGTAAGATCGGAGAGCCCTGATGTTGCACTCAGAAGGGATTGGGTTACGAATTTTTGTCCAAGTAGCGCCGCTATCGCCGCTTACGTTCATGCCTTGACCGACGGTGCCGACCAAGATTGTGAAATTTTCTGCCATGGTTCGCCTCCTATAGTGGGGGTAGGTCTAGGATTGGGAGCCAGGGAAATGTTGCGCATATAATAGCCCCGGCGCGAAAAAAACGCCAGCGTCAATCCGCACCTGATATCCAGAACGTATACCGATCAACACGCCACAGGAAAACTAAATAGGCCACCAAATCTGATTTGGTGGCCGGTCCGCAACCGGTTGCTGCGGTAGTTTGATGTTATCGCGGCATCAATATCTCATTGAAACCGTTGACAGCGGCTCATTGTCCCTAGCACAATGATAATACTAAATATCATCTATCGCACAGGAGAATTGAAATGGCCCAAGTTCAAACAGCTAATTACACAATGGAAGCCTTCGTTGAAGACGTAAGGAACGTTTTTCGGACCGAGGAAGATCCCCATGTCCAAGCGAAGACAGTTTCCGCATTCTTGAAATCTCTGCTGGCCGTACCGGGCTGGCTGGAAGAGAAGCTGGAGCTTGAAGAAGAGGGTGGCTATGGTCGGTATTCCCTCCATCTGGACGAAGAAACCGGGCATCCGGGCAACGGCTGGTGGCTCATGGCTTCAGTCCAGAAACCTGGGCAAGATAACCTACCCCACGACCACGGTGTGACCTGGGTGGTCTACGGCGTCTACACAGGAGCCATTCAGCAGCGGAAATGGCGCTGGGCTTTCCCTGGAGAAGGCGTGGAAAAGGCTCAGATCGTGGAGCATGGACGGTTTGTTCAAGAGGATGGGGCAGTGGCCTACTTCCTGCCGGGAGAAATTCACGACACCCTAAATGTTGAAGAAACCCGCTCCATAGTGGTCAGACTAGAGTCCCAGAAACTTGACCGGGTGACCCGATTCCAGTACAACCCAGAGACCGGCACCATGACGGTGATGAACCGGTAATTTTGGAAATCTAAACTGTTAATCCAAGAACCTCCGCCCTTCTACAGAAGGGCGGAGGTTCTTTTTATTTTCTAGCGCTATTGGTTGAATAACATTGCTATCATATCTGTATTGGCAGGGATTCCTGGTTTCCAGCCTTCGCTGGAAAGACGATGAGGCAACTCAGCAATTTTCACGGCCCACCGCTCGTCCTGAGCTCCGACCGGAGTCGAGAGTCTCGACTTATCGGACCAGTCCAAGGACCCGCATAAGCCACGTCCTAGTGGTGATCAACCTGGTAGGTTCGACACAATGGTTCGACGGGCTCACCACGAGCGGAATGGGGCGTAATTCCCCACGGGCGTGTGGCGAACTTTGGTGGCACAGTGGATTCCTGACTTCGCAGGAATGACGGGTGGTTGGTGGTGGCGATTTAACGTTACCAATCCACCGCTCATCCTGGGTTGAGCAAGTGCCACTTACATACGTTTTGGCCTCAGGAATTATCGTCCGAGACATCGGCGAATGGCTCGTAGAGTTCCTCAATGGAGGATGATGCAATTGTCAGTGGAGTCACTCTTCTTCGTATTCCTTCCGTTACCGTTTGGATCTTTCCTTCTGGTCGCTCTATTACACAATATCAACCAAAGGCCTGGTTAACGGTCGGCTGAGTGCGTACTTCGGGCATCTCAATCAGGATTCTGAACGCATCACGGTGCGCCGGGGGTACAACGGGACCTCAGTGGCGGAATATCGTATTGGCTGTGTTAAGTCATTCCCTTGCGCCTGCACGAACGAAAGTAGGCCGCCGTGTTATGGCAAATTCTTCAAGAGCTTTTACTACGTCCACGCAGTCATCCCGATGTTTATTCAGTGAGACCTGAAGCTAAATCGGTGTGTCGATTGTGTTACCGGCACCTCGATGGCCGAGGGCATTAAGATTGCGACTCCGGGAGTGCGTCTAGCGAAGAGGTTTTAGCCAAAGTTAGCCACCGAATCGGGCAGTCAAAGCAGCGCGGTGTCTAAATACGCTCAACCGGTCACGCACAACGCCCGCCAACATTCATGACCTGAAGGGTAACCCTGACCCTTCAGGCCAGACCTTCATCCGCCTAGAACCGTAGAAGGGGGTCTTCATATATTGGCGATCCATCAAGGCCATCAGTCCCAGGTCTCTTGCCCTAGCCGGTGTGGGCCGGTAGTAAACCGAGCCCTGGCTGATGTCTAACAAAAAACATTGGCGAACCAGAGATAACGGGGACCGCTGCCGGTCGATCATGGCCTGCCGCTGCCTTCGGCTCCTAGACCGGACCTTTCCGCCAATCCTTCCCCGGAAGGACCTTTCCACCTTCAGTTGACCGATGTGCCGGTAGAGCTCGGAGATCTGAATATCCTTGGCCTTCTCTTCACTCCCCATTCGAGTGCAAGCTCATACGTACCGCCGTTGGAGACAGAACTTGGCAAATCAGACAATGTCTGTTTAACAGTTCAGGGTTATAATCACCCAAAGCGGAGTTATATCAAATGGGATTATTTTGCCGCTATAGGAGGATTTGATGTTAAATGAATTAGGGTTTATAGACCCAACCTCTAACAAACCCGATGGAATGATCCTACTCGCCGAACGCCCTGTATCCCTTGACGGCAAGGTAATTGGATTGCTCGACAACACTAAGGAGCAGGCAGACTTAATTCTAGCGACAATTGGTGAAGCTCTTTGTGAACGTTACGGTGCAGAGGCAGTGGTGCTCCGAAGAAAAGATCATTATTCAAAACCAGCCACCCCCGAAATGATAATCGAGATGGCAGAAAAAGTAGATGTTGCGATCGCTGGGTTAGGCGGTTGAGGGTCGTGCACGTTATGCAGTGTGCATGACACAGTAGAGTTTGAAAAATTGGGTATTCCATCAACGACTATTGTCACTAGGGCATTTGCAAAGGCCGCTGTTTTTCAGTTTCGGGGAAAAGGTATGCCAGGACACCCATATGTTGAAATTCCGCATCCTGTGAGTAATCTTTCTGCTGGCGAGATGCGAGAATTGACGTTGAAATATGTAGATGAAACCGTGGGCCATCTAATCAAAGGGTAATCTCTGCGGTTGCTCTTTAAAGGGACATTAAACTTGAGCCAACAACATGACGAGTTTGAATTTTTTCTAGAAAAACCTTGGTCAGACGGCTTGCCCGTAGTTACACCGACACAAGACCGGATCTCTAGAATGTTATCGGGGACTAATCGAGCCCCATCTGAAATCTTAGGCCCTATTCCTCCAGGCATGGGGATTGCAACAGTCGAGTCAGTGGCGGTTCACGCGGTGATGGCCGGATGTAAACCGGAATATCTTCCGGTCGTACTGGCCGGGACAGAATTGATGCTAAGAGAAGAATTCAACGTGAACGGCGTGCAAGGGACTATGCACGGTGTCGCCCCTATGATGATTGTAAATGGTCCGTATTCTTCTCAAATCGGTATCCACGGGGGAAGTGGATGCCTAGGGCCAGGATTTCGTGCTAATGCGTCGATTGGTCGGGCAATACGTTTGATTCTCATGAATCTTGGAGAGGGCATTCCGGGCGTATCATCCATGACTGTATTTGGTATGCCATCGCGATTTACGTACTGTTTGGCAGAAAACGACGACGATAACCCATGGGAAAGTTTAGCAATCTCCAAAGGGTATAGTCCTGACGAAAATGTAATAACCATGGCTATGGTGGAGTCGCCCCGTTTTTGTTGGGATGATGTGAGTAATGAACCTGAGCGATTAGTCAGAGGAATAGCCGACACGATGACGGCGATGGGATCGTGGAATATGCATGCGAGGTCAGATATGGTTGTAGCCATGAGTCCACAGCATGCTGAAATTTTCCATAACGCTGGCTGGAAACGTGATGACGTTCACGCCAGGTTGTGCGAGGTGGCAGGGCGGACGGTGTCAAATCTTAAATTGGGTGGGAATTGGCGTCGAGAAAGAGCTTTGGCATTGCCGATAACGGTTGACCCAGACGACGATAATTGTTTTGTGCCAACTATCAAAGACAAAGTCGATTTGCAACTGATAGTTGCTGGCGGGTGGGGGCCCTGTACTGCGGTTTGCCATGGGTGGAGCGGCGGTAGCCGAGCCGTACACGGTAAATATGACGTCTCATGATAGGTGGAATGCCCCGTTTTCTTTACCACAAGTTCCGAAGATACGGCTGTTACGCCATGTCAATCAATAACTACCCTGCCTGGGGGCATCAGGGAAGATGGTGGTCGCAATAAAGCCGTAAAGAAAATCAGAGGGTCAGGATTCAGGAATTGATGATCCAATCGGCAATGCGCTCGCCAATCATGATGGTCGTCAGGTTGGTGTTGGCGCGAATGCAATTCGGCATGATTGAAGCATCGGCGACTGTTAGACCATCAATTCCGTGAACCTTACCACGCTGGTCCACCACTGCCATCGGGTCATTCTCTGGACCCATCTTGCAAGCTCCAGAGAGGTGCTGCCCAATCCACACATGGCTGAGCATCCATTAACCCTCTGGGTGGTTTCGCTTACAGTGGCCGACGTCCTACAGGTACAAGGCACGTTGGTGGCCATCACTGAAGCAACTCTGGCAACGTTAACTGAAGAAGACATTCCCGCCACCGGTTCTGCATACACCGTCATAATTCGGCTGGTGGTTTGTGGTGACGTGAGTCCGGCCGGTGGCGGCGATGGAGTAGCAAATGTGGTCGATGCCCTTCGGGTTTTGAAGATATCGGTTGGCGCGGTAGCCGCCACCGCATATAAGCAGATAGCTGGAGATGTGAATTCGGACAACGAACCAGATCCGGACGGTGACGGGGATATTGATGTACTTGACGCCCTCCGCGTGCTCAAGGGCGCCGTGGGTCTGGTGGAAATCACCTCTAGTGAGGGGCTTATCTAGAGGGTCTCACCATGCTCCGCAGGCTTCAGGTAGCGGCTGCCAACCAATCAACTTTTGGTCATGGCTTTGCTGTTCATAGGTTCTTTAACGGAGCTGAGGGCCAAGTCTAACTTGGCGACCAGGACTTGCAAAAAACCGCCGCGCTGTGCCCAGACTACCAACCCGTGTTTTAGGCCGAGTACAGCTCCCCCGTCTCCACTATAAATCGGGTCAGGCCGCGTTTGTGAGCCGGTTGAGCCAATTGTCTACCGCTAGAACAACGATTCCCGAAGCCAAAATGTATGTAGGTGATGATCGCTCAACCCAGGTTGAACCAATGGTATCTACATCCGGGTTCCCTTCCGGTCAGGTGGCTCTTAACAACGCTACCCTCCTGCAATCTACCAACCTTCCGATGAAATTATTTAGCTCTTGTAATTTCCGCTAATTTCATTTTTGTGTCTCCGCGATGAAAGCCGCCAGCAGACCTCTTAGTCAATCCACCAGCGGCTCTGTGAAGGTAGGCCCTCAAGCTCAACTCTATGTATCCGTCACCCAGCAGTTCAACTGGGATATGTCACCTTATTCTCGGTAGACGGATTTCCTCATGCTGTCCAGAAGATCATCCACGACCTTCTCAATCATCGGCCTATAGCTTGCGGGAGCATCGGCTATCTTGCGAAACAAGCTATCCGCAGCAGCGGAAGGTTCCTTCCGAACCAACACGTTTTCCTGGTCCAAGTCTCCTTCTTCCAAGGTCAGAAACCACCGGAGGGGCTTGTCGTAGAGATCACAAATCAGACCTAAATGTCTGTCTGGGATGCCGCGCTGAGAGCGTTCCCACCGGTGGACTGTCATCCAGGAAACACCAATCTTAGTGGCGACTGCTGTTTGGCTCAGCCCCGTTCCTTTTCTGGCTCTCTGGAGTCGTCCACCTAATCCAGGGATACTAATCTTCATATCAACACCATATTCCAAGTAGGTTAGGAAGTTCGAGTCGGAGCAAGACAAGGAGTTGCAGGCGTTGCTATTTGCTGGAAGTAGATGGGGTACTGGTGCCTTTACCTGATTGAGCACTAGCGGCCCAGCGGTTTTCGGGCGCGGAATTCTGAAACTCCTTCCGATTCCCGCAACGCTGACGAACACCTTCACTGATGGGCGGTCCGGGGCTGCGATCACCCAATAGTGAGCGTAATGTGCAGTGATGTCCTCGGCAATCCTGTCTTGGTCCTCCGGAGACGGCTCAACGCCTTGATATGCCTAATCTTGGGCCGTTTTCAGCGGCACGTCTAGGTCAAGAGCGAAGTCCCGCACCGTGAGTTCCTGTTCATCAAACCAGGCTTTTACGTCCTTCATAGTTCTATTCTACTATGTTTAGACTCTTCAGCCTCGCTGGTTACCGTGATAACTCCACCTGATCCCACCGCACTCGTTTGCTGTACGACCTAGGCAGGGATGCGTGCGTATAGGACGTTAAACCACATTATGTTAGTGTCATTCGGCACGTGTTTGAGAGGGTCGCATCTGTGACAATCCCTTAACCAGACGGAACTTTTTTGCTGGTTCGTCCGTCTTACTAGTATCTAGCGCAGAGAGGGATAGTAAATGCCGATTCGAGGTCATCTGGTTCAGGTCATCCGCCCCATCCATGAGAACGCAATCGCCGCAGGGATTGTCGGTACGGCTTATAGGGCTGTTCCCGAGGTCGAATCTCTTTTCATCTTAGATCCCAGTGACGCCGATGACTTAGAAGTCGTGGGTCAGCTGTACTTCACTGAAGGTGAACTGGAGCGGCTTCTGTGATCTCACAGAGGACGGTTCCCCTTGGCTAAGAAAGTAACTGTGTTGGCTGATTAACCGGCGCTGGCGACCAAATACTTTCAGGCAACAAATCTCCCGTCCGATCCAAAAGGGGGTAACCCCTTGCCAACTGGCTCGCTTAATCTGAATTGCAGACCCTCATCAAGGAAACATACCCATGCGAGGTGCTTCAAGGGTAGGGGTATGTGCGGCCAGAGCGGGAAGGTCACAGGGCAAGGTCAAAGGGTGTGGTTGCCGTGTCGCTTTAGAGGTCCTACCCATGGACCATCGAGTTCTTCTTCGGCAAAATCTAACTTAGTCTAGAGTTGTGGATGGCAATCGCCAGGGTTTCTGGCTTCGATGATTAGCTTTAATCTGGGTCGTCGCCTTTGGAAATCTTTCCAGATAGATACCGATAAAGGCCCATGTGCAAGAATGGCACACTGGCGACCATGAGTATGAAGATTAGTATCAGGGCGATGTCGAGAGTCATTCTATTCGGGGTCGTCGCCAATGTCGTCTGTGTAGATGTCCTCCAGAAGCCCCGGCCAGTTGATGTCTGCGTCTTCCACCTTTGGCGGGCCGTAGGCGTTGACCAGAAACGCTGGTACTAGGAATTCCCGAATCTCCGGTTCATCCTCCATGACCACGACCTCATGCCCGCTTAAAGCGTCTTCTGGAATTTCGATTGCAAGCAGAATGTTCCCGCCCTTAATTTCGGGGCTCCATCCGTCTGGGCTATCGAACAGTCTGACGCCTTCTAATACTTGGCCGTCTTCCGTAAGGTCTGAATAAGGCAAGTCCTGAAAGCCTTCTTTTAAGATGGCTTCTGCGCTTTGGTCGCTGACTATCTGAAAC
>JAPKDE010000345.1 GCA_028822675.1 Dehalococcoidia bacterium | reverse complement strand
CCGGCGTTAAGGTCGGCCAACTTGGATTCGGCTATTTCTTTAAGTTGCTGTTTGGATATTTTGCCGACACTACCGGAGCGGAACTCAGAGGCACCCTTTTCCACTCCTGCAGCCTTGCGCAACATGTCCGACGCCGGAGGCGTGCGGGTTACGAATGTGAAGGAACGGTCTTCATAGACGGTCAGGTGCACCGGGACTATGGTGCCTGCCTGGGTGGCCGTCTTGGAGTTGTATTCCTTGACGAAGCCCATGATATTTACGCCGTGCTGGCCCAGCGCGGGTCCGACCGGTGGGGCAGGTGTTGCCTTACCGGCTTCCAGCTGTAGTTTGATGATGGCCCTAACTTTCTTCGCCAACGGGGGCTCCTTTAGTTACGCTCTTATATGTATATGGCCAAGGCTGATTGCCTTGGCTCTGGATAGATTCTAGATTCGTTCGACCTGTAGAAAATCTAATTCTACGGGAGTTTCACGACCGAAGAAGGATACCATAACCCGAACCTTTCCCTTGCCCTCATCCACATCATTGATGATGCCGATGAAGTCCACGAATGGACCCTCCGTGATTCTCACGGTCTCACCGCGCTCCAAGCCAATGGTCACGCGGGTGGGATCTGAATCCACCTGCTTGAGGATGTCCTCCATCTGTTTGTCTTCAAGAGGAACCGGTTTGGGTCGTTTGTCGTGTTCGTCTTCAGTGGACACAAACCCGGTGACGCCGGGGGTGTTGCGCACTGCGTACCAGCTTTCATCGTCCATGATCATTTGAACTAGGATGTAGCCTGGGAACAGCTTTTTGCGCTCAGAGCGCCGTTCGCCGTCCTTGAAGATCAC
Organism: Dehalococcoidia bacterium; assembly: GCA_028822675.1. The sequence goes on along the minus strand of JAPKDE010000345.1, from coordinate 947 downwards.
CTCTTCCTCAGTGGGAACCAGTACCTCATTGATACGATCCTGCATATCCAGACTCTGGATGCGCAGGCGGAGGTTCTTCTCTACCAAGTCTTCTTGGCCGGAGTACGTGTGGACGATATACCAACGGGAGTCCTTTGTCTCTTCAGACTCCAATGTATCTTTTGTCGTCATAATGCAATATCCAATGCCTGGTCATGCAGAAATGGGCCACGCCGAAACGCGCCCCATATTTCTGCGTTAATTCATTCGATTACTGTAGTCCTTGCTTAGGTTTCTCTAGAAGATGACCCGGGCAAAAAGCTCCGCAAAGATTCGGTCTAGGCCGCCTAGGAAAAACCCGGCTGCGATGGCCAATACAATGACCACCATGGACAACCGCGCTGTTTCCTCCCGGCTGGGCCAGTGGGATTTTCGTAGTTCCGAGTAGGTTTCTTGAAGGAAAGCTACCGGACCGACTCGTCCGCCACCTGATGGGGCGACGATACGTTGACTGCGTGATGATGCCCTAGCCATGGGCCTCTACCTCACTTCGCGGTGGGTCTTGTGTGAGCGGCACCTTGAGCAATACTTCTTCAACTCCATACGGTTGGGGTCGTTGCGTCGGTTTTTCATCGAGGTGTAATTCCGCTCTCGGCAGTCGCCGCATTGCAGGGTAATGATCTGCCTAACGTCGGCGGTTTTTCGGGCCATGAGTTACTCCATAACCTTGGTGATAACTCCGGAACCCACTGTGCGTCCACCTTCGCGAATGGCGAAGCGCATCTGCTCTTCCAGCGGTACCGGGCTCATCAGTTCAATTTCCATCTTGACGTTGTCCCCAGGCATGACCATCTCAACGCCCTCGGGCAATGTGCAAGAGCCCGTGATGTCAGATGTCCTGATGTAGAACTGAGGCTTGTAGCCGGAGAAGAACGGTGTATGCCGTCCACCTTCGTCACGGCTTAGGA
>JAPKDE010000119.1 GCA_028822675.1 Dehalococcoidia bacterium | reverse complement strand
GCATTGGCCGTGGACCGGGTGGGCTGCCCCAGTCGACCATGGCCCTACAGCAAGCGGTGGCTGGCGAACGGTCCATTGGCGACAAGATTTCAGCGTTGCGTGAGTTTCTCCAAGGAGACCTGCCCCCGAGCCATGCTCTGCACGGATTGATGGCCAGCCCCAAGCCACCACAGTCTGCTGACATCTACCTGCTGGGCACTTCTGCATCCAGCGCTGAGATGGCCGCTGAATTTGCTCTGCCCTACGTATTTGCCCTCTTCTTGAACAGCGACCAAGACGTGATGACCAAGGCCATGACGGACTATCATCGTCTGTTCGACCCGGCAAAGATCGCCCAAAAGCGCGCCATGCTCGCCCTGCCGGTGGTGGTGGGCGACACCGAAGATGAAGCCGCCGAGTTGGCCTCCAAAATCAAGGTAATTCGTATCAGCCTGGAGAGTGGCCGCACGCTGACCACCGCCACCCTAAAGGCCGCCGAAGACTTTGGGGCGCAGTGCGGTGAGAAATTTGAGATTAATGTCTATGAGGCGCCGGTGGTCCACGGCTCCCCCGAACTGGCGTTACAAAAACTTTTGGACATCCAGAGATTACATAACGTGGCAGAGATTATGGCCGTGACCGCAGTCAACGATTTTCAGAAGCGGCTCCGGTCTTACGAGTTGCTGAGCAAGGTTGCCACAGAGGCAAATATCGCCGGCAGCTATCGTTAGAACATTACAGGGCAGGAAATAACATGACCGACAAAAGAATGATGCGACTGGGCGTTTTCCTCTCCGGAAGCGGCGGCAATATGGCCTCGTGGCGTCACCCAAGCGCAGTGCCAGACGGCGCGGTGAACCTGGCCTATTACCAGGGTCTCACCCGTAAGGCAGAGGCCGCCAAACTGGACTTTGTTTTCTTTGGCGACGGACTCTACATCAGCGAGAAATCCCACCCGAACTTCCTCATCCGATTTGAGCCGCTGACCCTGCTGGCCGCGTTGGCCATGGACACCACCAACATCGGCCTGGCAGCGACTCTGTCCACCACCTACAGCGACCCCTACACGGTGGCTCGGCAGTTTTCTTCCATCGACCATCTGAGCGATGGCCGGGCGGGTTGGAACATTGTGACCTCGCCTTTGGAAGGCTCCGCAGCCAACTACAACAAACCGGAGCACCCCCAACACGACCTGCGCTACCGCATGGCCACTGAGTTTGTTGAGATAACCAAGGGGCTGTGGGATTCCTGGGAAGACGACGCATTCGTGCGGGACAAAGAATCCGGGGTATTCATTGACCCAACCAAGATGCACCGCCTAGACCATGAGGGCGAGTTCTTCAACGTTCAGGGGCCCCTGAACATTTCCCGTTCCAAGCAGGGCAGCCCGGTACTGATCCAAGCTGGTTCATCGGAATCAGGACGCGGGTTCGCTGCCACAGTTGCGGATGCCATTTTCACAGGACAGGCAACCAGAGCCGACGCCACCGATTTTTATAAGGACGTAAAGCAGCGGGCTGCAGCTTCCGGTCGCAATTCGGACGAAGTCTTAATCATGCCGGGCTGCGGACCAATCGTCGGTGACACCTCGGAAGAGGCGGAGGCCAAATATCAAGAGATCGCTAACCTGGTGGTCATTGATGACGCCCTAAATTACTTGGGTCGCTACTTCAACGACATGGACTTCTCGCCCTTCGATCTAGACGCGCCGTTCCCAGACCTGGGAGACTTCGGCCGTAATGGTTGGGAGAGCACCACCGATAAGATCAAGCAGTTGGCCAAGGACGAGAACCTGACCCTGCGTGAGATGGCGCTAAGATCGACCACCCCGCGAAACGAGTTCATCGGCACTCCAATCCAAGTAGCCGACTCGATGCAGGCTTGGTTCGAAAATGGCGCGGCAGATGGCTTCATGTTGAACAACAGCGTGCTGCCCCAAGGGTTCAACGATTTTGTGGATCAGGTGTTGCCCATCTTAAAAGAACGGGGTCTGTTTCGAACCGAGTATGAAGCAGACACACTGCGCGGTAACCTGGGACTACCCAAGCCTGAAAACCGCTATACTCAGCGGGCCAAGCTGCAAAGCAGCCCTAAATAGGGACGTTGTGAATTGCCGTGATGCAGCAACCCCTCCACCTCCCCGCTCATCCTGAGCCTGTCGAAGGACACGCAAAAGTCAGGCTTAGGAACAGGACACAAGGCTAACTCGAGGAGATGGTTCGACAGGCTCACCACGAGCGGATTGGGGCGGGGATTAATTTGATAGCTGAAAATTAAAATGCGCATTCTCGAGATTCAAACTTGACCCCACCACCCCCGCTCGTCCTGAGCCCGTCGAAGGATGCGCATAAGTCATGTTTGTCACGGGAAAACAAGGCTAACTCAAGGAGATGGTTCGACAGCCTCACCACGAACGGTCAATCGTGATGGCGGTTAATCGTGGTGATTGTTGAGATCACTAAAACGCGGTCCCGTAAAAGATAACCATTAGGAGGCAGTACCATTGCCGACACTGCTGGGCATCCACGGCACCGTGACCAGCCCTGGCCGCCTACATCAGGCCCTGCAAGTGGCCGTTGATGCGGCTGCAGTTCACAATCCCGCCATCACCACCAGTCTGCTCCATCTGGGAGACCACCAAATCTCCTTTGCCGATGGCCGTCCCGCAGAGGCCTATGGAGATGACACCGCCAAGGTACTGGAGCAGGTGATGGCCGCGGATATGTTTATCATCGCCACGCCCATTTTCCGGGCGTCTTTTACCGGGGCGTTGAAGAACCTTTTGGACCACATCCCCGTTGAGGGTTTGATGGGCAAAGCCTGCGGACTAATCGGCATGGGGGCCACCGACCACCACTACCTGACAGTGGACACCCAACTACGGCCCGTTCTGGCGTGGTTCGGAGCACACCTTGTTCCTGGTCAGGTCTATCTGCAGTCGGGGCACTTCCAGGACGGCAAGCTGGCCGACCCCAAGGCCATCGCTGGACTGCAAAGTCTGGGTCAGGCGGTTGTGTCCCTGCATCCAGCAACTGGCTCCGGAGATGCCGCCGGTCCCGCGCCTTTGGCAGCCGGTTAGACCGATGCCGGAAACGAAACCAATCGACACCAAGCTGGTTCAAGAATCACAGACGGAAGCCGGGGCAACGATCTCCTACCCGATACCCGTCACTGCCTACCCAACCGGTTCCGGAGTGATCATTGTCAACTCGCCCGGCTCCGGTGAACTAAAAGACGGACGGGATCAGCGTTGGAAGAACCTGGGTCTGCATCTCCAAGAGGCAGGCCTGGCGACCCTGGTCACCTACAACGCACCGCGACCCGACTTCAAAGTCCAGCTAGAATGGGAACCCTATTCATATGAGGGTGTTAGCTGGAACAAGCTGCTGATTGAGAGTCTCAGCCACGTTGTTGAATGGGCGCTTGAGAACTCGGTGCAGATCTGTGAATCTGAGTCGCCAGTAATCTACCTGAGCGGGTTTTCCTCTGGCGGCTCGGCTGTGGGAGCGGTGGCTAATAGATATCCCAGCGTAAAACGCATCCTGTTTCTGTCCACCTACGACAGCGTCGGCGACCCTTTCTACGAAGGCACTTTTGCCTTCACGGGAGACATTTATTTGGCTTACGGCGGCGAGGACGAACCGGCTGGTATGCTGGCCAGGGTGATCCAGATGGGGGCGCTGGCCGCCAGGTCGTACCAGGCAAGAGAGGTGCCCAACTGCGGACACCGGTTTGACGGTGAAGCCAATACCAAACTATTGACCCTGGCTTTTCACTGGGCTTTTGAGGGCGATAACAGTCTGCCAAAACCGCAGGCCTAATTCCTGCGCTAATTAATTTCTGCTAATTAAATATTGAGGAAGGAAAGAAAATGCCACGAGAGACAATTTATCTGAGAGACACCGCGGGACAAGAACTGGTCAAAGGGACCTGGAAGTATGCCCGTGGGTATGTGCCGGGAGAACCCAACGAAGGTTTGGTGGAACAGATCGATGGCAGTCCGGCCCGCCTGGTCGATTACGACGACTCCGGCTGGGAGATTTGCCCCGACCTGGCAGAGCGCAATTCCCACGGCTTCAGCTTCATCTGGTACCGGATCAAGATTACTATCCCCGAGTCGGTTAACGGCCACCCGGTGAAGGGAACCCGCATCCAATTTGAGACCTGCATCGACGACTACGGTGAGATTTGGATTGACGGCGAGTGCAACCGAGACCAGGGCGCAATTCAAGGATTCAACACCCCCCAGCGCGTCCTGCTGAGTGCCGACCCTAACCCCGGCGACCAACACACCATCGCCCTGCTGGCAGCCAACGGCCCCCTCGGCGCACCGGGCGGAACCGTCTTCTGTCGCTACGCCAACCTGGGCTTTGAGTGGACCGGTGGCCTGGTCGGACCCCTTTAAGTGGACCCATTTAATCTGAAAGGCCCGCTTTAACCAATCAGTCCTCGATTAATTAGACCCCCATAATCAGACAACGACAGCGAGGAAAAATGAGACTTGAAAACAAGGTTGCTATAGTCAGTGGCGGCGCACGGGGTATCGGCGCCGCCATCACAAAAATCCTGGCCCAGGAAGGGGCAAAGGTTGTAATTGGTGATGTTCTGGAAGAAGCAGGCCAAAAGACCGCTGCGGAGATTAATGCCGCCGGCGGAGAGTGTGTTTTTGTCCGGCTAGACGTCACCAGCGAAGCCGACTGGGACAACGTCGTAGGAGAGGCGACGCGTCGCTTCGGCAAGCTGGATATATTGGTCAACAATGCCGGCATTACATCGCGCGGTAAGATCGAGGACATTAGTGCTGATGATTGGACGCGGGTCATGGACGTCAACGTCAAAGGCGGGTTCCTTGGTACCAAGACGTCCATCCCGCATATGAGGGCCAACGGCGGCGGTTCCATCGTCAACATCTCATCCGGGGCGGCCATCGCTCCGCAGCCGAACACCTCCGGCGCCTATTCCGCCAGCAAGGGCGCGGTCCGCATATTTACCAAGTCCACGGCGATTCAGTACGCCGCGGAGAACATCCGGTGTAACTCGGTTCACCCCGGTCCGGTGGAGACCGATATGTTGAACTTGAGCCGAGAGGGTGACTCAGAACTGGCGGAGATGAAGGCGCGTGTCCCGTTGGGTCGGTTTGGGAAAGCTGAGGATATAGCCTACGGTGTGCTGTATCTGGCTTCTGACGAGTCGTCATTCGTCACCGGATCAGAACTGGTCATCGACGGCGGACGCACCGCTCAGTAGCAGATGCTGCCGGCGTAACCCCCAATAACGAAGATCCGGCCGTCGATTCGCCGAGGGTTACATCAAAAACCTTCCGCTCTCGTCAAAAAGCTAGACGGCCCACAACTGGAATCTCCTAAAATAATTAAACAAAGGGGTCTGGGAACTAAACTCTGACCTTTTTGTTGTTTAATTCGCAATCAGATAATTTACCCATCGCCCAAAAGCCTTTCAAGCTATAAACTAGGAAAGCCCATTCCAAAAGAGTTCAAAACTAGGTGATGAAAGATGGCTAACGACACGCCGACCAATAGCCCTGGAGCGCTATCTAATTCGAGTGTGGATGGGTATCGGCAGAGCTTTGACGCTGACGCCTCCAAACGTTTGGTACAGAACACCGTCACTCAGCGCGACGTCAATGAGATCGCCCTGAGCCACAAGATAGTCAATGAGTCGCCCCATGATTTCTCCATTGTTCTGGACGATTGGTCGGTGACCAACCAAGCCCGGTCAGGCCGTTGCTGGATGTTTGCCGGGTTGAACCTGTGTCGTGTGGACACCAAAGATGTGCTCAACGTGAAGGACTTTGAATTTAGCCAGAACTATCTGATGTTCTGGGACAAGCTGGAGCGGGTTAACTTCATATTAGAAGCGATCATTGAGACCGCAGACAGGTCAACCGATGACCGCACCGTCGCATTCCTGTTGCGGAACCCCCTTTCAGACGGCGGCCAGTGGGACATGTTCACCGCCCTGGTCGCAAAACACGGCGTGGTACCCAAGAGCGCCATGAAAGAGACGGAAAGCTCCGCCAATTCCAGCCGGATGAACGCCAGTCTCAACTACCAGACTAGACAGGGTGCCAAAAACATCCGTGATGCCTACGCTGAGGAATCGGGACTGGCCGAACTGCGCCGGATCAAAGACTCAGTCCTGAAAGTGATCTATGACATTCTCTGTATCCACCTGGGCACGCCGCCCACAGAGGTGGACTGGCAGTGGAAGGACAAGGACGGAGAGTTCACCCGCTCCGGAAAGCTGACTCCACTGGAGTTCGCCGCAAGCTACCTGCAGACAGATATCCACGATTACGTCAGCTTGGTGCATGACCCTCGCGAGAGTAGCCCGGAGGGTGCCACGTTCACTGTGGAGTATCTGGGCAACGTGGTAGACGCCCCGGCCATTAGGTATCTAAACGTTGATATCCAACTGATGAAGGACATCACCCTGAAGATGCTGCAGGACGGCAAACCAGTTTGGATGGGCTGCGATACTGGAAAGCAGATGCACCGTGACCTGGGCATCTGGGACGCTGGCCTCTTTGACTACGCAGCGGTCTACGGCACCGAGTTTGACCTGGACAAAGCAGCCCGACTGGAATACCACCAAACGGCCATGACCCACGCGATGATGTTCACGGGAGTTGACGTGGTGGACGGGGTTCCCCGCCGCTGGCGAGTGGAGAACAGCTGGGACGACAAAGTCGGTAACAAAGGGTTCTTCCTGATGAACGACTCCTGGTTCGCCGAGTACATGTTTGAGATTGCCGTACCCAAAGAATACCTGCCGGAAGAACTACAAAAGGCCCTCGAATTAGAACCCATCGTTTTACCAGCCTGGGATCCAATGGGATCTCTGGCTGACAATTAACCCGGCTGACATTTAGCAAAAAGGCAAGATAACGAATGGTCTTCAAATCAGACATCATCGGCCAGTCTGTCCCACGGATAGACGGACCGGATAAGGTCACCGGCGAAACCCTCTATACCGCCGACGTCATCTTGCCCGGTATGCTCTGCGGAAAGATTCTGCGCAGTCCATATCCCCACGCCCGTGTGCGGAGCATCGACACTACAAAGGCCTGGGCTGTGCCCGGAGTGAAGGCCATCGTCACCGGCCAAGATGCCAAAGGTGCTCTCCAAGGCAAGATACTCCGCGATATGCCGGTCCTCTGTTGGGACACGGTCCGGTACATCGGAGATCGGGTGGCCGCAGTGGCCGCAGAGACTCCCGAAGCCGCCGAGGAAGCTCTGATCGCCTTGGAAGTAGATTACGAGGTCTTGCCTGCGGTCTTCGACCCCATGGAAGCTCAGAAGCCAGACGCCCCGCTACTCCATGAAGACATTGCATCTTATGTGGGTGCTCCTCTGGAACTCCTGGCCCCCGATGTCCACAATGGCCAGACCAGACTTGCCTGGAACAAGGGCGATTTTGAACAGGGTTTCCGCGAAGCCGACGTTGTACTGGAGCATTCTTTTTCGATTCCTAGCCGCCATCAGGGATACATCGAGCCCTTTGCCAGCATCATCGCCATTGACGATGACGGTCGAATACAGGCCTGGTGTTCCAGTAAAGCGCCCTTTAGAGCCCGCCGCCAGATGGCCCAGGCGCTGGACCTCGACGAAGAAACAATCAAAGTTAATGTGACATCTATAGGCGGCGACTTTGGTGGCAAGGGCGACACTCGTGATCTTCCCATCGCCTACCTGCTGGCCAAGATGGCCAACCTGCCCGTGAAGATTGTCATGAG
>JAPKDE010000344.1 GCA_028822675.1 Dehalococcoidia bacterium | reverse complement strand
ATGTCCTCTACTCCTACATCCAGTGGAATGCAGGCGCCAAACACGCCCGCGCTGGAATCATGGGCGACTACTTTGGTGGTGAAGACGGCACCTTTGGTGGCCGTGAAGGCGCCTCTTCAGAGATCGTTGATGACCACACATTGGTATTAAACACCGGAGTTCCTTGGGTTCCGGTTCAGGTCTTTGAGTTCCTCCGCAACGGCGGCGGCTCAAGTTCCTGGGTAGTCAGCAAGAAACAGTCTGAAGAGGTCGGTATCGAGGTGGCCAGCAAAGACATCGCCGCCACCGGTCCTTGGCAGATTGAAAGCTCCGAAAGCGGCGTATCTTGGAAGATGAGCGCTGTTGAGGACCACTGGCGCCAAACTCCTTACTTCGCTGAGCTAATTTACTGGACAATTCCTGAGGAATCGGCCCGTGTCGCCGGTTTCCAGACAGGAACTCTAGACAGCTTTGACATGGCTTTTGACTCTCTACCAACCGTAGAAGCCGTAGACGGAGCCGAGGTCGTCGGCTGGCCCAACGCCGGTCAAGCTGGACTAAACTTCTATGGTCAGACCTATGGTCTCGACAAGGAAGGCGAAGAGTACGAGTTCTACAACCCAGATCAGGCTTGGGTTTCCTCCGATGCGGACACCGAATCGCAAGCATGGAAAGATGCAGTCAACGTCCGGAAGGCAATGAACATCGCCATCGACCGGCAGACCATCGTTGACGAGCTCTTGTCCGGATTTGGCAAGCCCCAGTCCGTCAGGGACTGGATGGGTCACGAAGATGGAGCCGACCCTAATTGGAACTACGAGTTCAACCCGGAATTGGCCCGCCAGATGTTGACAGACGCCGGATATCCCGACGGCTTCTCCATTACACTGACCCCAGCCATTCGTGGCGCACCCGCTGAGGTGGAAGCCTGTGAAGCGGTCGCCCAGTACTGGGAAGATATTGGAATCAGCGTAAAGGTACAGAGCGTGCCTTACGCCACCATCCGGCCTGAGTTAATCACCCGGAAGTATCAGGGCGTTACCTGCCACACCGTTGGCATACGCCTCAATCCGATCATCGGCGCTTCTAACTATGTCATTAAGTCGACCTTCAGCTACGGGACGCATCACCCGTGGATGGAGGAGCACATCTCTTCCGCTTTGGTAGAGGTTGACCCGGCCGAGACAGAACGGAAGGTCCGTGAGGTTTATGACTGGATCTGGGACAACGCAACGTCATCCTCGCTCTACACGCACGACGGCATCTGGCCGCTCGGCGCGCGCTTGGACTCCGATTGGCAGCCCACCGACTTCAGTGAAGTTCGGACAACTACTGCCTTCGAGTACATCAAGCACCGGTAAGTAAGTAAGCAGGTTTTATACGGGGCTTTAACGCTCCATTAGAATCACAAAAAGCCCCGCGCTGAGAAATCAGCGCGGGGCTTTTTCATTGCCGGTCATTTTTTAGATTTTGAATATCGTTTTCACCATATATATTCATATTTTTCTAGAAAACCGGTATATGTGCCAGAAATAGTTCACGTTCTACAAGATTGAATTCCGTGTAGTAATAAACGAATCGCAACAAATTTATTGATACTAATCATCTATTAGTATTCATAAAAGAGATATCCCAGCCTATGATTTATAGGCTGGGAATCTGGGTTATACGCCCGGGTCACCAATCTTGTGTTTTCGATATACGGTCACATGATATCGGTATTTCGTAAGGAAGGAGTGTCAAACGTGCTCAATTCTGGTACCAAGAGAAACTATATCCGTTTTTGGCCTCAGGTTTTAGTCCTGTTGGTCGCG
>JAPKDE010000343.1 GCA_028822675.1 Dehalococcoidia bacterium | reverse complement strand
TCATTCCGCACGAAAATCACGCCTACGCCAACCTTAGGTCTCGGTGTCTCTGTTGCCATGGCGCCGAGTATAGCACGCGGTAATTGGTGATAGAGGTCCAAGTTCGCCGCACGCCGTTGGTTGCCCTATAATTGGCCGATAATAGGCTACCCGGAGATATCTCTCAACAGCGATTCCCCTCCCAATACCCTTTAGGTGGTGGCCGACCTGGTCTCAAAATGGTCCTGGCCTGGTCAATAAATATTTCCTGGTTGAGATCAAGGCAGTGGCCGCTCTCCCCTAACCCAGATTCAGTCCCAAATAGACTCGGAGAAATAGTTTGGCAGATGAAGAACGACTGGTAAAAACGTTGATCGAACTGATCAAGATTGACAGTCCCAGCGGCGAAGAAGACGCCATGGACGCTGAGGTCAGTTCTCGGCTGGAGTCTCTGGGGCTAAAGGTGTCCCACGACGCCTACAAGAATGTGATCGCCAAACTTGAAGGTGAGGGCAAACCGATTATGCTCTCGGCCCACCTGGACACCGTGGAGCCGGGCCGAGGCATCAAGCCGGTGATTGATGGCGGCGTGCTGCGGTCCGACGGCACTACTATCCTGGGCGGTGACTGCAAAGCGGGAGTCGCCATTGTCCTTGAGGGGCTGAAGTCGGCATTGGCGACCAACCGCGGCAACCGGGCCATCGAGGTTGTATTCACCCGCCACGAAGAAGGCGGCCTGGTTGGTGCCCACAATCTAGACTTCAGCATGGTTTCTGCAAAAGAAGGCATTGTCTTCGACGGCGAAGGACCGCCCAACCGAATTATTCTCTCGGCCCCGTCCCAGAATGTGGTAACCGCCTACATCACCGGTCGGGCTGCTCACGCCGGCCTGGAACCGGAAAAAGGCATCTCCGCGCTACTAATCGCCGCCGATATCCTGAAGCGTTTGCCTTTGGGCCGGATAGATGAAGAGACCACATCCAATATTGGCCGCATGGAAGGTGGACTAAAGCGCAATATAATCCCTGAGCAGGCCTTTCTTGACGGGGAGTTCCGCAGTCTAAGCAACGAGAAGTTGGCCGACATGGAACGCAAGTTCCGAGGGGTGTTTGAAGAGGTTGCTTCCATGTACCCGGAGGCTTCGATTGATCTAGATATCACCAACTCGTATCAGGCCTACAACGTCGACCCCAAAAACAGTGCCGTGGCGATCATCGGCAAGGCACTCGCGGGAATGGGGTTGGAACCGATCTTGGAATCCACCGGTGGCGGGTCCGACGCCAATGTATTTATTGAAAGGGGAATCACCGCCATACCAGTGGGCATCGGTGTGCGAGATTTTCACACCACCTGGGAAACTGCGCTGATCTCTGAAGTGATGCTGGGAGCGCAGATGTGCGAGGGTATCGTCCTCGGAAACTAAATATTGGAGGATAGTTAATCAACTAATTCGAGAATCACCATTTAATAAATGAACGGTGCCAGTACCGGAAAAGATAGTCAAATGGAAAAGCAACCAAGCGAAAAAGCAGTCAAGCGCATGCGGGTCTTCGTTGAGAAGTACACGGAAAAATCGGGTACTTACGTCTCACCCGTTGAAGGCGTCACTGAGCAGGTCGTCCTTGGTCTGGACCAAAATATCGACGAAATTGGACGGCCGCTGTGTCCGTGTCGTTTCTATCCAGATAAGAACGAAGAGATAAAGCACCGTACCTGGATCTGCGCCTGCGATGACATGCAGATCTACAAGTACTGCCATTGAATGCTGTTCGGTTATGAGGAAGGATTCCCCATAACCGAACAACTACCAGAAGGC
>JAPKDE010000118.1 GCA_028822675.1 Dehalococcoidia bacterium | reverse complement strand
ATTTGTCAGTGATCACCAGGCGTAATGCCTGCGCCCAGCATTGTGACTAGGAGACCGTGGCCAGGAAAAGTTCGTGCACATTCTGTGCACATCGGCCAGCTTCTGACCTCCTTGGACAGACGGTTCGATAGGGTTCGCGTAGTCCCCGCTATCCGTAAAGATGGCCCTGATATCTAGGATAGGAAGTAGGCGGGGTAAATCTATACCCTGCACCAGGAATCCTAACACCCCTCCTCCTTCATGTTTCTCTCCCCTTATAAGTGTCCCATTATCGCTGAACGCCTACAGACCGTCGCCAACGCCTTGGCTCCCAAGGCGGCAGCAGGCGGCAGCAACCTGAAATTGGTGTCCTATCTTGGGCTGATGTGCCTGGTTTCAGGGTTCACTCTGGCCGTCGTGCCAGTAGTTACAGGCATGATCTTTGGCATCTGATGCAATGGAGTACCAATCATGAAAAGAATCATATTTACTAAAGCCAAGAACACGATGCAGCGTGCGTCCAACCTGAAAGTGATCGGACATGGCGGTTTAAAGCGGCTACAGGCGGATATCAATCGCAACGAATATGCTGTGTTTGTGAAACCGATGACCGGTAGACTCAAGCAAGTGCTGCATTGGAAATCCGACTTGGAAACCGTGGAATCCGTTAAAGATGTGACTCAAGCAAGCGGTCAAGACGAATCTGATTCCCGATTGGTTGACGAAGTATTTGTCAGGCCTGCCCCTTGGCTGAAGCCGTTGTAAGAGAACCAGAACACGACCAGGTGATTGATGAGATTGATAGCACCGCGGTTGAAGTACCGGTGGCTAAAACACCCGAAATGAAAGTGTCTGGGGCTAAGCCGGCCAACGGGCCGTTGGTGCGCACGATGGTAGAAGCGATTCCAGACCTGACGGACAATGAAAGCGGCCTCAGCGATATTTTGCTAGACGACCTTCACGACGTCTTTACAGCCACCTCATATGGTAGCCCCCGAACGAAGGCCCTGCTCAAGAGCCGCGAAGCGGTGGATATCCATGAGTTGTACAAGGAACTTCAGCAGTACGCCGAAAGTATCGGAGTTTCTCCCAGAGAGCGGTGATTCTCCGGCTGATTCGTAAAAAAAAGCGAGGCATGATCGCCTCGCTTTTTTATGACCGATGCCATTTTGCTATCAGGCTTTTACCCACCGACACTCGGGTTGGTGCCCCCTAACGCCGTCGTCCGAACAGGTGCATGGTATGTCGTCCCGTTTTTGGAATCCAAGCTGCTCCAAGTGAGAATGGAACCCATAGTAAAATCCATCGCCATCGTCTATCGAGTTGAACCCCGACTGAAAAGCCTGTTTGAGTTGGTCGTAACTTGGCTGTGTGGCGATGGAATTTGTCATTAGCTCAATACTTCAACGATATCCTGGGCAAAGAACATCTCTTCGGTGCCAACCAAGGACGGGTCGTCAGGGCAGATGACGTATTTGCCGAACACCCAAACGCCGTCTTTGGGGTTTTCTACCACTTCCACTGTGGCCCCAGCGGCAGTGGCGAACGTCACCCCATCTTCCAATTCCTTCAGGTTAACTACTTCGGCCAAATCGGTACCTCATCAAATTTCTCGTGCTCATTGATCAACTCGTGCTCCGTGGTCAATCAAAAGAAAAAGGTCAGGTTCTTGGCCAACAGCACGTTCTGGTCCAAGATGATCTTTCGCTCGGCAATCTTCCAGGAGCCGTCAACCTTTCTGAGTGTGTCTGCCCGCTTGCCGATCAAGAAGTCGGTTTCCGTCTGAACCCGGTTCCGGTAGACCAAAAAGCGGCATTTCACGGAAACTTCAGTCGGGTCGGCCACTGACGGTACGACTTTTAAAAGCTGCACGTTGGTGACAAAGTGACAGATGCGCGATAGCGGTTCCTCGGCCCAGTGGACCCCGGTTAGAATCTGCTTTACCCGGCGTTCCAGGGTTTCTTTGCCCTCATCGAACCAGTTGATGTCTTGACCTTCGCGAGTGAACTCCCGGTCCATTTCGTTGGATTTCACGTTGCGGCGCATGGGCATCCAATAGCGGATATCGTCTGAGAGCAGATCGAGCCAATCCTCAAAATTTCGCTCGTCCAGCATCTCTGCTTCTTGGAAGAGAAAATCCTGTATCTCCTCTTTGAGCAGCAATTGCGCTATGTTTGATTCGATCGTGGTCATGCCAGGGGCCTCCGGACTCAGGGGGTTACTTAGCGAGATTTGCCATTACCGTTGCGCCAGGTGGCCAAGGCGTCCCAGTCCGGGGCTTCCATGAACTCGGACCACCGTTGGTAGAAGCCACGCTGGTTCTGTTCGGCGGCAAACGCGGATGTCACGTTTCTGATCTGGCCAGGCATCTCTAGGCCGTCTGTGTCCACCGGCGGGCCGTCGAATCCCAAGCCCATCTGGTAGTTGTACGGAAGGCGGCGGGCGATGACCCCTTGGCTGGCGTTGTGGGCGTAGTTCCAGTTCTCCATGTCGTCTTGTTCTGTGAGGCCGGACGGGCCGGAGTAGCTTATGTAGTAGTGGCGCAGGAATTCCTTAACCTCGGGCGGGGCATTTTTGTCGATCAGGAACCAACGCCACGCCTCATGGCTGTTGGCGCCGCGTGGGTTCCAAACGGCGATGCTCCGGGGCTGTCGCGGCAGGTAGGACATGTTTGGGAAAACAGTGCTCGGTCCAGGGAGCAGCCGCGCCCACTGGCCATAGTTCTTGCGGCGTTCCGACTCGCAGTGTGCAAAGTACTCAGACACGATCTTGGAGTGTTGATAGGATGATGTCAGGTCATCGTTGGGCTTTAAGAATGTGATGGTTCCGTGACCCCTCTCGGGGAAGGAGATGTCGAGGGCAGTGGCTCCCTCCCTCTCTTTGGTGTCTCGTCTTCCTGCGCCGCTTGGTCCCACTCCGACCATGTCCACGGACCGGTGGCTGATGTTGTGGTACCGGTCGCCGACGAAGTTTTCAGCAGGGAATTTCCAGTTGCAGGGAATCACCCATTTCTCGATCCCGCCAAAGACCTCGGTCTCTCCGCCAGCGCCGTCCCAGGTGTCCAACAAGAAATCCAAGTACGTTTTGAACCCGCCGATGTACTCCAAGAAAGACGGCGCGTGCTTGTCCCAGGTCGCCCAGATCGCGCCCTTGTAGTTGTACAACTGGGCCACCTCCGCCAAGCCCCATTTGGACTTGTCCAGAGTTTCTTGATAGGCATCTTTGAAGTAAGGAACGCCCACCAGTTTGCCGTCGGTGGCGAAGCTCCAACCATGGTAAGGGCAGCTGAACACCGGGGTGTTGCCCTCGTCGTACCGGCAGACCTTCATGCCCCGGTGGGTGCATGAGTTTAAGAAAGCGTGAATCTCGTTCTGTCGGTCGCGGCAGAGGATGATCGATTCCTCGCCCATGGATGACACAAAGAAGTCGCCCGGTTTGCTGATCTGACTCTCGTGTCCAATGAACAACCAGGCCCTGGCGAATAGCAGTTCTTGCTCCTGGGCGTAGATCTCTTCGTTTACGAAGATCTCCCGGCTGACAGTGCCGGCTTCCAGGTTGACCAGACCGTTGGAGTGCCCGTTTTTACTGCGGGACTTGCGAGCAGTTGCCATGTTGTTGGTTCTCCTTTACTTAGAGAAGTTTTTACAAGAGAAGTTTTTGCAAAAGAAGCTTTTACAGCTAAAGCTTTGGCTTAGAGCGGACTTCTGCCCCAGCCATCTGTTCCAGGATTTTTGCCACCACCGGATATCCGTCTGACCCCAAACCCTGGGCCTGTGCTCGTTGGAGCACGTCATCCACGATGTCACCGATCCGCGATGGGGCCTGCACGTCTCGGGCAAGCTGACAGGCCAGATGAAGGTCCTTGGCCACGATGTCCAGTGTGCCGTTGCCGGCGAAAGTGCCGTCTAGTACCACGCCCATTGAGCGGTCCATGACCCCGCTGGCCGAGGCGCTGATCGGTATCAACCTGGCCAAGATATCCATGTCCAACCCGGCCTTGGCCCCAATGATCATTCCTTCAATGCCGGCAATGAAATTTGAATATCCCAGGTATTGAGTAACCAGCTTTGCCGTGCTGCCGGCGGCGGTGCCACCAACGTAGATCACGTCTTTGCCCATGGTTTCCAGTATCGCCCGGTGTTTCTTGAACACCTCTGGGTCGCCGCCGACCATCATTGTCATGTTGGGAATCCGGCCGCTGACCGGGCAATCCAACATGTCGATGCCGCGGGTCTTGCAGATCTCCGACAGATAGCGAATCACCTTGGGCGAGTTTGTCGTGGTGTCGATCCAAGTGCCGCCAGATTTTATTCCGGCCAAGATTCCGGTGTCTGGGTTGGTCAGCACCGCTTCTGTTTCCACCGGACCGGGGAGCGAGGTGAACACCACCTCGCTTGATTCAGCCAGTTGTTTGGGATCGTCGGCCCAGTTGGCGCCCATCTCGCAAAGGTTGGTTGCCGACTCCCGGCGCACGTCAAAGACGGTGACTGAGTGTCCCGCTTCGATCAAGGCGTTGGCCATGGGGTTGCCCATGGTCCCAGTCCCGATGTAACCCAGTTGCATTTACTTGGCCGCTACCGGGGTTGGTGGCCGGTGGCCCCAGATGCTGCCCTTCTCGTGGCGTTGCACCTGCCAGGTGGCGTCGTCAACCGTGCGTGCGCCCCAGCCGTACTCAACGTTAAATCCGGAAGGGGTCTTCATGTAGAAAGAGATCATATGGTCGTTGGTATGACGGCCCAAACCTCTGGTCAACGGCAGCTCTTGGTCTAAGACCATGTCGTAGGTGGTTCCTACGTCATTCATCGTCTGCGCCTGAATCATAAAGTGGTTCAGTTTCTTTGGGACCTTGGCTTTGATCAACGCCAATGAGTGGTGACGGGGGTTGCAGTGGAAGAAAGCCAGATTGCGAATAAAGTCACTGGTCTTCATGCCGAGGACATCTCGGTAGAACTCTACGGTTCGGTCGAGGTTTTCAACGTGCAGGACAACGTGCCCCAAGCCTTGTTCGCTGGTCACAAATCCAATGGCCCGCGGCGAGTTAAATGGGCGATCGAAGCTGATTGGAGGACCGTAGAAGATCTCTGTTGGAGTTCCCTCTGGGTCTTCAAACTTGATCATTCCTTCAACGCGGCGGGACTTATTCTCGTCGTCAGTGCCGTCAGTCACTTCTATCCCAGCTCTTCGTAATTGCTCGGCCATCTCTTTGAGGGCGGTCTCGTCGGTAACTTGCCAGCCGACGAATTCAAGATCGTCTTTCCCGGTGGGCTGGATGATAAAGCGGTGGCTGTATTCGTCCATCCGCAGCGACAGGTTTCCGTCAGAATCGATGCCATTACTCTCCAAGCCTAGGACATCGGTGGCGAAATGCTCCCATTCCTCCACGTTACTAACGCCAAGTCCTACGTATCCCAATTGCGTTACGCTGGCCATGATTCCCTCTCTAATGGTTGAATTGTGTTTAGTTTAATTCAGAAGCCGATGTCTGTGAACTATCTTGCTAAAATCGTCGGCCTTAGTCTTGGTGACCATGAACATTGGATAAAGTCTCGTGAGTATACGCCACTTGCTGAACCTCTTCCCGTTTTGAAAGTCCTCAGAAAGCCCTCAGAAACAAGAGTGGTAGGGCCTCGCCAGGCCTAATTTTGGTAACCCAGGCATATTGTAATACTGGTATTACTGATCCATATTTCAGAAACGTACTCTAACGTAACTCTGAAGGCGTGTTCGTCACCAAATGGGGGACGGAGGGCTCGGGCGACGGGGAGGTCAAATACCCGCCGGGCGTAGCGGTGGCATCCGACGGCAGTGTCTACGTTGCAGACGCATACAACGACCGAATCCAGAAGTTCACCTCCGAAGGCGTGTTCGTTAGAAAATGGGGCACCAAGGGCACGGGCGAAGGGGAGTTCGACCAACCGCGTGGCGTCGGGGTGGCATCCGACGGCAGCGTCTACGTTGCAGACACGGACAACGACCGCATCCAGAAGTTCACCTCCGAAGGCGTGTTCGTCAGCCAATGGGGCACCAAGGGCACGGGCGATGGGCAGTTCACCTTTCTGGTTGGGGTCGCAGTAGCATCAGACGGCAGCGTCTACGTTGCAGACACGGACAACAACCGCATCCAGAAGTTCACCCCCGAAGGCGTGTTCGTTACTAAGTGGGGAACGGATGGCACGGGCGACGGGGAGTTCGATTCCCCGCGTGACGTCGCTGTGGGACCAGACGGTAGCGTCTACGTTGCAGACCGATTCAATCACCGCATCCAGAAGTTCGCACCCGGTCCATAGTCTTTGCAGTTGACCCGTCACCGGAGGCCTTAGACAAACTTAATGCTGTGGTTTTGTTAGGTGCTAGGGTTAAGTCTTTCTGGCCCCAAAAGGCCCCAAAAAGGCCCCAATTTATTTCTGTACTGTAGGCACGGTTTTCGCCTTTAGCCTCAAAATGGTGTCTGCTGTGAACTGCTGTGTACGCCTGTGAACAAAAAACGGCTGACTCTTAATCAGTAGGTCCTCGGTTCGACCCCGAGGCGGGTCACCCCCAAATTAGGCATGAAAAACCCCCTCATTCGAGGGGCCATGCTGAATGGATTCATGGTTTTAAGCGTGGAATCTCCACCTAATGGAAGCGACCACCACTGAATGCGGCATTTAATCCGACGTATTTCGTAAAGAAAATGGTCGGGGTTAGAGGATTTAAACCTCCAGCCTCTGCGTCCCGAACTCAGCACGCTACCTCTGCGCTACACCCCGATGTAAATCGTATTTTAATACCGTAGGATTGCATTCAGTGTCCTGAACTCAGCGCGCTACACCCAAATACCGTTTTCCCGATAGGACTAACGAATGAGCGGCTTCTCTAATACAAACCAAAGTGGGGAAATTGCGCACACGTCGTCACCATGAGCGGCTTCTGAGTCCAGAAAGAAATCACGCTAAGACGGAGCCTGCCACTCCCCAAAGACTTCTCGTATTGCGGCCGAAACCTCTCCGACAGTGCCTAGAGCCCTGATGACCTCGAGCGTGGGTGGCATCAGGTTACCGCCCTCGGTGGCCACTGATTTTAGGTCGTCCAGAGTACGGGTGAATGCAACGGGGTCTCGCTGCTTTCTGAGACCTTCAACTTCTTTAATCGCGCCTTCGGCAACGGAGGGATCTGGGCGGTGGAGATCGATGGGCGGTACTTCATCGGTCGTGAAGCGGTTTAGGCCAACAATGACCCGTTCTCCCTCTTCGACCTCTCGCTGGAACCGGTACGCCGATTCTGAAATCTCCTGCACCACCCAGCCAGACTCGATGGCCGCTACCATGCCACCGCGCTCTTCGATTCCCTTCATGTACACCTCAACCTGTTCTTCGATCTCATCAGTAAGGTTCTCCACGTAGTAGGAACCGCCTAGGGGGTCAATCACGTCGGCCAGGCCACTTTCGTAGGCGACGATCTGTTGGGTGCGCAAGGCCAGGGTTGCTGCCTCTTCCGAAGGCAGGGCGTGGGCTTCGTCCATGGAGGCCGTGTGCATGGACTGCACTCCGGCCATCGCAGCGATGATCGTGTGCAATGTCACGCGCACAACGTTGTTCTGCGGCTGTTGGGCCACCAAGGTACTGCCGCCACTGCCCGCTCCGGTCCGGAAGGTCAGAGAACGCGGGTTCTTGGCGCCGTATTTCTCTTTCAGCAGCCTTGCCCAGATACGGCGAGCGGCCCTGAACTTGGCCACCTCTTCAAGGACATTGTTGAACACGCTGAAGTTGAAGGCGATGCGCGGCGCAAAGTCATCCACGTCCA
>JAPKDE010000010.1 GCA_028822675.1 Dehalococcoidia bacterium | reverse complement strand
ACACGTATACAAGCGACCTCGGATTTTGCGTGTGCTATCCTCCTACAGAAGCTGCCCTGGCTGGCTACAGAAGCCGCTCTGGCTGGCTACAGAAGCCGCTCTGGCTGGCTACAGAAGCCGTGCTGGCTGGTAAATTGCCAATTAAATCCTTTAGGTCAATCAATGGTCACAGTCACAGATAAACAAACTGAACGGTCTCAGAGCACCGGCGGACGCTTCTGCGAAGGATGCCCCAGATGCCGTGATGACGGTGCTGGGTTTTGCAAACAACAGCATCCCCAATACAACGGTCTCCACCCCGTTTGCCGAGTGTGCGGCCATTGCGCCCTCAGAGGCAGCCACTCCGATGACACTTCAGATTTGAAGTAGTCTGTTTGAAGTAGCTTGTTTTGGCAGATGGGCCCATTTTTTGCTGCCTGTTCTTGGTTTTGATTTAAACTTTGCGGCGCCCCATTAAACATTTTCTGCGCTAGATAGGTTGGTGTATTGGACTGGACCGTTTACATTTTGCAATGCGCTGACGGGTCGCTCTATACCGGCATCACCAATGACCTGGAACGCCGGTTCGCCGAGCATCAGGCGGGTAAGGGCGCTAAATACACCAAGGGCCGCGGGCCGCTGCGCCTGGTTTACCAGGAAGATTGCGAGGACCGACCCCAAGCCTTGAAACGCGAGAACAAGATCAAGGCCTTGGACAAAGCAGCCAAGCTGGCGCTTGTTGCCTCTGCTCCAAGCTCAGCGCCCTAACACCTCACACTCCACTGCTCCATTACCCTTCCTCAGCAGATTGAACTCCGGTGAATTGACGCGTCATGGACTTTCCCTCTTTGAATTTGAAAGGGTTGAAGTTAACGGGCCAATTGTTAACCTGAATACAAGGAAATAATCGCTTTGGAGGCAGGTTAGTGATCTACGCACTAGTTGTTGAGGACGAAGAAGACATCCGAAATCTGTTGGTCGAACAGATGGAGGACAAAGGCTGCGATGTTCGCAAGGCCAACAACGGTGCCGTTGCCCTGCAGCGTGTCCGCGAACAAACGCCCGACGTCATTTTTGTTGATGTAAATATGCCCGTGATGGACGGGTTCCTCTTCATCTCCGAACTCCAAGAAGACCCGGAGACTTTTCAGATTCCGGTGATATTGGTCACCGCCATAGATACTCTCGAGGTCAAGAATCGTGCCGAAGGCCTGGGAGTGAAGCATGTTCTGACCAAGCCCTGGGAGCAACGGGAACTGGACTATGTGATCAAGCAAGCCCTTCAGAACCAGAACTTTGAATGGGGTATCCCCGCCGTTTAAAAGTAACCTGCTATATCTGAGGTTAGCCATTCGTCCAAATTCAAGACCATGCCCAGCCGTTTTCTGTCGCAAACTGTAATCAGCGTCTATTGGTTGAACTTAACGGCGATATTGTTAACCTGAACCTAAGAGAATCACTGTAGAAGAGGTCGTTCAATGGTTAAAGTCCTCGTTGTAGAAGACGAAGAAGACACCAGACATTTGTTGGCTGATGAACTAGTAGATATGGGTCACGAAGTGAGGAAAGCCGACAACGGCGCGGTTGCCCTGCAACGTGTGCGAGAAGAAATACCCGATGTCATCTTTGTGGACATTGTGATGCCCGTGATGGATGGGCTGCTTTTTGTATCAGAATTGCGCGCCGAGCCGTTGACGGCTTCTATACCGGTGGTGCTGGTAACAGCGGTAAATCTGACCGATGTGATCTTGAGGGCAAAGAACCTGGGTGTTCAGCATCTGCTGGCCAAGCCCTGGGAGCACGATTCACTGGGCATTGTCCTGGATCAGGCCATCCTACACATGAGCCACAAATGGGATATTCCCGCCCTGGAATACTAGGGAGCTATCCCCTCAGACCGGACGAAAATTAGTCTGACGAAGAGCATTAAAAGCCCTGGACATTCAAATGTTTACCGGGCTTTTGTTTACCTTTTCACCGGTGACACGACCGGAGACGCAATCATTAAAACAGACCCATTTAATCCTAAATAATAGAACCAAACAAGAAATTGTTTAACCATAGTTTGAGGGAGAAATAGCCCCGGAGACGAGTACATGATCAAAGCTCTGGTAGTTGAAGACGAGGCAGACATAAGTGATTTGTTGGCCGAGCAGGTTAAAGATAAAGGCTGCCGAGTCCAAAAAGCCGGCAACGGAAAAATTGCTCTACACCGTATCAGTGCGCAAACACCGGACGTTATTTTAGTAGACATCATGATGCCGGTGATGGACGGCATAGAACTGATAGCAGAATTGCAGAAAAACCCCAAGATGAACCAAATCCCAGTTGTCCTGGTAACAGCAGTCAGCACTCCAGAGGTGACGATGAGAGCAGTGGAGTTGGGGGTGAAGTTTCGCCTGGCCAAACCCTGGGAGCAGAGTGCATTGGATTTCGTATTTGAGAGCGCACTAAATCTGAATAAGGTGAGTTAGCGATCCCAACATCTTTAGCGACCACTGAGCACCCAGGTTTACTCAAACCTAAACGGCCAAAGATCAAACGGCCGACGACGATAACCCTAAGGTCCTGACTACGTGAAACCGGTCAGGACCTTTTTAATTCCTACAACAAAATCGCGCAAATAGCCTCTCAGCCACCGTCGGCTATTGCGCCGGTTAAATGCCAGGCTTGGGTGCAGGACTATGCAGGTCAATTTAGCTAACCTATAATCCGTACTGATTCATGTGGCCGGGGCATTGGCTGAACATCTCCTGGCAACCCACAACGGCCCGTGAAACTTGTTTATTTAATGAGGAAGAACATGCCAGAAGCATCCCAGATTATTTACACCAAAATTGATGAGGCCCCCGCCCTGGCCTCCCACTCCTTGCTGCCGATTCTTCAGGCTTTTACCAAGGGTTCCGGTATTGAACTGGAGGCCTGGGATATCTCGTTAACTGGCCGCATCATTGCCAATTTCCCGGACAAACTCACCGATGATCAAAAGATTCCTGATTATCTACAGATGTCCAGCGTGCTATGCGATGACCCAAAGGCAAACATCATCAAATTGCCCAATATTAGCGCTTCCATCCCTCAGTTGAAGGGCGCGATCAAGGAATTGCAGGAAAAGGGGTATGACATCCCGGATTACCCGGATGATCCAGCAAACGACAGCCAACAAAAACTCCAAGACCGTTTCTCCAAGGTGCTGGGCAGCGCAGTGAACCCGGTTCTTCGGGAAGGAAACTCCGACCGCCGTTCAGCCATCGCAGTGAAAGAGCACGGCAAGCGCAACCCCCACCGGATGATGAAAGACTGGCCGGCAGAGTCCAAGTCTCGCGTCGCCCACATGACCGGCGGTGATTTCTACGGCAGTGAAAAGGCCGTGACCATTGCCGCTGACGGATTGGCCGCTATTGAATACGTAGGCCGTGACGGCCGGACAACGGTGCTGAAAGACGGCATCCCCCTGACCGCCAATGAAATCGTCGACTGCTCCTTCATGAATGTGCGGGAACTCCGCGAGTTTTACGCCGAAGAAATTGAGAAGGCTAAAGCAGACGGTATCCTACTTTCTCTGCATGTGAAGTCCACCATGATGCGGGTTTCTGACCCAATCATCTTTGGCCATTGTGTGTCGGTTTACTACGAAGACGTCTTCACCAAGCACGCTGCTGAAATGGACGAACTTATGGTGAACCCGGACAACGGGATTGCCGAGCTCTACACCAAGATTCAATCTCTAACCGACGAGAAGCGCGAAGAGATTGAGGCAGATATCCAGGCTGTATATAACGTCCGCCCGGAATTGTTCATGGTCAACTCCAACCGGGGTATCACCAACCTACACGTGCCCAGCGACGTGATTATTGACGCCACCATGCCCGTGATGATTCGAGACGGCGGCCAGACTTGGGGCCCGGATAACGAGCTTCATGACACCGTGGCCATGATCCCAGACCGGTCTTACTCCACTCTGTACCAGGCGGTCATCGACGACTGCAAGAAAAACGGGGCGTTTGACCCGGCCACCATCGGCAGTGTCTCCAATGTGGGTCTGATGGCCCAAAAAGCCGAGGAGTACGGGTCCCACGACAAGACCTTCAGGGCTCCCGGCAACGGAACGATTAGGGTGGTGGATGCGTCCGGCGCAGTTCTGATGGAACAACTAGTTGAGCAGGGCGATATCTTCCGGATGTGCCAGACCAAAGACGAAGCGATTCAAGACTGGGTCAAGCTAGGCGTCACCCGGGCCAGAATTACCGGCTCGCCAGCCATATTCTGGTTGGACCCGCTTCGAGGTCACGACTCGGAACTGATCAAGAAGGTGGACCAATATCTGCCCGACCATGACACATCAGGGTTGGACGTCCGCACCATGACTACCGTGGATGCAATTAATTTCTCCATGGAACGCGCCCGGGCCGGTGAGGACACAATCTCCGTGACCGGGAACATCCTGCGGGACTACCTGACCGACCTGTTCCCGATCTTAGAACTGGGTACCAGCGCAAAGATGCTATCCGTTGTCCCATTGCTTAAGGGCGGTGGAATGTTTGAGACCGGAGCTGGCGGATCGGCCCCCAGGCACGTTGAACAATTCCTAGACGAGGGTCACCTGCGGTGGGATTCTCTGGGCGAGTTCTGCGCCCTAGTCGCATCGTTTGAGCATCTCAGCCGAGTGTTCAACAACGACAAGGCACAGCTCTTGGCCGACACGCTGGACCAAGCGATTGGACAGCACTTGGAGCACAACCGTGCGCCGTCACGCCGGGTTAACGAACTAGACACCCGAGGCAGCCATTTCTACCTGGCCATGTACTGGGCGGAAGCGCTGGCCAAGCAGACTCAGGATGCCGAGCTCCAAGCTCGGTTTGCCGGGGTAGCTGAGCAGATGTCAGCCAACGAAGAGAAGATTGTTAAAGAACTGAACGACGCCCAAGGGCAGCCGGTGGACATTGGTGGGTACTATCATCCCAGCGATGAGCTATCAACCAAGGCCATGCGCCCTAGCGCCACCCTAAACGCCATCGTGGACGCGCTCTAGCAACGGATCAACTGGTTTATTAGTAATATAAAAAGCCCTCTGACGAAAAGTCAGAGGGCTTTTTTGATGCCTTCGGTGCCTTTGGTTAAAGTCGGAGTACGGTTATTTGACTTAGCTAATCGCTATCCGTTGCAGTAGCTTTGTTTGCTGCGAGGGGAATCGCAACCAGAACCACCGACGCCACCAGGTAAATACCTGAGATGTAAAAGAAAGTCGCTTCGATCCCAACCGAGTCGAATAGCTTGCCTGCTATTAGCGGGGATGAAGCCGCCATCACAAACCTGGAGAACGAGAACACGCCAAGGGTGCTGGCGGCCACTCTCTGACCCACCACATCAAGGGCCGCTGCCGTCAGAATTGGTTGGTCGCTAAAAAAGAACAAGCCCATCAGGGCAAGGATAATTACCAGCCCTACTCCGTCACCAAACGGGACTAACAACGCCGTTAGGATGCAGAGGCCCAACATCCCCGGGATTAAGACTAACTTTCTCCCAAAGCGGTCTGAGATATACCCAATAGATGGCGTAGCCACCACGCCGACGCCCACCAGCAATGCAATGTGCAGTCCTAACGCTGCGTTGCCCAGTCCCAACTCCTTATCTAGCCCCAG
Source organism: Dehalococcoidia bacterium (assembly GCA_028822675.1). The sequence continues at coordinate 25,774 of JAPKDE010000010.1, read as the reverse complement.
ATACAAGGCTAAGAAGGGAAGAAACGCAACGTTGGCCATACCACGGAGACCGGCCACGGCCATTATTCCCCACAGCCGGGGGTGTTCCGCGAACGACTGCCTGGTGTTGGCTACCTGTTCTTTAAATCCTGCGGTTTGTCTTACCTGGGAACCGATCTTGCCAATGTCCCGAAATGCCCAAAACACCAAGAATGTCAGCAGCAGAGGAATCGCGGCGTAAATGCTGAGGATTCCTTGCCAGCTGAGCGCCAGGAGCAGTACTCCGGTCAATGCCGGACCAAGGACATCTCCCACGTTGCCGCCCACACCGTGTATGGACAAAGCAGTGCCCCTCCGGTCAGCGAACCGCCGAGACAGGGCCGCCGACGCCGGTAGGTGCCACATGGAGGCTGCCACGGCCACCACCGCCATGCCGACCAGCAGCACGAAATAACCTGGCGCTATTCCCATGATGAGCCAACCCAGGCCAAAGAGCCCCATACACGTGGCCAGCACTGCGCCCCAGTGCCGGCGGACCATATCAGTCACCACTCCACCCGGCAGAGCAATCAGCCCCGACACAACTTCGCGCGTTGAGGAGATGGCACCCACTTGAAGCCCGCTCAGGCCAAAGGTAGCCACCACCTCTGGCAGCATCACAAAGAAACTTTGAGCAAACCAATGGAATACCGCGTGGCCGGCGCTAAGTCCGCCCAATATGAACGGCCCTGAATCCCGTATTTGGCTTCTTTCTTCCTGGGTTGGATTGGTTTGAGCTTCCGACATTTATGCCCCTTCAACAGCGGACTGGGTTGAATCAGTAATTTGGGTCGCCAAAGACAATAAATTGAAGAACCGGCTAAGAACTGGCCCTCTTGAACGCCTAGCACTATAGGATGTGCCTCTGTCCTAGTCAATGCGAGAGCGTCCATCGCACAGTGGTTTTCCAGACCATTACAGAGGCCGGTCATAAGTTATCATGGCATCTGAAAGTAATATTTTTGGCTTTTAGGCATAAATTTCACGGGTGAGGAGTAGCTAGGATGGCAGGGAACTCGATTCCATTGGCGAAGCAGGTTGTCGAAGGCCGGGCGAATGCCGTCGCTCTCGATGGCGGACAGGAGAAGCGATTTCAAGGTCTGGTGAAAGATGTGACAATGATTGACCTCCATCAGCACCCAATGGTGAAGCCAGAAGACCCCAGCCGGTACATGGAATACCTGCGTGGCGGCGACTATGAGTGGGGCTACGAGGCGATACGCCACGGGGGGTTCACCGCAGTCGGGACGGCCAACGTCTACCGAGGCATGCTGAACGCCGAGGATATGTCCTTCATTCGGTTTGAAGACCTTCTAGACGAGATTGGCCTGATGCTGTCCGACGTTGGTCGTCACGACGAGGTTGTCAAAGTCAGCAGCGCTGATGAGATCGAGGCGGCCAAGCAGCAAGGCAAGGTGGGGATCCTGCCCACGGTGGAGCACTTGGCCATCGGCAATGAGTTGCAGCATGTGGACGTGCTCTACAACGCTGGCATCAGGCTGGCCGGGATGACCTACCGACGCAAGAGTTATATCGGGGATGGCCACCTGGAGCGCAACGACGGCGGGCTAAGTCTGTTCGGAATCGAAGTCATCCAGAGGATGAACCAACTCGGGATGGTGGTTGACCTCTCCCACGCATCCTTTCAGACGGCAATGGACGCCATTGAGTTCTCCGAAGCCCCGGTTGCCTTCAGCCACGATGGGTCATACACACTGGGCCTGAAGCAGGGCGGCGGCGAGTATGCAGCGGGGCGGCTAAGGCGGGACGAAGAGTTGCTGGCCTGCGCGAAGAAGGGCGGCATCATCGGGGTCACCGTGCAGCCATCGGTAATCAGTAGTTGGGGGTCTGAGTTGAGCATCGAACTGCTGTTGGACCACTACGACTACATGGTCAATCTGTTGGGCATCGACCACGTGGCCATCGGCACTGATTCCAGCATCGATGCGCGCACCTCGAGCTTCGTCCGAGGCGTCGACTCCCCTGCTGAAGGCAAGAACATCATCCGAGGGCTGCTCACCCGTGGCTATTCCGACGCCGATATAATCAAAATCACCGGCGGCAACGCCCTAGCGTTCTTCCGAAGGGTGATGAGCTAGTAGCCCTATTTCTGCCTTCACGTCAAAACCCAAGAATATCTTGCGACAGCACTCGAGATGATTAGGTTAACGCGATGCAAGACCCAAACTACCCAGACCGGTTCCAGTCCGAAGAACCCAACGGCTATGACCCTACCCGGCCTGAAGGGCGTCCACTGGGTGCGTCAATCGTCGCCCTGTTGCTCTCCCTTGCGGCAATGGGTATTGGCTGGGCGGTGATCGCCTATGTTGTCGGTTGATTCTGGATGTTTGACCGATTAAACCTGACCGCCGAGTGGTAATGCACCCCTGTGAAAATCATGAGGAATTTAGCAAAGGCCCTCAAAATAGTTTGAGGGCCTTGTTTTATGGATAGTCCGGTTGAGGGATCAAGATCAGAACCGCGACGGGTTTGGCCTTTTGAGTTGGCCATTTAGTGCTACCTGTACAGCGGAATCCAGGTGTTGGTCATGTCGGCCCCGTTGAGGTAGTTTCCGACGAACACGCCGTCTGTGAACACTATCTTGATGTCAGGGAAACTGCCATTGCTGATAATGGGCTCCGAGAGACGTATTTGAATTGAGTCATGATCGCCACAGGTGGTGAACTTAGCCATCGCAACATTTCCGGATTTCCCTGGGTTGGTCACAATTTCGTCGTTGTCGCAGACCCCCAGATTCCGTCCGTATGGGGGCCATCGACTCCATTGTCGCGCTTGAAGTTATCGTCGATAACCGTTGCTTCGACTCCGCGAAGAATGACACTGAATTGGGCTGATCGATTCCCACCGTTCAGTTTCACCCTCACGTCGCCAGTGCTCACCTTGCGTACGATATTCACCCCCGGCGCAAACGGATTACCAAAAGCATCATCTATTGGCGTTGTCGCTGGTTGTGGCGGCGCCGCAAAAACGGTTGTCGCGCTTAGAGCCAGCGCCATGATGGCACCAAGCATTAACACCCGTATTTTTGATAGTCGTAACATTTCTAACTCCTTCTATCTAACTCATTTGTTTGATTGGTTGGTTATTCGATTCCAACGGATTCGAACTGGCATTAGAGCTTCGACAACCTTGGTTGAAAGCCCAGGTGTCTCGGTTCCCGTGGCTCGCGCCAACGGGCAGTAGCTCAAGTCAAAACAACACCTCCTTATCCTGTGAAATTTCAGTCTCTCGCCTGGCAACCGTGCTCCCTCCACCGGCCCGGCCACTCCGTCAGCCTACTAATGGGTATAGATAGCGGGGAGTTACATAAGTACCAATATTTTGTAGTGGGACAACGCAAAAAGGCCCGGACCGCTAGGAAGTGGTCCGGGCCTTTTTGATTATCCACATGGCGGAGAGAGTGGGATTCGAACCCACGGTGACGTTGCCGCCACAACGGTTTTCAAGACCGTCGCTTTCGTCCACTCAGCCATCTCTCCATTTAAATGCTTGCTGTCGTTAAGCGGACTGTCTGAAGAACAAACAATAAACAACGGCCTCCAGAGCAGACTCTGAAGAACCGCTTGTATATTGTAACCACAACTAGGCCGCCGTCATAGGTGTTTTGGCATCCAACCTAACCCAACCACTGTAGGGCGCTAAATTTTACGCCCGATTTTCTCTCGTTTAGCAGTGTAAAATAACAATAAAGTCGGCAGCGCCAGAGCACCTCCGCCAGGCTTGTTTCAGGTTGACACCCCTATAGAGCAATGCTAAAATCAGGCACGAATTACAGTAGGATGTTTATGTAATTCTGCGCCCAATTTCCAACGTAATTTCCCCGGTAACTCCTGCGATCTCACTAGCAGAAACCGCGAAGTTAGACTCGGCCACATACCCTGAAGGAAGGTGGATCCATGCCCCCAGAGATTATCAAAGGACTCAAGGATGTCTATTTTGACACGACTAAGTCCAGCTTCATCGACGGCGAAGTAGGTAAGCTGCTTTATCGTGGATACAACATCCACGACCTAGCCGAGAAGTCGACCTTTGAAGAAGTTGTCTATCTGCTTCTCTACGGCGTACTTCCCAACAAGAAACAATTAGCCGATTTTGACGCCGAGCTGCGCGCCAATCGGATCATCCCCAATGAAGTTATTCAGGTGCTGGATCTGGTCAAAAACAGCCACCCAATGGATGCGCTGCGGACCGGCATCTCAGCCCTTAGCGCCTTTGACCCAGAAGTAACTGACAACTCTGTGGAAGCCACAATCAGGAAGGGCATCCGCCTAACGGCCATGGGGCCGACCATCACCGCTGCCCATCACCGCCTGCGCAATGGATTGGAGCCGGTAGCACCAAATCCGGACCTAAACCACGCCGCCAACTTCCTATACATGCTCTTTGACAAACTCCCCGATCAGGAGACCACTAACCTGCTGGACGTGGACTTTATCCTGCACGCGGAGCATGGCCCCAACGCCTCGGCCTTCGCCGCCAGGGTCACTGCTTCCACCATCTCAGACCTTCACTCTTGCGTCGTCACCGGCGTCGGCACCCTCAAGGGTCCGGCCCACGGTGGAGCTGCTGAAGAGGTCATGAAGATGGCCTTGGAGATTGGCAATCCTGAGAACGCTGCCGAGTACGCTAGCAACTTGTTGGACAACGGCAACCGCATCATGGGATTTGGACATCGCGTCTACCGGGCAGAAGACCCCAGAGCCCGTCACCTGCGTGACCGCTCCAAGGTACTAGGCGAAAAGAGTGGCCACCCGGAATGGTTCCAGATTCTTCAACACCTGGAAGAAGAGACCATGAAGCCCTACGTGTCCAAGGGCATCTGCGTTAACGTGGACTTCTTTGCCGGTTCCATTTACTACCTACTCGGCATTCCCGACGATTTGTTCATCTCGATCTTTGCACTTGGGCGCATCCCCGGTTGGACGCTGCAGTGTGTGGAGCAGTACCAGGACAACATCCTGCTCCGCCCTCTGACTGAGTACATCGGCGAGATGGACCTGGAGTACACTTCCATCGACGATCGGTCATAACCAAGCCTTTTTAGTTGACGCACGGTCATAACCTGACCTTCTTGGTCGACGACCGGTCATAATCCGACGCAACGAGTCGGACGAACGGCCATAAATCGACACCACTCAGTGAGTAACTTGCAAAAGGGGCCGAATTCGGCCCCTTTTGCTTTTCCCGATTGTTTAGCCTAATTGTTTAATATGAACGCAGAATATGAAATCAAAAGGCGCATTGATGAACTCGGCAAGATAACCTTTGCCGAGTTCATGGAAGTTGCCCTGTACTGGCCTCAGGGCGGCTATTACGCTAGCGGGGAGCCAATTGGTGCCCAAGGTGACTTTTACACTAGCCCGTCGGTGCATCCGGCCTTTGGGGCTCTGCTGGCGGTGCAGCTATTTCAGATGTGGCAACACATGGGCCAACCATCCACTTTCACAGTGTTGGAACTGGGCGCAGGAAACGGCCTGCTCTCCCGAGACATCACTTCCTACGTCACCGAACTCCCGTCAGCGTTCTCAGCCGCGTTGCGCTACGTCTGCTTGGACCGGCGACGCGTTAATTCCGTTGAGTCCGTAACCGCGGGCACCAGCAGAGTCCTGGCTGACGGTCTGCCATTCAAAAACCTGCACGGGTGCATCATTTCCAACGAATATTTGGACGCGTTCCCCGTGCACCAAGTTGTTCTGGCCGGTGATGTCCTAAAAGAGGTCTATGTTGGGTTGGACGGGCAGCACATGGTGGAACTGACCGGCGAGCTGTCGCATCCCGGTCTGGCCGAAAGATTAAAAGACCTCCAGTTGCAACTGGAACCGTGGCAGACCGTTGAGCTAAACATGGAACTGGGGCAATGGTCCCGCAACGTAGCAGACGTACTGGACCGAGGATTTGTTCTCACCATCGATTATGGCCGCCCCGCCCCAGACCTCTATGACCCGGAGCAACGCCATCGAGGGACCCTGGTCACCTACCACCAACACGTCCAGACCGACTCTCCTCTAACGCTCATTGGCCAGCAAGACATCACTGCCCAGGTGGACTTTACATCGGTCGCCCATGCGGGAGAAACGGCCGGATTGGATACGCTAGGCATGGTCACACAGCATGAGTTTCTGACCAATCTGCATCTGGATAAGCTCCAACAACATCTAAGAAACCACATAACAAACCGCGGGCTGACACCGCGTCAGATCCAGGCCAATCGCGCCGGTATCACGGACCTGGTACGGACTGAAGGTCTGGGCAATTTCAAAGTGCTCCTCCAGGGCAAGAACGTGGGAAGTCCCAATCTATGGGGGCTGGCTGGTTCACCTGAAGCCGCCGATTTGGTTGATAGTTTGCCGGTACCCCTGTTGACCGAAAGCCATCTGTCTTTACCCGATGGGAGAAATTTTGGAGGCGAGACTGAATTTGAGGTATTTTGGCCGTTTCCCGACACATTGCCTGAAACGCCGCCAAACAGCTAAACCTTTTCTCAGCGCCGTCGTCCTCATCGGCGCGCTGCTCCTGATCGCTTGCAGTAGCGCCGCAGCCCCAAGCATTAGCCAAACTTCCGTTCCCTCTGCGTCCACCTTAAACACTCTGCCCAATACCGCTTTACCCACTGAAACGGCTTTCTCAAGTTGGCCAGCGGCTCCGACTGGTCCGGTGTCCATGTTCCGGGGCGGCACGTCTCGAAATGGTGTTTATTCCCGTCAGAGTGAAAACCTTTTTGCGCCTCCGAAGGGCCAACTCAAATGGAAGTTTCAGACTAATGGCGGCCTATTATCTGTCCCGCCAGCTCCGATTCCAGGGAAGAATATTGGCAGGAGGGAGATACCAAAGGACCAGGAAGGACAGGTTAGGTCAACTCCAGCAGTCATATACGGAGCAGCGTATTTCGGCAGCGACGATGGCCTCATCTACGCGGTAGACATCAAAACCGGCGAAGAGATCTGGCGATTCCAGACCGGTGGCGAGGTCGAGTCATCCCCGGCGGTGGCGGGCGGACTGGTGCTGGTTGGCAGCCTTTCCAACACCTTCTTTGCACTGGACCAGAAAACCGGGGAACCCCGCTGGACCTTCAACACCGGAAGCATGGTTCAGTCGTCGTCAGTAGTGATTGATGGGGCGGTGTTATTGAGCAGTTGGGACAATAACTTCTACGCAGTAGAGTTGACCATCGGGAAAGAATTCTGGCGGTTTGAGTTGGGTAACTGGGTCTGGTCCTTGCCTGCCGTGGCAGACCAGACGGTCTATTTTGGCAATGATGACTGGAATCTCTACGCGCTAGACCTGGTGACCGGCAAGGAGAAATGGCGGTTCGGCACCTCTGGTTGGGTTGCCTCAACGCCAGCGGTCGATCAGGGGCGGGTTTTCGTTGGCAGCGGGGACGGAAATCTCTACGCGTTGGACGCTGAAAACGGCCAGGAGCTGTGGCATTTTCGAACCGGAGACTCTGTATTGTCATCGCCGGCGGTGGCTAACGGCGTAGTCTATTTTGGCAGCCACGACCGCTTTCTATACGCGGTTGACGCTGCTACCGGAGAGTTGAGGTGGCGGTACGAGACTAGGGGCAAGGTAAAATCCTAGCCAGCCGTGTCTAACGGCACGGTCTACGTTGGCAGTTGGGACAAACGGATGCACGCGGTAGACATTGAGACTGGCCTGGTCAAATGGACATTTGGGACTGGCCGGTGGGTGTTTGGCACTCCGGTGGTAGTGGACGGCGTGGTCTACTTTGGCAGCGATGACGGCCACGTCTACGCCCTGGACTAACGGCTATCAAGCCCGAGTGACTTCTCTATTCCTCGGAGTCTTCACCGGTGGGCTCTCCAATAGGCTCTCCACTTTCCTGCGAAGCAACTGAAGTCTCTTCATCGGCATGTTGGTCTTCCACTGGCACACGCCTGTAGGGCTTGGGGTCACAGCGTACGGCAGTGGTCAGGAATCCGCTGTGGGCGATCATTCGGTGGTCAGGGCGCACGCTACGTTCAGTTATGTGCCAAGTGCGTAACAGCGTCTCCATAGACTCAATCATCTGAAATCGACCATCTTCTTCCATGGCCAACACTAGCTTCTGCACCTGAATAATCGTGGGCACAAAACTGAGCATTATCCCACCCATCACCAAGGCATCGCCGATACCGGCGAGGGCCTGCCATGGCTCCGGCACGTCCAAGACGACTCGGTCTACGTTCCGTTCGGAAATTCCCTCGTAGATGTTGGCAACCTTCACCTCTAGATTAGAGGTGTCTGAATTTATACGTTCAATATTGCGCAACGCCTTGGGCAGAACTGCTTCATCAATCTCGTAGTTGATGACCTTGCCGGTGTTGCCGACTGCCCGGAGTAATGCGGACGTAAGCGAACCAGAGCCAAGGCCGCCTTCTATGACCGTGGCGCCGGGGAATATGTCTGCGAAGTTGATGATATTGCCCAGGTCTTTGGGATAAATGATCTGAGGGCCGCGGGGCATCTGCCGCACAAAATCTCCCAACGAGGGGTGTATCCCCAATAGGATGTGGCCTTTGTCGGTCCGAAACCACCCACCAACGTTGTGCCCAATCAACTGGTCGTGGAATAGCTGCCCCAGATGGCAGTGGTAGGTCTTTCCTTCGACCAGGGTAATCATGTAGCGGCGGTCTTTGCGGTCTATGAGTAACGCCAGGTCACCCACCTGGAATTGGTTTTTATCGGTCTGAACTGGATTCTGATTCAAATTTGAGGTCTGCCTTGGTTGGAAATCGGTTTGTAGTGGCAGATATTGTACGCCTTTCGCTGAAGCAGGTGGGCCATCTCCAGACTCATCCAATCCTGGCTACGGTCTGCCTTCTACTGGACTGGCATCTTGGGCTACAGTGTTAGCCAGCACAAGATTCACTGAACGACTAACAAACCAAACGGTTTTAAAGAAATATTAATTAAATGATGGAACTAGATCAATTCACACTGGATGAAGCAAATGCCCTGGTGCCGTGGTTGCAGGAAAAACTTAAAGGTTTGGACCGGAATCGCGAAGAGTATGTAACGCTTCAGGAGCGGTTCAATGAGATTATCCATGACGCTACCAGGGACGGCTCCAAAGATGACCCGGAACTGATACAAACCGCAGCTAACGTCAAGGATTTGGCCGCCAAAATCGAGGATGGGGTCCAAGAGATCCTGGACCGAGGGATTATCGTCAGAGATGTCTCTACGGGCCTCGTGGATTTCCCGTCCCAGAGAGACGGCCGAGAAGTCTTTCTCTGCTGGATCGGCGGAGAAGAAAAGATCGAATTCTGGCACGAGACCGACCGGGGATTCGATTACCGAGAACCCTTGTAGAGTCTCAGTAATCGTTATAGAGCAAAAAGAAGGCGTCCCATAGTATGGGACGCCTTCTTTTGATTAATCTGGATGACTGGTCCGGCCTTCTTGGTTAAACCGCGCTCGTTATGATGCGTCGGGTGAATGGTCAATGTAGACGGTGATTACTTCACTGAAGAAGTCCACTGCCGCAGTACCCTGCTCCCGTTGGCCCACTCCAGATGAGCCTAACCCGCCAAATGGTAGGTGAACCTCGCCACCCAAGGTTGAGGCGTTGACGTGGACCATGCCCGTCTCCACCGTATTGATGTACTCGTAAGCCTTGGTGATGTCCTTGGTGTAGACCGAGGACGAAAGACCAAACTCCACGGAGTTGGCAATTCCGATGGCCTCTTTCAGGTCTTTGGCCTTGAACACGGTCAGCACTGGGCCAAAAATCTCCTCTTGGGCGATTCTCATGTCCGACGTCACACCAGTGAAGACTGTGGGTTCCACGTAATAACCCTGGTCAAATTCTCCGCCGGTCATGTTGCGGCCGCCAAAGGCCAGTTCAGCGCCTTCTTCAGTGCCGATTCCAATGTATTCTAGAACCTTGTCTTTCTGGTTCTGGCTGGCCAGGGGCGCAATGTCCATAGAAGCGTCCAAGCCATCGCCAATGGTCAATTTGCTGGTTCGTTCAATAAGCTCTGTCATGAACTGATCATAGACATCGTCTTCCACGATCACGCGGCTGGTGGCCGTGCAGCGCTGGCCGGTGGATCCAAAGGCACCCTGGACAATGCCGTTCAAGGCCTTGTCCATGTCGGCATCCGACAGCACAATCACGGCATTCTTGCCGCCCATCTCAGCCTGTACTTTCTTCAGGCGTTTGGCACTTTCGCTATACAGTTCTGTGCCGATTTCGGTGGAGCCAGTGAACGATATTCCCTTAACGTCTGGGCTTTCCACCAGAGCGGTGCCCACTTGTCCACCGGGTCCTGTGACCAAGTTCAACACGCCAGCGGGCAAGCCGGCTTCTTCAAATATCTCCATCAGCTTCACCGCGCTTAGGGGTGTGGCTGAGGCTGGTTTAAAGACCAGTGCGTTGCCGCAGATGAGGGCTGGGGCAATCTTCCAAGCCGGAATGGCCAGCGGGAAGTTCCAGGGTGTGATGATTCCCACCACGCCCAGCGGACGGCGAACGGTGTAGGCCACGGTATCGGGCAGCTCTGATGGCGTGGTGTAGCCAAACATGCGGCGACCTTCACCGGCTGCGTACTCCATAATTGCCATGGCTCGTTTGACCTCGCCTCGAGCGTCGGCAATCGGTTTGCCTTCCTCAATGGTGATGGTTTCAGCCAGTTCTTCCGCACGGCGTCCCAGTATCTCAAGGGCCTTGTAGATAATGTTGGCACGGGCCGGGGCCGGGGTGTTGGCCCAGGTCACCAGTCCCTCTTTGGCGGCGGCAACTGCGGTGAGAGTGTCTTCTGCGCCTGAGGTCTGAAATTCACCCACCACCTGGTCTGTGTGGGCTGGATTGTGTACCGGGTAGGTCCTGCCAGTGACCGACTCAACCCATTTCCCGCCGATGTAGTTCTTATGCGCCGCCATGGTCTAATCCTCCGATAGAAGATGTAATAGTTAAGGGTGTAATTTCTTGATTGGGGACTCCGGTTGCTGTTGTTGGGACTAATCCTCGCTCGTATACTCCAGGCCAACGCCGATTACTTCAATCTGCATTGACCTGACATCGGGCGCATTGTCGTCAAAACGAACACCCAGAGTCACGTTGATCCCTTTGTGGATATGGGGGTTGCCGGGCACGTCAAACCGGTGATCCAGGTGGTCTCCCCTCAGGTCCAGGTCCATATGCTCTGCGATGCGGGACTCACCGTCATAGATTATTACTTCATGGACTACGGCGTGATCTCTGGTCCTGAAACTGACCATGGCTCCTTCGATCTTCATCCTTGAGCCGTCCACAACCGCCAGAGTCGGCAGGGGGAAATGCAGCCAGGTGTTTTGTCCTCTGGCACCTTCAATCCGCATAAATGGCCCCGTGGCACGGACCGAGGTCAGTCGGTTGGGATATTCCACCTGCATATTTACGCCGTGCATCCACATGGTGCGCTGCGGCATGGGTCAGCCCCCTTAGTGTTAAGCATTGGTATCAGCTATCAGAATTTTGGATTTCATGAAATCGGACGCCGGAGACGCATGTGTAACGCCTGTCCGATCCAAGCTGGCTGAGATTATAGCCGTATTCGCTCTGCCGGTACAGCGACAATTTACGCAACTTTGGACCATCCAGATACCGACAGGATTTGTTCCTGGTTGGGGCTTTAGCCCAGGCATGGGGGATTTGCTTCATTAACCGGCGACCATCATCTCGTCGGTATTAATCAGCGGCGATAGCAACAGGGGCGCTGAATCAGTAACCAGCACCATGTCTTGCAGGTGCCAATGGCCGATATGGGGCTCCAGCGCGACAACCATTCCCTTCTCTAAGATGTGCTTGCCTGACGGCACCATGTAGGGCTCTTGTTGGTGCCACCAAGCGCCAACGCCGTGGCCGGCGATGTTGACTTTGCCCTTGAACCCCGCGTCGTTGAAGGCATTGTTGGAGAAGTGGTAGATGTCTGACGCCTTGGCCCCGGGGCGGCACATATCAATGGTGGCACGATAGATGTCTCGGTGAGTCTTGTAGGTGTCCAGCAGTTCTTTTGTTGGTTCACCGATGACCACGGTGCGCGATTGGTGACCAGGGTATCCGTTCAAATACGACACATAGTCATTTCTGATGATGTCACCAGATTGAAAGGCCATGTCGCCTTCGCCGCCGTAGGCAACGTCGTTGCGGCTGGTATTCAGGATGCCGTGGACCCAGTTGGCCCCGCGCCGGATGCAGCCTTCGACTATTCGAGCATGCACATCACGCTCTGTGTCGCCCGGCCGCACGGTGGGGAACACCTCCAGATAGACCTCATCCAGCAGGTCGGCGCCCTTTTTAAGCAGCTCCACTTCCTCGGGAGTCTTGATCCAGCGCACGCGGTCCATCATATCGGTGCAGTCTGTCAGGTTAGCGTTGGGCAAAAGGGAAGCCATCTCCTCCCACTGCAGCATGCTGAGATAGTCCTTTTCCAAACCAATGGTTTCGTTTTGAAGACCCATCTCTGCGAGGATCTCAGCGGTTTTGGCGTAGGCCGACTCCGCATACCCGTCGTAGAGCCTAACGTCTTCAATCCACCCGTCGCGGCGGGCCAGGGGCGCGGCAGTTTCATTCACCACCATTACGGGGTTTCCCTGTCGGGGCCAGATGACCAGCACGCCTCGGGGAGAGTCAGGAAAATCCAGGTGCCGGGCCAGGGTTCCGGGATAAGCGAACCCAGCCAGGTAGGTGAAATTCTTCCCCGACCGGGCGACCATTGCTGAACAGGCGTTTTCGTCCATCAGTTGGTTCAGCCGTTCAATGTTGGCGACGCTGACATTTTGGTTACTTGCCATTGGTAGCCTCCTGATTCTGGGTGCGCTGGTTAAATCAGGTGCAGTCTAGCTTTAATATTCCAGCCTGACTATGGTCTGTTCGGTGTGGAGCCTTCAGATGGTTGGGCTTCCTCTATGCTGGATGAATAAACAAATGGGCAACCCCCTACTACGATGATCCTTTCCATCACCAACCGCCATCTGCCCTCTTCTTTGACAATGTGATAGGGGACATTAGCCACGTAATTATCTCTCAAGCCCTGCTCTCCGGCTTGTGGTTCGCCCAGTAATTCCATGCTGACGAATGCTTTTTTGAGTTGCCTGGCGCCACAAACACTTCTGCAACGCCCATCTCCGGGTAGTTAAATTTTGTTGTCAGAATTTAGGTGTAACGGGTCTCAGAAGAGACAATGAACCCATTCTCACAACATGAAATCCGGCCAGGCAACAGCGTTTTGTCACCGGTATATCAGGGGATATCAGGTAATAAAAAAGGCCCCTCATTACGAGGGGCCTCTTAAAGATTGCTGTTGGAGCGGAAGACGAGATTCGAACTCGCGACTTCCTCCTTGGCAAGGAGGTGCTCTACCACTGAGCCACTTCCGCTCTATACTGCGTCCGGTTTCTAAACCGGTACCAAGATTTGATGGTGCCGAGGGACAGACTCGAACTGTCGACACCGGCATTTTCAGTGCCGTGCTCTACCACCTGAGCTACCTCGGCAGAGGCTCTATTATCAAATCTACGCACGTCCACTGTCAAGAAGCTTTTCCAAGTTCTTGCCTTGTTTTGCCATGTTGGCCGACTGGTAGTCTTCCAAACCTAAGCCATATTCCTAAGATTACTGGGTAGACTTAGCTGCTCTCTCTAAGCCTGTTTCATGCCTGTGGAAGGGCTATTTTGCGTTGCTGGCCTCAATTGATAATCGCCATCCCGTGGGCGTATAATACAGGCGCAACCGAGACTAATTCCTATGCAAATTCGTCTCTTGCCACCAACTAAAATGCGAACACCCGGAGGACGCCAACGATGGTCGAAGTACTAACAGGGACATTTACGGTCAAAGCCGGTCACGCCCAGATGCTCAAAGGTGGAGTCATCATGGACGTGGTTAACGTCGAGCAGGCAAAGATAGCTGAAGAAGCCGGCGCAGTAGCCGTCATGGCTCTGGAACGCGTTCCCGCTGACATACGCGCCGACGGCGGTGTGGCCCGCATGACCGACCCGCAGATTATCTGCGACATCATGGACGTGGTGAGTATTCCGGTCATGGCCAAGGTCCGTATCGGTCACTTTGTAGAGGCTCAGATTCTTGAATCTCTAGGCATTGACTACATCGACGAGTCCGAGGTTCTCACCCCTGCCGACGAGACTCATCACATCTGGAAGCATGACTACCAGGTGCCCTTTGTCTGTGGTTGCCGCAACTTAGGCGAGGCCCTACGCCGCATCTCTGAAGGCGCTGCGATGATTCGCACCAAGGGCGAAGCCGGCACCGGCGACGTTGTTGAGGCTGTCCGCCACATGCGCACCGTTCAAGATGCCATCCGCAAGCTCCAGAACATGCCTGAAGATGAGCTGGTGGTTGAAGCCCGCGACATGCAGGTGAGCCTGGATCTGCTTATTAAGACCAAAGAGATGGGCCGCATGCCCGTGGTCAACTTCGCCGCCGGCGGCGTTGCCACACCCGCAGATGCAGCCCTGATGATGCAACTAGGCGCCGACGGCGTCTTTGTTGGCTCCGGCATCTTCAAGTCTGGCGACCCCGCCAGCCGTGCCCACGCCATCGTCCAGTCTGTAACCCATTACCAGGATGCCAAGATTCTTGCTGAGGTCTCAAAGAACCTGGGCGAGCCCATGGTCGGCATCAGCGCCAAGTCAATTCCTGAAGACGAATTGCTGGCCACCCGCAGCAAGTAACAGACTTTTATCGCATTATCCCGATCCCGGCAACGCTCCCCACGCGGGGAGCGCGTCACGGCAGAAATCCCGGTAATCTACTTATAAGGATCAGCTAGCCGAGTTGGAAGTAGGCGTCTTAGCAGTACAAGGCGACTTCGCCGAACATATCGCCGCCCTCAGTAAGCTAGGTGTTAAAGCCAGAGAAGTAAGGCTGCCAGAACACCTGGAATCGTTGGGCGGGCTGATTATCCCAGGCGGTGAGAGCACCACGCTCAGCCGCCTGGTGACCCTTTACAACCTGAGAGAGCCCATCCAAAAGATGGCCACAGAAGGCCGCGCCATTTGGGGCACCTGCGCCGGCATGATAATGATCGCCGAGGAAATCACCGAGAATGACCCCGTTCCCCTGGGTATCATGGACATTGGCGTACAAAGAAACGCCTTTGGCCGCCAGGTGGACAGCTTTGAACAACACCTGAACATAAGCGCATTGGGTTCAGACCCGTTCCACGCCATCTTCATCCGCGCCCCGGTGATTATTCGCGTTGGCGATGATGTTGAAGTGCTATGCGCTCTGGATGATGACCGTCCAGTGGCAGTTCAACAGGGAAACCTGATGGCCACATCTTTTCACCCTGAACTGACCAACGACTGCCGGTTTCACAGTTATTTCCTGGAACTCGTCAACGGCAACGGCAGTTCTTCAGGAAACGGCTCCTCATGATTACGGCCTTCCGGGTCAGTGATGCCCTTCGCTGTATGCTGGTGGGCGCTCCCGGAGGGGCCAACCAAGCCGCGCCAACGGAATCAGTGGTCCGGTGCCGGCCGCTGCGCAACTCCACTCTCTGGAAGCAATCGATTGCCCGTGATACACACCGCGTGACCGTGGGAGACTGGAAGGGTATGGACCTCTCCAGCCTGGCCTCAGCACGGATGCGCAGTGGCAGCCGAGCCTGGGAAGTGGACCGTCTTTACCTACCAGAGCAGAAACTGGAAAAGGCCATTGATCTACTAGAACAGGTTGTCCAATGCGCTGGCTCTCGTGGCGCAGAGAGGGTGTTCCTCAGAGTATCCAGCGACAGCCCAATCGCCGATGCAGCCAGAAAGATTGGGTTCTATGCCTACTACGAAGAGCAACACTTGACCGGCCAAGATTGGCAGGCCGATCCAAGCGATGAACCAATCAGCCGGTATTCTGTGGAATCTCCGACTCAGGCTGACTTCCACGGATTGTTCCAGCTGTACTGCGCTTCAACTCCGCAACAGGTGCGAGAAGGCATTGGCATGACCATTGATCAGTGGAGTGATTCCCAGGAACCAGCACAAGCTTCCAGAATCGAAACTGTGTTGAAGCTAGACGGCAAGGTAGTTGGCTGGCGGATGTCTGAACCCCTCGGCAAAACCGCCGCCGGGGGCTTACAGTGGCACCCCAATCACCCAGAAGTGGTGTCCCATCTGGTCCAAATGTCCCAACAAACCCAGAACTGGTTAATACCCAGCTATCAGGAAAATATAGCCGATTTATTGACCAGACTAGGCTTACAAGAAGTTGGGCGTTATATTATGTTAATCAAAACGGTGGCAGTACCGGTTAGAAATCGCGAACTTTCCTATGTGGAGGCGTGATATTGGCGACGGTTCGAGACACAGATCAAGACGATGTTCAGGAAACTCCGGATGAAATCTCATCGGAAAAGACGACCGAAGGGACAATAGACGGTTCTATTACAGATACAGTCGAAGAGACAGGCGAAGAGACAGGCGAAGAGACAGGCCAGGAAACTGGTGAAGAAAATGTCCAGGACTCTGAACGGGATTGGGAACGAGACCGCGAGGAACTGGATCTGGTATTGAATGTCCTACCCCCAGGCGTTGCAGATATTCTGCGGGCCAGGGACGACTTGAATCAATTGCTAGAGGTAATTCTGGATCTGGGACGTTTTCCAGAGGCCAGATTCGTGTCGGGCGACGCAGAACTGAACGAAACTCCAATAACCGCCGACGACCTACAGAATGTGATTGAGCGTATCGGCGATTTTGGGGAAGACAACCGCGCCGGCATTGAGCGCACTCTCCACCGAATATCGGCGATCCGCAACCGCCGTGGCAGTGTGGTTGGTATTACTTGCCGGGTGGGCCGGGCCGTTTTCGGTACCATAGATATCATCGAAGACCTAGCATTTTCGGGCAAAAACATCCTGCTCTTAGGCCGTCCCGGCGTAGGCAAGACCACCATGCTGCGTGAGATGGCCAGAGTCCTCTCCGGGCAGGCCAGAAAGCGGGTAATCATCGTCGACACCTCCAACGAGATTGCTGGCGACGGAGACGTGCCGCATCCGGCCATTGGCCGTGCTCGGCGCATGCAGGTCAAATCTCCCGCTGCCCAGCACGGAGTGATGATTGAGGCTGTGGAGAACCACATGCCGGAGACCGTCATCATCGATGAAATGAGCAGCGAAGAAGAAGCTGCAGCTGCCCGGACCATTGCCGAGCGCGGTGTGCAACTGATTGCCACTGCCCACGGCAATACCCTGGACAACCTGATTATGAACCCCACCTTGTCCGACCTTGTGGGCGGCATCCAGACCGTAACCCTGGGCGACCAGGAAGCTCGGTTTCGGGGCACCCAGAAGAGTGTGCTGGAACGCAAAGCACCACCGACGTTTGATGTCGTGGTGGAGATTCAAGGCTGGGATAAACTAGCCGTGCACGACAACGTGGCCCAGGTTGTTGACCAATGGCTCAGAGGATTCCCCATCTCGCCGGAAGTGCGCACAATGGGCACCAGTGGAGAGGTGGTCCGAACCCAGGAACAGGCCCGAGTCAGTGAGGCCCAACCCGGTTCCTGGCAACAGCAAGGCCAGAAAGGTGGCCGCCAGCGCGACCGGCAACCAGATCAACAAATGGACCGGCAGGCCCAAGGACAACCGGTTCAAGCTCAGTTGGCTCAGAGCGCCATGGCCGCGCCCGCTGCTCCCATGGGAATGCGCGCCCCGGAATCAAAGGTCAAAGAGGCTGAGGTCAGAATTTTTCTCTTTGGAGTTGGACGCGACAAACTGGAAGCAGCTGCCGCCGAATCCGGCAGGGTGGTCCATATAGTCAACGAACTACGACAGGCAGATGTGGTCTTGACCACCAAGACCCATTATCGTCGGGGTTCCCAGTTGGTGCGCATCGCTGAGACTAGTGGCACCCCTGTTTGCGTGCTTCGCAAGAACACCATGGTCCAGTTGCAGGAATTCCTGGACACAGTAATCAAAGATTGGCACCGCGACAATGACGGCTCCGGCCCCGGCATTATGCCCGGAATGGGTAACAGCGGAGACGGCCCCGCGTTCACTGGTCCCAACAGCTCGCCCGCCATGGACAAGGCGATGGACGAAGCCGAAGAGGCCGCCAATCGGGTCTTGTCCGGTGAGCAGACCGTCCACCTGGCCCCACAGCGGTCATACATACGCCGACTGCAGCATCTCCTGGGTCAACGCTACAACGTGGCCTCAGTCAGCCAGGGCAAGGAGCCTGAGCGATCTGTCTTGTTTTACCGGGTCTAACGCCGTGCCTGAGTCCAACAACTCGATGAGAAGTTAGATGGCCTGCTTTATCGTCTTTGAAGGCGGAGATGGCTCGGGCAAGAGCACTCAGGTCCGTTCTTTGATGCGACGCCTGCGCCGTAGGGGTGTAAACGTTATTCGCACCAGAGAGCCCGGCGGAACGCGCCTGGGCCAGGCACTGCGAACACTACTGAAATCCGGAGAACCCATGACCCCGATCAGCGAGTTGATGCTCTTTGAGGCTGCTCGCGCCCAACTAGTGCAGCAGGTTATCAAGCCGTTCTTAGCAGAGGGCGGAGTGGTTATCGCCGATCGTTTTACCAGTTCCACCGTGGCCTACCAGGGCTACGGCCGCGGCCTAGACCGCGAGCTTATCGAACGCCTGAATCGCGAAGCCACCGGAGGACTGGAACCAGACCTAACAGTGCTCTTAGACCTGCCGGTGGAAACGGCTCTGGCCCGCAAGAGCAACGGCAGTGAAGACAACTTTGATAGCGCCCCGGTGGACTTCCACCGCAAGATTCGGCGTGGCTACAGCGCCCTGGCCGCCGCCGACCCAGAGGGCTGGCTGATACTGGACGGACAACGACCTCCCAAAGAACTTGGCCGGGAGATATGGACTAAAGTTCAGGCACTCCTGTAGTTTTTCTATAGCCTTTGGCCGGAAGAACACAAATAAAAACCACAAATAAAAAAGACCCTCCTTTACAGGAGGATCTTTTTTATTATCTTCTTTTGAAAGAAGGTCTAGTCGTCAGCCGGTGTGGGCTCAAGTGTCTCGATCTTAGCATCGATGACCTGGCGCATCTCCCGAACCCGTTTCAGGTCTGGATAGATGTTGCCTTCACCCTTCTTGTCGAAAATGCGCTCACCATTGAAGAATACTTCCATGATGCCCTGTCCGCGAGGGGAAATGGCAATGGCAGCGTCCTTGCCGTAGTGCCGGAAAAATTCATTCGCCATCCACGTGGCGACAGCGTGGTGCTGTCAACTTACGCAGTAGGTTATTTCAATCTGAAACTTTCCTTCCATTTGGTTCCTCCGAAGTGTCCAAAATTTGGCTAACAATAGTTTAGCGCATAACTTCTATGTGTCAACCCAATTCCAGCACCGTCCTCAATGGTTCGTTGTATCTATTTGAGCCTGGCTGACCTGTGACTAGCCATGGCATTTCAAAACCCTGCGTCAACCACCAGTTTCAACGCTTCAGATTCGAGCTATCACCTCTTCACCAAAACGCCGAATGATGTTGTCCGAATCAGAGCTGATGGCCAAAATTAGAAGGTTGTCCACGCCCGCTTCCTCAATAGTGCGGACCTTGGCCAGGCAGTCTTCCGGCGTGCCCACCACCGCGAACCGGTCGGCCAGGAATTCGGTCAGGCCCAGTTCATCACTGATGGCCGCATTGCGGGTATTGCCCAATTGCTCGTGCTCCGATGGCACGTACTCGCCCTGGAGGGCCATTACTGCCTCCTGGAGATGCTCAGGGACGTTCTTCCCCTCTAGCGTGAACCTAAAGGCGTGGTGCCCGGACGCCGCCAAAGCCATCTTTATCTCGTCGATTGCGTCTTCTCGGCAGTCAGCAATGTTGCACTTGGCAAACGCCCACACCTTTGCTGATCCCTCCGGACGACCGGCAGTGCGTTCTCCTTCTCTGATCCTATCAATGGTGTCGGCCAGCACTTCTTTACTCAGTCCTGAATGCACAATCACTGCGTCGGCGATACTTCCGGCCAGAGCCAGGGTGTTGGGCCCCTCTGCAGACATGATTATGGGCACTGGGTTCTCCGACCATTGAACGTGTATCTCACGGCCTTTGTACTCGTAAGTCTGGCCCGAGAGGATGGCTCGCATGGCCTCTATGTATTCCTGCACCTCTTTCAGTCTGGCCGGACGCA
Source organism: Dehalococcoidia bacterium (assembly GCA_028822675.1). The sequence continues at coordinate 5,628 of JAPKDE010000010.1, read as the reverse complement.
GCCCCAGATTTAGAATCGCGCTGTCTCCGCTACCAATACCAAAATAGGCGCGGCCACCGGACATCTCATTCAACGTGGCAATGGCCGATGCTGCCACCGCCGGGTGCCTGGTGAGCGCGTTGGTGACTGTGGGACCGATACCCACCTTGCTGGTGGCACCGGCGACTACACTCAGGCTCAAGTACAACTCCCGCCAGAGCGACTGCGAATCTGGGATGCCGATGTAATCGAACCCCAAGTCCTCGGCCAATCTGGCGCTGGCGGCCGTTTCTTTCAGGTTGTGGGGGATTAGGCTGACTCCAAATTTCATGTGCCCTCCTCAATGGGCGTTTGATTGTCAGACGTAATGGTCTGCCGACTCAGATACCGCGCCTTTTGCAGGTTCGTGAAAGTGTACATGATGATGCAGAGACCCAACAACGCTTCGGGTACCTCTGAGCCTCTAGGGCCAGAATTGAAATGGTCCATTACCAGTCGGGGGATGTTGGCGGTGCGCCAGAGTTCGCCGGTCCGCCAGACCATGATCAGCAACAACGCCGGGGCCATGGTCAAAGTAGGCAACACCAATCGCATCCGGTCGTTCAGACCCCGCAGGTTGGCGGTCAGCCGCCACAACCCGCCAATCAGACCCAGGGTGCTGCCCCAAAACAACATCTCGAAGATTACGTTGTTGGCGAAGTTCACGTTGTGGAGCGTGGTCTCACCCTGGAAATTTATCTCTTCAATTGCGGCCGGCGTACCCCAGTCAAAGATACGCTGCCCCCAGCTAATCTCTTCCATGCCAGCCATAAAGAAACCGACCGCCAACGTTATGTAGAAATACCGCAGCTTGTTGTGTTTGGTCTTCTTCAGATACGAGGCCGCGACTCCGGCGGCTACGGCAGCGAACATATAGGTTGCCACCGACCACCACTCGCTGACTCCGTCTTCGCCTTCCAGCCAGTCTGTATCCAAGAAAGTCCGCAGCGACCAGTGGGCCAAGACGGAATAAACCAGCACAGCAATCAACGCCGCGAAGAATAGTCGACCGTAATGGTCTGGCGGCAGGGAATCATCGTCTTGTCGGGAGGTGATGTGTCTTAGGGAGCTGGCGAGCCAAGCCTTGAATTTACTGCTACCCAAAGGAAAAGTGATGGCGGCAAGAGCAAACGCAGCCCGAGCCCAAGTATCGATGCCTTCCCTAATTTCTGAAGCGTTCTTGGGAGAGAGGGTGTAGGGGTCGGAACGGGCCAGATCAGCCAGCCACTCCACGGCTGAGAAAACTGGCCCATCAAAGACCAGGAGCGCCAGGCCTAGAAGCAGTGCAAAGACACTCATGGCCGTCCACAGGGCAGATGCTTCATAAACGTTAGGAATGTTGAGTAATCTGGGCTTTGCGGCCACGGTAATCCAGGCGTGGGCTATTGGTAAACCTTGCGGGGGCCCACCGTTTTCAGGTAGCCCTCCAGGTTACGTTTGGTCTCCGGGACGGAGTCTCCGCCAAATTTCTCCATGAAGGCCTTGGCCAACACCAGAGCAACCATCGCCTCGCCAACCACGCAGGCTGGGGGCGCCTGACAGATGTCGGAGCGCTCGAAATGAGACAGCACCTCTTCCCCGGTGTCCAGGTCTACCGAGGGTAGAGGCGTGACCATGGTGGGGATGGGCTTAATACCGAACCGGGCGACCAGAGGCATACCGTTGGTCATGCCGCCCTCAGTACCACCAAGCTTGTTGGTGTTCCGCTGCCAGGGGTGGTCAGGGTCGGTCACCGGCAGAATCACGTCCTGCACTTCTGATCCGCGTTGGGTGGAAACCTCCCAACCGGGCCCAATCGAGACCGACTTTACCGCATTGATGGACATGAGCGCCTGAGCAACCAGCGCATCGATCTTCTTGTCCCAACTGACGTGGGAACCCACGCCGATGGGCACGTTTTCTACGATAATCTCGCACATACCGCCCACGGTGTCGCCAGCTTCTTTGGTGGCATCGATTTCAGAGGCCATCTTGATTGCAGCGTCCGGGTCGGCGCAACGCACCGGTGATTCTTCTACTGCAGCCCAGTCAATGGTTGAAGGGTCTTCTACCGGTGCGGCGTCCACTGAGCCAATGGATATGACGTGGCTGTGAATTTTCATGCCAAATTCTTCCAGAAGCTTGATGGCGATGGCTCCCGCGGCAACTCTGGCGGCGGTCTCCCGGGCGCTGGCCCTCTCTAGGACGTTGCGCACATCTTGGAAACCATACTTCATCACACCGGGTAAGTCGGCGTGTCCGGCGCGGATGCGGGTTATGCGCCGTGTGCGAGGACTCTCTGGCTCACCTTCCAGAGGTTCAATCGACATGGCCTCAAGCCAGTTCGCCCAGTCTTTGTTCTCCACGGTCATGCCAATGGGGCTGCCTAGGGTTTCGCCGTGGCGCACACCGGAGATGATCTTGGCGCGGTCCTGCTCAATGAGCATGCGTCCACCCCGACCGTACCCCTTTTGGCGGCGGCCCAGATGGATGCCAATGTAGTCTTCGCTGATGGGCAGTCCGGCTGGGATGCCCTCCAATATGATTACCAGGCCCTGTCCGTGGGACTCGCCTGCGGTGGTAAATCTAACCATGAATATCCTGTATCAACTTTTTGTGGAAATATGGGGCAGAGTGCGGCTAAGCGCCTCTGGAGGTCATTTCTTTGGCGGCTGCTGCGAGCATCACATCTGCTGGAGCCTCCTGGCCGGTCCACATCTGGAAGGACAAAACGCCCTGGTAGACCAACATGTGGAGACCGCCCAAAGCGGTTGCTCCGGCAGCCGCAGCCTCCCTCAGGAGGGGGGTTTCCAACGGAGTATACACCACGTCATTTACGATGGCCGAGGCTGGAATTTGCGCTGCGGTGAGGGGCGTGCCTTGCTCGTCCGGCCCGTGGGACATGCCGACTGATGTGCAGTTCACAATCAGGTCAGCCAATGCTGCAGCTTTTATTAGAACATTGCCAGCAATCGGGATGGCTTCGGATTTAACCCCGTTTTCAACGGCTAGTTTAGCCAGAGTCTCTGCCCGTTCCATGGTCCGGTTGGCAATCACTAGGGAGTCGACACCGCCCCTGGCCAATGCCAGCAGGATGCCTCGTGCGGCTCCACCAGCGCCCAGTATCAGAGCTCGAGTCCCCTTGGGGTCATAGCCGGTCTCAACTAGGAGGGCCCGTAGAAATCCGGGGCCGTCGGTGTTGTGTCCGGTCAGGCGTCCATCATGATTTACGATTGTGTTGACTGCTCCGGCAGCGGTGGCCCATTCATCCACTTCGTCCAGGAACGGAATCACGGCCTGCTTGTGGGGCAGGGTGATGTTGATACCCCAGGAGTCCGGAGCACGCAATCCGTTGACGAAATCTCCGACACCTTCAGGAGTGACTTCCCATTTCTCATAGGTGGCGTCGATGCCCAAAGCGTCCAGCGCCGCCTGTTGAAAGATGGGCGAAATAGAGTGGCCAATGGGATAGCCGATTATGCCAAGTCTTTTTGTCATTTTGTATCTTCAGGGAGGTTGAATCCTGGCCTCAGCCGGCCAGCTGCTCCAAGATTTCGTTCAGGTGTTGTTGGCGTTCTTTCAGGTCTTGTAGTCGGGCCTGCTCGGTCTCAACCACCTCTGGTTTGGCTTTCTGTAAGAAGTTGGGATTGGAGACCAGTTTCTCTACGCGGACCATATTCTGGACACACTCGTCCAACTCAGCCCGCAGACGTTCTGCCTCTGCAGAAAGGTCAACCACACCCTCCAATGGCAGGTGGATGATTAGAGGATTGACCACCAGAGTGACTCCCTTGGGCAGGTCGTTCCCGACAGAGCTGTCAGCCACTATGTGAAGCGGTTCCACCCGTGAGAGAACACGGATGACCTCTGCTTCTTCTTCGATGGGCCCCTGCATGCCGTTGGTTTCAAACTGGGCTTCCAGACGTTGCCCGGCGGGTATGCGAAGTTGGGCGCGGGTGTTTCTTACGGCGCGGATGGCCTGCATCACCAATCCAATCTCTTCCTCAGCTTGGGTGTCGGAACGAGGCTCATCAGCAGTGGGGTACTCGGCAATCATGATGGACTCGACCGAACTGCCTTCCGCCGGGAGTTTGGAGCGTAGGTTCTGCCAGATCTCCTCAGTGATGAAGGGCATGAAGGGATGCAGCAGGCGCAGGCTGCGTTCCAAAACGTGCACCAGGGTACGCGAGGGCGACGGCCCCTCTCCGGAGCGCAACCGCAACTTGGCCATCTCGATGTACCAGTCGCAGTAGTCGTTCCAGAAGAAGTCATAGAGCTTCTGCTGGGCGTCACCAAGTTCAAAGCTGCGGAGGGACTCGTTAACTTCGGCGGTGACACGGTCCAGACGGCTGACAATCCAGCGGTCCTCGCGGTGTTCGGGGGGTTCGCCAGGGGGAAGGTCGTGCCAGCCTTCCAGGTCTGACTTCTCGCCGAGGCCCGAGATTACGAACCGGGAGGCGTTCCAGACCTTGTTGGCAAAGTTTCTCGCCGCTTCCAGCCGGTTCTCACCAAAGCGCAGGTCGTTGCCCGGTGCCGTGCCAGTTGTGAGGGCAAATCGCAGGGCGTCGGTACCGAACCGCTCAATGAGTTCCAGCGGGTCCAGGGTGTTGCCGCGAGTCTTGCTCATCTTGGCGCCGGTAGCGTCGCGGATCAGGCCGTGCAAGAACACGGTCTTAAAGGGGACTTCGCCCGTGTTCTCAATACCCAACATGATCATTCGGGCAACCCAGAAGAAAAGGATGTCATACCCTGTTTCCAAAACCGCCGTGGGGTAGAAATACTTCAGATCTGACGTTTGTTCGGGCCAGCCCAGGGTTGAGTGAGGCCAGAGTCCGGAGCTGAACCAGGTGTCCAGGACGTCGCCATCCTGTTCTATCTCAGCGCTCCCGCAGCTCTCGCACTTGTCGGGGTCTTCCACCGTCACCGTCATGTGCTCGCACGCCGAGCAATACCAGACGGGAATCCGGTGTCCCCACCACAGTTGGCGGCTGATGCACCAATCTCTGATATTCTCCAGCCAGTTGAGGTAGACGCGGGTGAAGCGTTCCGGGACGACTTTGATGTCGCCGTCGGCCACTGCGGCGTGGGCCTTGCCTGCGATGCTATCAGCTTCTTGATGGCCGCCCAGATTTACGAACCACTGCAGGCTGACCAGAGGTTCGACCACCGAGCTGCAACGCTGGCAGTGCCCCACTGAATGGCGATGACCTTCCACCTTATCCAAAAGGCCTAACTGGTCCAGTTCTTCAACCACTTTCACACGGGCTTCGTTACGGTCAACGCCACTGTATTTACCGGCAGCTGCCGTCAGGTTACCGTCCAATCCAATGACATTGAAGACATCCAGGCCGTGACGCTCGCCAATCTCAAAGTCGATTGGGTCGTGGGCGGGTGTTACTTTCAGGGCACCGGTGCCGAACTCGCGGTCGATGGCTTCATCGCCGACCACTGGGATTGGCCGGTCCATGATGGGCAATACAACATTCTTGCCGATCAGGTTGCTGTAGCGATCATCCTCTGGGTGCACGGCCACGCCGGTGTCACCAAGCATGGTTTCGGGCCGGGTAGTGGCAACGGTGATGAACGACTTGGGGTCATCCTCAAGTGGGTAACGGATGTGGTAGAGATTGC
>JAPKDE010000117.1 GCA_028822675.1 Dehalococcoidia bacterium | reverse complement strand
AGACCGAGGAGTATGAAATGATTACCAAATTTGGAAGCCTATTCGCCGGACACGTCGATTTCGACGATATGGGCTTCGATGCAACACCAGTCAATGACCGCAGGCTATCCGACGAGAAGCTGGCCGGAGTGTTCGACAAGGCCGAAGCAATCATCCTTAAGATGGAAGAACTGGGGTACGACACCTTCTGGTCGGCAGAACACCACTTCCAACATGAAGGCTACGAGTGCATCCCTAATCTATTGATGATGTACGTTCATATGGCTCACCTGACCAAGAATTTGAAGTTTGGCTGTGGGTTCAACGTCAACCCCATGTGGCACCCCCTGCGACTGGCCGAGGACTACGCCACCGCCGATATTTTGACCGGCGGGCGGGTAATCTTTGGCGTTGGCCGGGGTTATCACTCTAGGGAGGTGGACACCTTTGGCGTGCCCAGCACCCTTACAGACAATGACGCCAACCGAGAGATATTTGAAGAACAGGTAGAAATCATGATGAAGGCCTTCGATGAAGAGTCCTTTAGCCATGAGGGCAAGCACTACAAGCTACCACCAGAGGTTCCCTACCGAGGTTATACGCTGAAAGAACTGACACTGGTTCCACGGCCACGCAACCTGCCAGTGGAAACTTGGCAGCCAATGGTTAGCGCCAGCCAGCGAGCCATGGACTTTATGGTCAAACACAGCATTAAAGGCATCATCGGTGGCGGTGCTGCGGCCGGAGGAGCGCAAGACCAAGTGGTTAGGCAATGGCGCGATACGCTGGCCAAGAGTGGCCGAGAAACCGAGTTGGGCGCTGACCTGACCATCGGGTTCTCCATGCATATCGCGGAAACAGAAGAAAAAGCAATTGCAGAGGCCCGCCCGTTCTTTGAAGAGAACATGAAAATGTTTGCCCCCCTGGGATTCGTCCGCGGACTGTCCGACGACCAGATATCCAACCTAGGTCAAGGTTCCAAAGCCCGGTCGGCAGGTCTTCCCACGTTGGAAGACGGCATCAAGGCTGGCTCGTGGCTCTGCGGCCCGCCTGAGTTGGTCGCAGAAAAGATAGACGACCTACAGAACCGCTATCCTGGGCTGGAGCAGATCAATGTCGGCTCGGTGATTGGCACGCCACAGAGTGTGGTGCTAGATCAACTTGAGCGGTTCGGCAAAGAAGTTATGCCCAAGTTCAAGAAGTAGACGGCAAACGCTCTGGGAAACAAATAAGGCAAAGCACGATTAGACCGTCAGGACTCCAAGTTACTGGCGGTCTGATTGTTTTCGGGCAGCCTGACTATCTCCCGGCGGCTCGATTATTTCCCGGTGGCCTGATTATTTAGTGGAGGGTCCATGACACAGAAACTGACCGAAGCAGAACTCCTTGAACTGGCTCGAAAATACAGTTTCCGCAGCCGCATTGATTCTAACGACGTAACCGGGCCGATTATGGTCTGGGGTCGGGGTTCGGTGGTGCGTGATGTTAACGGCAAAGAATACCTGGATTTCAATTCAGGTCAGATGTGCGGCGCCCTCGGCCATAACCACCCTCGCATAATCCAAGCGCTACAAGAGAGCGGCGAGACCCTGATCCACAGCCACATGAGCATGTTCAATGATAAGGAGATCATCTTGGCCGCTCGTTTGGCTGAGATAACCCCCGAAGGCATGGACCGGTCCATGTTTCTAACTTCAGGAAGCGATTCCAACGAAGCGGCCATGGCCATTGCCAAGCGGTATACCGGCGGCTATGAGATCGCCAGCCCAGCGGTCAGTTTCCACGGTATGAACGACTCCACCAGAGCGGTCACATTCTCCGGATGGCATGAGGGTTATGGGCCTTACGCGCCGGGGCATTATCCCATCTTGGCTCCCTACGAATACCGCTGTACCTACTGCAAAGACCGTGGCGGTTGTGATTACACCTGTCTTAACACCAGCTTTGATCTGCTGGACGCACAGGCGGACGGCCCACTGGCTGCGGTGATCACTGAGCCACTGTTCAGCGCCGGCGGCGTGATTGACCTCCCTGATGGATGGCTCCGTGAACTGAAGCGCAAGTGCGAAGACCGGGGAGCTCTGCTAATCGTTGATGAAGCCCAGACCGGCCTGGCCAAGCTGGGTTCCATGTGGGGGTTTGAGCATGAAGGAGTGGTCCCAGACATTTTCACCATCTCCAAGCATTTTGGCGGTGGGGTAGCCATCAGCGCCACCATTACCACTGACGAGATAGAAGAGAAGGTCTCAGCCTCGGGCTTGGTGGTGGGGCACTCCCACTCAAACGACCCATTGCCCTGTAACGTGGCCATCGCCAGCATCGACATCGTCATGGAAGAGCTGTTGACGGAGGTTGCCGTCAGGATTGGTGCCTACTGGCGAGAGCACTTGGAAAGGTTGGCCCAGAAGCACGAGATTATTGGTGACATCAGGGGGCGCGGCCTATTGCAGGGGATCGAATTGGTGACTGACCGTTTAACCAGGGAACCGGCCTACGAACAGGGTAAAGCCATTGGGCGTTGGTGCCTGGAGAACGGTCTGATCCTCAGCGTGCGGCGGAAGGGTTCCGTGTTCCGATTTGTGCCTCCCTTCACCACCACAGAGGCTCAACTTGACCAGGCAGCAGAGATATTAGACCAGGCAATCACGAGGGCGGCCTAAGTCCAAATCAATCTTAACCGGACGTTGCTAACCGACAAATTTTTGATTGCTGACCCAGAGATACTGGCTTATAATCCCCGGGAATATTAGAACCCCGAACCCTTCTCTCAAACTACCTTTGCAGGAGGCCCGGTATGGTCAGGTTAGGCGGCACCGCTACAGTCTCCCATATGGAAGTCTTTCAAGGACTAGAGAAATTATTCCGCGAGAAAGGAATAGACCTGGATTGGGTCTTGTATTCGGGCTACGACAACATGGTCGAGGCGTTTGTTAAGGGCGAGATCGACCTAGCCTGGAACGGCCCGCTCAGCTACGTGAAGATCAAGCGTCAGTTGGCCGATGCCTGCAGCGTCATCGCGATGCGGGACGTGGATATTAACTTCACCACCCACTTCATCACCAAGGCCGACTCAGGTATAGACACCGTGGAAGACTTGAAGGGTCGCAGCTTCGCCTTTGGGACCAGGTCTTCAGTCCAGGCGGGTCTGTTGGCTTATTCCTTTTTGAAGGACTCTGGGATAGACCCGCGTAAAGACCTATCAACCAGCAGTTTCTATGATGATCGGAACTCGCAGACAAAGTCCGACGAACGTGACGTAGTGGAACGGGTCAGCAGCGGAGAGTTCGATGCGGGTGCTGTGAGCCAAAAGGTCATGGAAGCAATGGCCGAGGACGGCTCGTTAGACCGAGATACAGTGCGTATTTTCTGGTCCAGCCCCGGATACAGCCACTGCTGTTTCACTTCGCAGAGCAGCTTGGACCCAACACTGGCAGCGGAGATAGAGGCGGCATTTTTGTCAGTCACCGATGCAGACCCGGTTGGGAAATCGGTTCTGGAAGGCGAGGCCTGCGACCATTTTGTGCCGGGAACTGACCTTGGCTGGGAACTAATCGAGAGAGCAGCTCTAGCAGAAGGACTGATCTAGCAGCCGTCAAAGCCAACGATTCCTGAGCAGCGTTTTATTCGTCTGGCTGGTCTGGCGCGTTTCTGAGAATGTCTTCCAAGGCCAGGTTCAAAGCCGGGTCCATATTTACCGATGTTTCAAATGGCACAAAGTTGAAGTCGGCTTTGGCCCTGGCAATCAAGTCTTTGGCCGTGGGATTGGTCTCGGCAATCTTTTCCAGAGTCTCTACCAACTCCCTTGACTCAGCTTCGCCCAGGGACAACAACTCGGACAAATCGATTTCCAGGTCGAACATCGACTTCAGCCTCCGCATGATGTCGTAGAAAGAGCGGTGGTCCAGGTTGATTCCCACAGGGTCGCTGTTGGAGGTCAAGAACGGGTACATGGGAGCCATAGCACCCATCCGCAGCATCTCATACTCAGGGTGTTCGTAATGAGCAATGGTTACCAATGCCATGGCAATGGTGGGGCCATTTCGACTCTGTGAGCCGTAATTTGAGTAGCGTAAGCCGTACTTGTCCAGGTTCTCTTTCATGTCGGCCCGACTGTAGATGCAGCTCACACTTCGTTCCACATCCGGTGGGGCTGCGCCGTTGTAGCCTTCCACAGCGACGATCTTGGGTATGCCCAACTCCTCTACTGCCTTGAAGAAAGCTTCAGCGTAGACATCAATACGAAACCAGGGTTCTTGTCCCAAGAAGATAACCAGACCGTTGCCCGCGTCGTAGAACCGGTTACGCCGAGTCATGGGCTGCACGGGTAGACCGTTTTTGTAGGCAACCCGGGGACGGTAGGTGTCATGGGTTCCGGGCACTTGGAACGGGTAGCAGAGTTTGGACACTTCCGGGCCCATCTCTCCGATCTGCTTAGCGCCTAGTTTGCTGATTAGATACCTGGGTAATCCTCCGGAAATCTCACCGCCGTCGGACCACTGCCGTCGCCAACCTGCAATCAATGTTTTTGCCACTGGTTTTGAATCCAGGTTCAATAACTCGTCTGCCATAGCCCATCACTTTCCTATTGGCTGGCCGGAACATGCTTCGTTCGCCGCACCGATAGATTGTCTGGAGTGTGCCAAGTTGTTCTGAGCCTACATTTTGACAGAGCATTGTGCCAACCGCAATCAAGACGATAAGCGGATTGCCAGACATAACACAGTGCATTCCGAATCACCAAACTCCAACGGCTCCGGTTGGCTATGCCAAAATCGATCCTGCTGTTGATAGATCATCGCCATTAAATTGTTGACAGCTCATCACTGAAATGGTGTTAATATGCGATTGTTAGATATGCCTTTTGGAAATCTCAGGCGCGCTTCTTGGGAAACAGGACATACGGCCACGCTACTGTTCGAAAGAGATGATAATTGGACAATGCTAACTGCTAACCATCCGGGCATGTTGCCTGGAGACACTGAAGCCCAATTGGCTCAAGTTGGCGCGTCGATGAGTGCCTATTAACCTGACTGCCCCTTCGGGCCGCATACTAGGATGATTCGCTTGAACTTCCGCTTAATCGTTCTATTTGCCATATTGTGTTTGGCCTTGCTGCTTGCCTGCTCCGTGTCTTCGGAATCGCCCACCGAAATAATCACCGTTACTCCTGAGCCGAGAGTAACTGCGTCCAACACTGCCACCGCTGAGCCAGGACCTGCTGCGATTAATACCGCTACTGCTGAGCCATGAGCCATAGCGACCAACACCACCACGGTCGAGGCAGGAGCCACTGCGGTCGGTAAGTTAAGCGTAAAGGCTCGTTGGACCATAGACGAAGGCGTAATCAGAACCATTTCAGAAAGCGAGATCTCGGGAGTTCCCTATCTCCTCTTGGGCGCTGACGTAGCCGCTAAACCTCAGCTTGTCATGGTGAATCTATTAGACCCGCTTGAGCCTGTCGAAGTCGGCCAATTAGACCCGTCATCAACCAGCGTCGGGCTTGTCATAGTGGACGTTGTGCTAGAAGGCTCGTACGCGTACCTGAGCCTAGCAGGCCCCGGAGGCGGATTATGGGTAGTCGATATTTCTGAGCCGTCATCCCCTAACCATAGCGGGCTTCTGCCCATAGAACAGAGCCTTCTTATTGATGACTTGTCAGTGGCGTACTTGGCAGGCGCAACGATAAATGACGCCTCTGATGCAGATAGCATCACTCCCGGAGAGCCCGGATTGTTCGTGGTTGATGTCTCCAACCCTGCACAATTGACGGTGAATGGATCGCTCGCGGGATCGGTGTTCGGAAGACCAACGGATGTTGCTGTGTTGGACTCTGTTGCCTACCTCGTTGGCCCGATCGGACTCCGCGTAATCGATGTCTCAGACACAACCAATCCACGCGAAATCACGGCCATGATTGACTTAGACTCGCCACTTGTACGCTTCGATGATCCGGACAAAGGCATAGCGGGCTTTAGGGCTGCAGAATCTTCTATGAGAGGTATAGCTGTTCAGGATGGATATGCCTACGTTGCCTCTGGTTTCAAAGGTCTGAGAGTTATTGATGTCTCAACACCTGGGTCTCCTCGTGAGGTTAGTTCGATAAAGATCGGATCTGCAGAGGAAGTTCTTGCCTTGGGCAACCTGGTATACGTTTATGATTTCTCGGCACCGCCGCAGGCGGAGAATGCGAATGGAATTAGGTTGATAGACGTATCCCAGCCGGACTCTCCTCGGCTGATAGGGTCTCTCGATGTCCAGACCGGTGGTTCCGCTGTAGTTTTGGGTAACTATTTGTATGTGGTCGATCGTTTCAGAAATATCATCGTGATTCCTCACGTTCTGAATTAGAGGTGAACGGCATATGGAAGGATTGGCATTAGGTAGATTGATCAACAATGCCAACCATCCCGGAAATGCAGCAGCGCTTGGCGGAATAATGGTCTCCATCATCTTTTGCGCCTTCGTTTGGCACCTTAACTTGCGAGTTACGATGAAACGCCGAAACGCAGGAAATAGATGAGAACAATGGGGCCCGGAAAAGTGGGTCCGCTAGAGTGGCCGGTCTAGACCAATGTTGGTCGTGAGGATTGGTTCCCGCGGTCACTAAATGAAGAATCTTGTCAGAACCAAACTTTGGCCGCGGATGTACGGAAGCGTACTAAACTGGGCGTACAAAACTCGGCGTACTAAACTCTGATCTCTGTTTGGACACAACCGCTCTCGCGGCCATACGGCCAATGCCTAGATACCTTCGTACGCATGTTAAGATACGGTCGCGTGCCCCGGTAGCTCAGTGGATAGAGCATCTGTCTTCTAAACAGAGGGTCGCGGGTTCGAATCCCGCCTGGGGCACCATTTTTTACGCCTAATCGTCAGTCTACGTCTGGCAAATTGTTAACGTTGTTCTCTTGACTGTTAACAACTCCCATGTATCGCTGGTACAAATCCTTCAACCACTGACGCTCGCGGTTCACCATGTAGGAAAGGTATGCGGGGATATGTCTAGCTCAATTGCCATCTGTCGTAACGACTGTTTAAGTACTATTGCTATCACCCCAACCTCCCCAATTTCTCCTGAATTGCCGCCTCTAACCAGCGTCCCACCGTAACGCCTTCCGCCTTATCACGTTCCTTCTTCGCCAGAAATTCACGGTCCATACGTACGGTCAATACGTATCAAAATGTTGCCTTGGTGACCTGTAGGCGGTCGGCCCATCCGCTTCTTCAATTCGTCAAACACTAAATGTATTACATGAATTCAACCGCCGTAGGACACATAAACTCCCACTACGGCCTATTTCATTATCGTGCTGAGGGTAGGTTGCATGCTGTTAGGCCACAGATGTCAGAACACCGGGTAATCGGCTAATAGCTATCGTTTTAATGGTTTGGGAATAGGAGTGATAATTAAGATACTGATGGAAATTGCGAACAACGCAGAGATGTACATAAACACACGGTCAGGGCTGATATCGTAGAAAATGCTACCTATGGGAGGCGCTACGGCGGCAAGAATTAATCTGGAAAAAGACATAAATCCCAGCGTAGCTGCCGCCACCTCTCTCCCAGTGGTATCCAAAGCTGCGGACATTAGCAGGGGTTGGTCGCTGTTCAGGAAAGTGCCCAATCCCATCAGCAGCAAAATCATAGATAGACCCTGCCCGTAAGGCACCAACATAAAGGTCAACGTCCCCAGCAGGATCATCCCAGGTATCAGCACCACTTTTCGCCCAACCCGGTCTGATAGATAACCCATCAGCGGGGTAAAAGGGATGCCTACAAGCAAAGGCAACATCAGGTAAAAGCCCCGAGATGACCCGCTAAGGCCCAACTCATCATTGAGATACAGGGG
>JAPKDE010000342.1 GCA_028822675.1 Dehalococcoidia bacterium | reverse complement strand
CAGCGTTCTGATTATAGGCGTCTGAATCAGACTTTCAGTTTCAATATCAGGCTGTTGCGGGCGCCCACGCTGGCCGGATGAACGGTGCCGCCACCCTCAATCCGCTTGGCCATCTCCCTGGACAGGAATTCCAGCAGCGCCAGGTCAAGATTCTCCAGAGCCATGTCATGGAGCTTGGCCTGGTAGGAGTAGACCGCCGCCTTCTGTGGGTCCAGCTTATCAGCCAAGAAAACCAGCTTGCCGAGGGGATCCAACGAGGCGTGGGCGGTGGAGTGCCAGCGCACGGCCTCGTAAAGAACATTGTCGTTGAAGTCTTCTTCTTTGCGGAGTAATTCCGCGCCAACCGGGCCGTGGAGCAACAAGGGAAAATTCTGCTCTACATCAGAAACCGGCACGTCTAACTCGGATGCCATCCAGAGCAAGTCTTCGCCAGGGACGGCACGGCAGACGTCATGGGCCAATGCCCCGAGTTCAGCCTGTAGGAGGTCGATATTATGAGGGGCCGCTATCTCAAGAGCTACGTCACGCACGCGGTAGATGTGTGCCTGCAGGCCATCGGGCAGAGATTTCAAGCGATCCTGAAGTCTCTGGAGTAGGTCGGGCATTTTAGAGGCTACAGGGGCGGGTAGGCCCTAGCCCATTGCTCCCAGTTTCTTGCCGCCCAGCAGGTGCATGTGGGGGTGGATGATCTCTTGTCCTGAGTCATCACCCTGGTTCAGCACTAAACGGTAGCCGCTGAGGGCAACGCCTTCACGCCGGGCAATCTCTTCAGCCACCACAAACATGTGGCCCATAATCGGAATTTGGCCCGGACCAACGTAGGCCAGGGAAGCGATGTGCATATTAGGGACAATCAGCATGTGCACGGGCGCTTTAGGATTGATGTCTTTCACGGCGAAGACCCGGTCATCACGGTAAACCGGGGCAGTGTGCATCGGGTCTTGGGCCATGCTGCAAAAAACGCATTCGTTGGTGGTGGTCATGCCGCGTTTGCCTCTTTAAATCAAATCAGGATTTTTTGCTGGATTATTTTGCCGGGTTATTTGGATGTTTCAGCCGGCGACTATTCGTCGTCTACGTGCTGAAATGCAATCTCTTTGTGGTAGTTGGCGTCACCATAAGTCAACTCGTGGACTTTGGCCCGGCGAGTGAATAGCTGTAAATCGTGTTCTTTAGTGAAACCGATAGCGCCGTGGCATTGGTGCGCCGTGCCGCATACGCGGCGATATGCAGGGCCAATCCAGGCTTTGGCCATTGCAACCTCTTTCTGGGCCGGTAGACCCTCTGCCAGCCGCCACACGGCCTGATACGCAATATTCTTGGAACCTTCAACGTCGGTGGCCATCCGCGCGCAGTGGTGCTGCACAGCCTGGAAGCTGCCGATGGCGCGACCAAACTGGGTGCGGCCTTTGGCGTATTCAACGGTCATTTCCAACACAGCCTGGGCACCGCCAAGCATCTCAATGCATTGGGCTGCTGTGGCCCGCAAGAGCGCTCGGTCAATGATGGGCCACGCTTCGCCAACGTTTCCGATAACCGAACCTGCCGGAACGCTGACATTTTCCAAAGAAACTTCGTACACCCTTTCATTGCCAACAGACGTCATGGGGGTGATTGTGAGACCGCTGGTTCCCGCAGGCACTAGGAACAGAGAAATTCCCTTGGCCGGGTCACTTTCTGATGATGTCCGGGCAGCCACTATGATCGTGTCAGCAGTTTCGGCATCGGGCACAAACAACTTGGTGCCGGTAATTTGATAGTTTCCGCCCTGCTCGGTGGCAGTGACTTCAATACCCCAGTGCTCGTAACTG
>JAPKDE010000116.1 GCA_028822675.1 Dehalococcoidia bacterium | reverse complement strand
GACCCAAAAGTAGAACGCCGGGCCGGAGCGGTAGAGATCGCCCTACAAGCCAGGGATCTGGGAATGCAGGGCGTGGTGTTAAAAAGCCACGAATACCCCACCCATCCTGTGGCCGCCACCACCAGTGACTTGATTAACGATGTCACAGTCCTTGGCGGCATCGCCCTGGACGAAGAAGTGGGCGGACTGAACGTTGCTGCTGTGAAAGCCACGGCCAACATGGGAGGCCGAATTGTCTGGATGCCGACTTATTCGGCAAAAGCCGACCGTGAAACCAAGGGGCTGGACGGTGGAATAACCCTTCTGGACTCCTCTGGGTCTCTGGTGCCAGAGGTTCACTCCATTCTTGAAGTAATCAAATCCCATGATATGGTCCTGGCCACCGGTCACATCTCCACCGCCGAGAGCAAGGCGCTGGTGTCTGAAGCCCGCAATATGGGCATTGAGCGGGTGGTGGTCACCCACGGCACAACCATGTCCTTCTGGACTGGGATGACCGTTGAAGACATGAAGGAACTGGCTGGTATGGGAGCGTACATCGAGCATTGCCTGCACGTGGTAATGCCAACGACCCACCGTCTGGACCCCAAAGACCTGGCCAAAACCATCTCTGCGATCGGCCCAGAAAAATGCATCCTGAGCACCGACTTTGGTCAAGACTTCCATCCAATGCCCGCTGAGGGCATGCGTATGGGCATTGCCACCATGCTCCGGTCCGGTTTGGAAGAGGTTGAAGTGGGAATGCTGGTGAAGGACAACCCATCCCGCCTGATGGGCACCTAGAAATAGACTTTAGGACTGGCCCGGCCAACGGGTCAGTCTTGGTTCTGGCTGAACCTAATCCACAAGACCGGATCATTGGCTTTCGGGTTAACCTTGGCCCAGTCGGCAATTCGGTGGCCCACCACCCAGCCAATTCCCCTCTGGCCTTCCAACAATGGCACACTCTCGCGCCATGACCGGGGTATATGCAGGTCGGTAAACAGGTCCTGCAACTTCTTCTGACCAGTCATCCCAAAAGGCTGTATCCGGTCTCCGGGTCGCCATTTTCTGATCGTTGCTCCGTTGCCAATTGCGTCACGGTCCAAACAGGCAGTCCACTCGTCCCCAGACTGGATACTCCCCCAATCAGGTTTGTCGGTAGCTGTCCCCGCGTACATCGTGACGATCCAATCGCCGGCAAACACCGCCATCTGAATCCCAGGTTCAGTTGGAAATACAATAGCCACTTCGCCGTCTATCTCCGGATAGGGACATTCTTGTCGCACACCTTGAGACAGCACTAGTTGGCTATATTCCTGCCGCAGTATCACTCCACCCGGCAGTTCCAAAGCACGCCCACCCCGTTCACTCAGGGCCAGATTTTCCATGGCCACCAGATGGGTTTCTCTAAGCCTGGTTGAGTCTCCGGTCACCAGGATGTAACCCCGCCTTAAGGCCAGGCGCTGCAACAGTGGGTGCAAGGACTTCATGGCTGATCGGTCAAAACAGACCTCTTGATTACCCTCTCTTTGGGCAACGCTAGGGAGGACAATGCCAGGCCAAGCTTTGTCCAGCTCCTGCTCCACAAAATCCAACTCTTCAGCCGCGGTTCTGGCCAATCGCACCAGGGCATTTCTGACCTGTGGGTTGTAGTCTTCGGCCAAGCGGGGCATCAAGTCTTGGCGCACCTTGTTGCGGGTGAACCGCCACATGTAATTGCCGCTATCAATCCGGTACGTTCGCCCAATCTCCTGGCAGTACTCCAAGGTTTCCGCCTTGGTCACGTCCAGCAAAGGTCTAAATAATTTCAGGTCACCAGCGTCAGCCGGCCAGGGCCAATCTGAGACCTCACCCATGCCCCGTAGACCATAGAGGCCGGAGCCGCGCAGCACGTGCAGCAGTACTGTCTCCGCCAGGTCATCGGCGGTGTGGCCTACGGTCACCGCCCGTGCTCCCGATGCTTTGGCGACTCTGGCCATAAAGGCGTAACGCATCTCCCGCGCGCCCTGCTCAAATGAAGAGATGCCGCGGGCTCGTTGGTACTCGTGAGGGTCTTCTTTGACAACGGTAACCGGAAGACCCAACTCGGCGGCGATATCAGCAGCAAATACGGCGTCGTCTTCAGCTTCCTGGCCTCTAAAGTTGTGGTTCAGGTGGGCAACGTGGAGGGAGAGACCGTGGGTGCCTGAGAGTCGGTGTAACGCGTACAGCAGGGCTGAGGAATCCGGGCCAGCGGATGCGCCAACTACCAGGGTTACGCCGGTGTTGGAATAACCAGCCCTTTGCAGGGCGGCCGCAACCTTACGTTCTAGATCGGCGGCAATAGCCACAATAAAGTCCGGTTACCGGTTTTCTGGGGATAGGTGGCTGATGGAGTTGTACCCGGTGAGTCGGCGACCACGGTCATCGCTGTCAAAGGTACAGACGGAAGACAGGTTCAGGGACATGCGGTGAAAGAATTCCAGTGGGATTCCAATCAACTCTCCGATGATGGACCGGATGGCAAAGTTGTGGGAAATGACGACAACAGACTCGTCTGGAGAGTGCTTTTGCTCAATGTCCAAGATGGACTGCCAGGCCCGCTCACGAAGTTGGCCCAATGATTCCCCGTTGGGCATGAACACCTTCTCAGGTCCAGCACGCCAGGCGGCAAACACCTCTGGCCAACCGTTGCGCATCTCTTCTCCGGTGACGCCTTCCAACTCTCCCAGGCTCAGTTCTTTCAGGCCAGGGTCCTGCGTAATCGGCATGGGATTAACCTTAGCAATCTCCTCAGCCAGTTGCACAGTGCGAATCAGAGGGCTGGAATAGATGGCTGAGTGCCCCCAGTCAGCAGCGGCAGCGGCAGTCTCCTTGGCTTGGGAAAGACCCCGCTCGTTCAGGCTAATGTCTGTATGACCTTGAAACCGGCCCAGCTTGTTCCACTCAGTTTCGCCGTGGCGCACCACAATGAACTTCACTAGCTCCCACCCGCCCCGCTGTTGTTCGACTCGGAGCCGTTTTCTGGTCTAATTTTAGGGTTCAAACGCCGCAATTCAACTTCTTCTATCTTGACTCTTTCCATGGCCTTAATGGTAATCCGGAAATCGTCAAATTCCATGACATCCCCAACTTCAGGGATGCTGCCAAGACGGTCCAGGATAAATCCGGCCAGGGTCTGGTAATCACCCTCGGGTATATCCAGTTCCAGCTCTTCATTGATGTCTGAAATCGCCAGGCCGGCATCCATGCGGAAGCCGTCGCGTCCCAGGGCTGTTACGGCGTCCTCAGGGGCGGCGCCCTCTTCGCCCATCTGCCCCACTATCACGGCCATCATCTGCTTCAGTGTGGCCAACCCGGCGATGCCGCCGAACTCGTCAACGGTCAAAACCACGCTGTGTCCACCCTCTTGCATCACGTTGAATGTCTCACTGACGCTCTTGGTCTCGGGAACAAACAATGCAGGCCTTACGTAAGTTGTCACACTGACGTTGGCGTCAGACTGTAATTCCTTCATACCGGCCAGTACGTCCTTGACGGACAGCACACCGCGCACGTTTTCCATTGACCCGTCGTACACCGGGAAGCGAGTGTGGGTATTCTCAGAGTAAACATCCAAAAACTCTTCCAACGAAGAACCCTGCTCGACCCAGATGATCTCCGGGCGCGGAGTCATGATCTCCCGCATCTGGCGATCACCAAAGCGGAACACCTTCTCCAGAAGTGCCGCTTCCCCGGCCTCCACGGTGCCGGTCTGGGCTCCGGCGGCAATCAGGGTGCGTATCTCTTCTTCACCCATCTGAGGAGTCAGCGAAGATATCCCAAGCACCCGGTTGGCCATGGTGCTGAAAATCTGGAGCATCGTGACCACCGGAGATAGGGCGAGCTCAAACAACCTAATAGGACGAGAAACGACGAACGCCACACTCTCCGAGCGACGCCAGGCGATATTTTTGGGGACCGTTTCGCCAAACAGCAACAGGAAAGTGGTCACACCAAAGGTTGCTGCCAAGACAGAAAGCCCCTGGTTGGAGATCAAGTTCAACGCCAGCACTGTGGCCAGGGCGGCTGCGGCCGTATTGACCAGGTTATTTCCCAATAGCACAGTGGCCAAGAAGCGTTCCGGGCGCTGAACAATGTCAGATACCCGATCTGCGCCAGGCCGACCGCTGCGCACCAAGTGCAGCAACCGCGCCCTTGGCAGAGCGATAAAAGCGGTTTCAGATGCGGAGAAAAATCCTGATAGGCCTAGACAGACTACTAATAGAGCTAGTCGCCATAAATCACCGACATCCATAAAAGGAAGCCACCTCCAAAGGCTACGAAAAGTCGCCTCAAAGCGGTATCGAGCCTAACCAGGATGATAGCATTGGGCGTAATTTAGTGTAAAGTTGGTTCATTGCCACAGGCACGCCTGCCGGCCATATCTCTGGAATTTTAGCAACCTCCCATTTAAGAAACGCAAAGATTGCCACCGAACATGCCACTAAAAATTTCAGGACCTGAAACCTCCCAACAAACATGCCGATAAAAATTCTTGGTATAGAAACATCTTGTGACGAAACCGCAGCAGGGGTTGTCGTAGATGGCCAAACTCTGCTCTCCAACGTCATATCGTCCCAGGTAGACCTACACGCCAAGTACGGCGGCGTGGTGCCCGAACTGGCCTCTAGACAGCACGTCCGAGACCTCATTCCCGTGTTGGAACAAGCCGCTTCAGAATCTGGTTTCGGACTGGAAGACATGGACGCCGTCGCAGTGACCTATGGCCCAGGCTTGGCCGGCTCTCTAATAACCGGAGTGAACGCGGCCAAGGCCATCTCCTACTCCCTTGGCATCCCGCTGATTGGTGTAAACCATTTGGAAGGCCACATCTATGCATCATGGCTGTCCAAAGGAAACTTGGAGGACGACCCTGGTTTCCCTTTGGCCTGCCTAGTAGCGTCTGGAGGCCACACCGACCTGCTGCTGATGGAAGGCCATGGCAAGTACAAGTTGGTTGGCCGCACCCGCGACGACGCTGCTGGCGAGGCTTTTGACAAAGCCGCTCGAATTCTGGGGTTGGGCTTCCCTGGTGGGCCGGAGATACAACGGGTCTCTGTCGGTGCCACCGGCGAAGAAACCCTGCCCAGGGCCTGGATGAAAGACACGCTCGATTTTAGCTTCAGTGGGATTAAGACTGCCCTGCTGCACATCGCTCAGGACAGAGGACTGTATCCGTACCCGGAAGAGGGTGTGGACCAGGAAAGGTTGGTTCGTGAATTGGCAGCAGCGTTCCAGGAGTCCGTGGTGGACGTTGTGTCAGCCAAGCTGGTGGAAATGGCCGCCAAATACAAGGTAAAAGGGCTGGTCTTGGGCGGTGGAGTTACTGCCAACTCCCGGCTGCGTGAGGAAATCATCAAGCGGTCACCGCTGCCAGTGATCATCCCGCCGCCGATCTTGTGCACCGATAACGGGGCAATGATCGCGGCCTGTGGCTACTTCCAGTACCAGCGGGGTGACGAGACGCCCATGGAAATTGATGTGAATCCGGGCCTTCCATTGGGATGAAACCCGGGACGAGCTGAAACCTCGGTGGGCTAAAACCCGGCTGGGTTAAAACTCACGTGGGTACTTAGAATCACGTTCTGTATCCATGTTTATTCCAAAGGAACCGGCTCCAGAATTGCGTATACCCACCTGCGCCACCATCGCCTGTCTGGCGGACATCACGGAATTCACAACCTTAAATACGTCGGCCTCGGCAGATTCACCTTTGAATGGGAAGGTAATCTTTACCCCGTCACCCTGGAAGTTCACTTCGCCGTCTGGTTTGCTGAAATATATCTGAGCCAGCAGGCCAACCCCGGATAAAACAGCCAGAAAGACGATGAAGGCCACCAAGTCCATCCGGATAATCGGCACGGTGGGCCCGTCAATGCGGCCGGTCAGCCAATAGGCCAACAAGACATACAAGATGACCGCGGCACCAACCATCAATGCGCCCTGTATTATCGTGCCTTTGCTGCGAGCACCGGCGCTGATTGCCACGGCCTTAACCTCTTCCACCGGCATCAGGGCAGTCTCTTTCATTCCTTCATGCTGTCCAAACGCCATCAGCCGTTGGTTGGTCAAGACCATCAGCCGACCATCATCTGGGGGCTTGGAAACCAGACCTTCCTCAGGTATGAAAATTGCGCTCACCAACTCTCCGGCCATGAGCGACACTTGGCGTATCGGCGGTCGGGCTGGGAGGGTGGCAACCGGAGTGGTTGCCGATGTTGGGGTAGCCATTGCTGCGCTGGAATCCGCCGTAAAACTCGGCAGCGTCCTTGGCGAGGTAGTTGTCGTGGTCGGAAGATTAGGCGCGGCGTAGCCCTGAAACAACTGATTATACAAGCCCTGCCTGAGGCCTCGTGTCAAACTGTGAGTGAGGGCTGTCGTGCCGGCCAACGAGGAAGTGACTTGGCTTTGATGCCGTTTTGGTCGCCGGCCGGCAGACGGTATTTTGGTCGTGTTACCGTACAAGAGTTGCTCCTATAAAAGCCAATAATAGCATAGCGCAGGCATCATGTAGACGGTTAATCAAACGTAAAACAACCCGGAATTAAAGGCCAACCGGAACGAAATTTGGGTAAAGTAAATGTTAAGAGTATTTGCCGAACTCGGGCACGAAATCTTGACACTGGGGCCGGTCATTTGTTAATCTAAAGTATCAATGGCTATGATGGAGACGAGTAAGCAGGGGTAGGTACCTAGCGAGCCTGACATGGTGGAAGCAGGCGTGCCGAAGCTGAACTGAAAATCCCTCCGGAGCTGCCAGTTGAAACCCCTCTGAATATGAAAGAGGGCCAGTAGACCAGGACGGGGTTCGTTCCCCCGTTAAGAAAGACGGGACATGTTGGTGTCCTGTAAGAGAGGTCCCGATTAACCTCGGGATAATTAGGGTGGTACCGCGAGCATACGTCTCGTCCCTATGTTGGGATGAGGCTTTTTTTATGCCAAACAGCGGTTTTTCCGGTGCTTTTCTCTGCAGGAAAGATTCTATTATTTAATGGATGCTGCGGAGGCAATATGAAACTTAAAGGCGCGGAAATCATCTGCGAGAGCCTGCTCAGGGAAGGCGTAGATACAATCTTCGGGTATCCCGGCGGTGCAATCTTACCCTTTTACGACGCTCTATGGTCCTACCCCCAATTACGCCACATCCTGGTTCGCCACGAACAGTCTGCAGCCCACGCGGCTGACGGATACTCCAGGGTCACTGGCAAAGTCGGCGTTTGTGTCGCCACCTCCGGCCCCGGCGCAACCAACCTGGTCACCGGAATCATGGGAGCCAAGGCCGACTCAGTGCCCATGGTTGCCATCACCGGACAGGTGGCGCGGGCATCGTTGGGCAGCGAGGCCTTCCAAGAGTGTGACATCTGTTCCATAGCGGCCTCCACCACCAAGAAAACGTTCATGGTGATGAACCCCGCCGACCTGGCTGAAACAGTCCGTGAAGCGTTCTACGTGGCCCAGGAAGGCCGTCCGGGCCCCGTGCTGATCGATATCCCCAGAGACGTGCAGATGGAACTGACCGAAGCCGTCTTCCCTGATGTGATCAAAGTCCCGGTTCCAGACGTTACGGCAGAAGCGTCAGATCGACTAAAAGAGGCTGCTCGACTGATTAATGAGGCCGAGCGCCCGCTGATCATCAGTGGTCACGGTGTGATGACCTCAGGGGCCAACAAAGATATGTTGGCTCTTGCCGAGCAGTCCGGAATACCCGTAATCACCACACTGCTGGGCTTGGGCAGTTTCCCCGGCGGTCATCCCTTGAGCATGGGCATGCTGGGGATGCACGGCATGTACTGGTCAAACCTTTCAGTGAACGAAGCCGACCTGATAATTGGCG
>JAPKDE010000115.1 GCA_028822675.1 Dehalococcoidia bacterium | reverse complement strand
ATTTTCCGAACTCGAATAACGGTCATCGCGTTGGCTATATTGGTTCTCCTAATAACGGCCTGTAGCGCAGACTCTACATCCACGCCCAGCACATCAGAAACACTTGATGGATCAAGCTCATCGGCGCCCACACCTAAATCGGGTGAAGAACGAGTATTGAAAGTAGCAACACCTTTCCTAGACGAGCCGCCAGACCCCTACCAGGCGGGCTGGTTGGCGGTACCGACCGGTTTAGCTGAAACATTGTTCAAGCAAGATGGAAACCTTAACACCGAGCCTTGGTTAGCTTCGAAAGCTGTCCAAGCTGAGTCCACAGCTTGGGAAATCACCTTGAGAGACGGCGTGAAATTCCACAACGGGGTCTCAATGGACGCCGAAAAGGTTAAAGGCTCCCTTGATCTGGCGTTATTGCGCCGCCCGGGCACCAGGGTGCTGCTGGATATAGACCGCATTGAAGTAAAAGACCGCCTGACCTTAGTCATACACACTAATTCGCCCAACCCGGTGCTGCCTGGATTACTAACCAATCAGAACACCAGCATCGCCGACCCGTCCACCGTACCTACTTCGGTGGACGACTCTGCAGAATTCGCATCCATGACAGGGCCGTACAAGTTGGTGTCTTTCAGCCCCGACCAAAAAATGACGGTCGTGGCGCACTCCGATTACTGGCAGGGTACCCCCGCTCTTGATCGAATCGAGTTCGTCACATTCAACCAAAGCGACACCCGGCTAATTGCCCTGCAAACCGGAGACGTTGATATCGCGGTCGAGCTATCGCCCCAAGGCGCGGTGGTCGTTGGTAATGACTCATCGCTTGATGTGAGGACTGCAGCGCCTACGGGGATGCTGTTCATGTTTGTGAACCACGAGAGTCCTAAGATGCAGGACCCTTTAGTTCGCAAGGCCATAACCCTCGCCGTTGACCGAGACGCAATGGCATCAGGCGTGGCAGACGGCCATGCCTTTCCCGCCAACTCCTTATTCCCACCGGGATTCCTTTCCTGTCAGAACACATCAGGCTACGCATACGACCCGGAGACAGCACGCAGACTATTAGCAGAAGCTGGTTACGCTGACGAAGACGGTGATGGCATCGTAGAAAAAGATGGTAAGGCCCTGGAATTAGTGCTTCAGACCTATCCTGAGCGGCCTCTATTGCCTCCCATGTTGGAGGCATACCAATCCATGTTGAAAGACATTGGAGTGGGTGCCAATGTACAAATCGTAGAGTGGACTTTGGCGAGTCAGGGCGGATATGACCTGTTTGGTTACAGTAACGGAACAACCACCACTGGTGATCCCGGATGGGCCCTCAACCGCCATATCTTGACCGGCGGTGATGAGAACCGGGGCAACTTCAGTAACGCTGGTGTTGACGAACTAATAGGAAAATTGTCCAGTGCGTCTGACCCGGTGCAACGCCAACTGTTCGCCTGTGATGCCCTACAAGCAGCCAACGATGAAGTGGCGTTAGTTCCTGTAATGTTCCCAACCAGGCTTTATGGAGTTTCCGATTCCGTGAACTGGACGTCTGGCCCGCAGGCCGCACGTATATATTTCATCGATCACCTGATTGGCCTGAAGTAGGTTGCAGAGCTACCTGACGCGACGTCTGCTGACTCTACCGCTGCTCCTGTTGGGCATTTCTATCATCAGCTTCTTGCTGTTGAATTTTGCCCCTGGAGACGCAGCAGAGATCACTCTCATGCGTCAAAACGGCGGAGTGGCTCCTTCCCATGAGGCCGTACAAGTGTTGCGCCAGGACCTGGGTCTGAACGATGCGTTGCCCATTCGTTATGGACGGTGGGCGTACTCGGCAGTACGCGGGGACTTGGGTGAGTCCTACCGCACCGGCGGCTCAATTTCGGCAGAACTTTTCCATCGGTTACCCGCCACGCTCTTGTTAGCAGCCACCGCTTTAGCCTTGTCGGTATTGGCGGGTATCCCTCTTGGTGTAATGGCCGCAGTTAAACGAGGCACCTGGTTGGATTCAGTCTGCCGGGTATTGGCATTGGTGGGGGCGGCGGTACCCAGCTATGTTATGGCACCGGCATTGATGCTTTTGTTTGCCGTCAAATTGCACTGGCTGCCGGCGATTGGCTACGGTTCCCTAGAAAATTTGATCCTACCAGCCGTCGCCTTATCATTTGGAACCATGGCCCAGCTCATGCGGCTCACCAGGGCTAGCCTTTTAGAGGTGCTTTCCCAGGACTATATGCGCACAGCCAGAGCCAAGGGATTATCCGACACTACCGTGGTTTGGCGACACGGACTCAAAAACGCCCTTCTCCCTGTCATAACCGTGCTTGGAACCAGCATGGGATATCTGTTGAGCGGCGCTGTAATCATCGAAACAATCTTTGGATGGCCGGGAATCGGCCAGTTTGTGGTTACCGGAATCTCCCAAAGAGATTACCCTGTAGTCCAAGGTTTTGTATTGTACGTTGCCGTAATCTTCTTATTTGTGAACCTGGCGGTGGACGTTTCCTACCGATTTTTGGACCCCAGGCTCCATTTTGATAATCAGCCATCCTAGTCGAGTCGGTTGAACTTTGATAGATAGGCAATCTAAAGCGGAAGACCTTCGGTTGGAAGGGATATCGCGGCGATCAGGCCGTCGACTGGCGATCTTAAAGACTTTACGCCGCGACCATGGAACAGTCTTGGGGTTTGTCATTGTATTCGGCACCGTTCTGATTGCAGTGCTCGCTCCGTTGCTTCCCTTGCAAGACCCCACAGAATTGAATCTACAAGCTCGACTTATTGCCCCCTCTGCTGAGTTTCCTCTGGGTACTGACCACTTGGGTAGGGACGAACTAAGCCGATTAATATTTGGCGCAAGGATCACTCTTCTAATGTCAGGGATATCTGTGGCTATTATTATGGTCATAGCCTCGGTTGTTGGCTCGTTGTCAGGGTATTATGGCGGTTGGATCGACTCAGGACTCATGACCGTGGTCGACTTAATGTTGGCATTCCCATCGCTGATTCTCGGTGTCGCCGTTGCCGGGATTTTAGGACCGAGCCTCATTAACGTGATGATTGCCGTGTCAGTGGTCTGGTGGGCCGGTCACGCCCGGGTGATCCGTGGAATGGTATTGTCTGCCAGAGAGCGGGAGTACGTGGAAGCAGCAAGGGCCATCGGCGCCAGCGACCGCAGAATCGTGGTGTTCCACATCTCCCGAAATATCGTGGGTCCGTTCGTTGTATTAGCAACTCTGGATATGGGCTGGATAATCCTTGGCATCGCCGGGCTCAGTTTTTTGGGTCTTGGAGCGCAACCGCCGACGCCCGAGTGGGGAGCGATGCTGAACGATTCCCGTTCCTATATGCAGACCTCGCCTCTATTGCTGCTTGCGCCGGGCACCGCCATTTTCTTGCTTGTGCTGGGATTTAACCTTCTGGGAGATGGACTCAGAGACATGCTTGACCCTACCACCTATCGCTAATCGTCCAATCTGATTGGGCAGGGGGAAGATGAGGTCTGACAATTGGTTCAAATGACCATTATTGCTATTGACCATATCCAATGAATCAGATTATTGTTTGCACACGAGGATTTGGTGAAGCACCGAACCCTCTATTTACAATTTAGTTAGACGGTCAATGGTGGTCCCAAGCGATTGGGACTGAAAAAGGAAGTCGGTGAGATGCCGACGCGGACCCGCCACTGGAACTGGTAGTCCTTGTTTCGACGGTGAGTGGAACCACTATCCTGATTAATCAGGGTAGGAAGGGAGACAAGAATGTTAAGGCCAGAAGCCAGAAAACCTGCCATCGACTAGACTTACGAACCTTCGAGGAAGGGGGTAAGAGTCAATATGATGATTCCCGCCTGACCCAGCCGGTCGGGCTTTTTTATATCCGATTGGAGGACCAATCGGGCATATCAATACAAATCGAACCATTACGTTGTTTGGCGCTGGTCTACGTGTTGTTCAATGGCATAATGTAGATTGCGCATCTGGCCAATCCTGATTCGGTACCCGAGCATATAGGTCTCCTCAATTTGTTCCCGGCCCTGACCTCTGTGAGACAATCCCTAACGTGGATGCTTATGGCCTTTGGTGTCTCTACAGGATTGTCTTGGTAACAACTCCGAGACGAGAAGCACGGCAACCCATTCGATTCTATAACTGGAGCTCTAGATAGACTTTGACCCTCCAAACTGGAACATCAAACACAGAGTCCCGGTTCCCATTCACAGCCATAGTCGGTCAAACGGCCATGAAGCGGGCTCTACTTCTAAACGCCGTCAATCCAAAGATTGGTGGTGTCCTAGTGCGCGGTAAAAAGGGCACTGCCAAGTCAACGGCTGTGCGCTCCCTAGCCGCTTTGCTCCCCGAGGTGACCGTGGTACAGGGTTGCCCCTACAACTGCAGTCCGGAAGAACGTCAGGGACTGTGCAACCGCTGCGATTCACAAAATGGCGACTCACAGACAGTGGCCCGCCAGATACCAATCGTTGACCTGCCCGTCGGTGCCACCGAAGATCGGCTCGTCGGCTCCCTGGACATCGAAGAAGCCATTAAAACGGGCAACCGGGTGTTTGAACCCGGCCTGATTGCCGCCACCCATAGAGGCATCCTATATATAGATGAAGTTAACCTCCTGAACGACCACTTGGTCGACATTCTTCTGGACGCCGCGGCCATGGGTCGCAACTATGTCGAGCGCGAGGGCATATCCATCACTCACCGTTCGGAATTCATCCTCGTGGGCACCATGAACCCGGAGGAAGGCGACTTACGGCCCCAACTTCTGGATCGCTTTGGTCTGGCGGTGGAAGTAGAAGGTCGTTTCTCTCCTGAAGAGCGTCAGGAGATCGTTAAACGGCGTATCGCCTACGAAGCGGACCCACAGGCGTTCATGGCCAAGTGGCAAGATGCGGAACGAGAAGAACGCGACCGGGTACTGCGCAGTCAGGCACTACTGCCTCAGGTTGTGGTCAGTGATGGGATTCTTACCCTCATCACTTCCATCTGCGCCGAATATGACGTCGACGGTATGCGTGGCGACATTGTGATGTACAAGACTGCCGCAACAATCGCCGCCTACGAAGATAGGACCGAAGTAAACGCCGAGGACGTGCGCGAGGCCGCCAGCCTAGCTCTTTTGCACCGTCAACGACGCCAGCCCTTCCAGCAGCCCAACCTGACTACAGACCAACTGGACTCAATGGTGGATGATTTCCAGGGACAGGATAATCAGCGGGAGTCGTCAGACCAACCGCAAGACCAAGGAGAGGGCGATTCTGAGCCCTCGGACTTACCACAGTCGGAAACTGATTCAGGATCTCCGGAGCCCGAGCCGGACTCCGATGATGAGCCCGATAATTCTGGGCCAGGATCATTAGCCCAAGAACAGCAGTTTGAGGTCGGCGACCCATTTTCAGTCCGTCAATTAAACCTGAAACCGCCCGACCAACGTTCCCGCCGAGCCTCCGGACGCCGCAATGTCACCATCTCTGATTCAACGTCAGGCAGATACGTGCGCTCGCGTATGCCCTCGGGTAAGGCAACCAGCCTGGCACTGGACGCCACTCTGCGCGCCGCAGCTCCGCACCAACGAAGCAGGCGTGCCGCCGGCAAATCCCAGAATGCCGTGTTGATTGAGTCCCACGACGTCCGCGACAAGGTCAGGGAAAGTAAGTCGGGCAGTTTGGTGCTATTCGTGGTGGACGCCAGCGGTTCCATGGGCGCGCAACGGCGCATGGTAGCCGTGAAAGGCGCCGTAATGTCCCTGTTATTAGACGCCTACCAACGGCGCGACCGTGTCGGCCTAATATCTTTCCGGGGCACTAAAGCAGAACTGCTGTTACCGCCGACCAACAGCGTTGACCTAGCTCAAGTTCACCTGCAGGAGATGCCCACCGGCGGTCGAACTCCCCTCAGCGCCGGACTGTTCAAAGCCCTGGAAATCATCGAAACTGAACGTATCAAAGACCGGGACGTTCTGCCTCTGCTGGTGGTGCTGTCCGACGGCCGTGGTAACGTAGCCCTGGGCCAGGATTCTCCCCTGGATGAGGCCTACGCCGCTGCTGGGATCATCGGTGAAGAAAAGGTGCCATCCGTGGTGGTGGACACTGAGTCCGGGTTCCTTAGGCTTGGCATGGTAGAACCGGTGGCAGAGGCTATGGGCGCCCAATATTTGAAACTGGAAGACCTGCGCGCCGACAACTTGGCGGAGGCTATACGCTCACGGATGCCCGCAGCTGGAGAGCCTCCGCCCCAAGTGAACTAAGCCTCCCTAATCGTCCAACTAAACGCCAGGCCCGTTCACATCACCCACAGGATTTGATAACCTCTCCGACGGCCTTTTTAATGGGGTTCGATTCCTCCTTCCAACTCTAGGAAGTACCCCTTTTGGTCCGCTATATGCCCCATGCCAAGATGCTGTCTCTGTCCATGCGCCGGGGTTTTGTTTTTCAAATCTCAGAGATATACGGTGGACTGGGTTATACCTGGGATTACGGCCCTTTGGAAGTGGAACTAAAGCGAAATGTCAAAGAAGCCTAATGACGGTCGGTGATCTCTGAACGGGATAACACGGTCGGTCTGGACGCCGCCATCCTCGCGCCCCCCCCAGGTGTGGGTCGCCAGCGGACACGTTGGGAATTTCTTCGCCCTCCTTGTCGAGTGCAAAGAGTGCCGATCCCCGCTTCCGCCAAGACCATATTTGGGAAGCTACTGGCATTGATTCCGAAACAACCGAGGCAGACGAAGCCCTCGAAGCGCTGGTTTGTCCCAATTGCAGAGGTGAATTGACCGAGCCGCACCGCTTTAACTTGATGTTCAAGACGTTCATGAGCCCGGTGGAAGACACTGCCAACGAGGTCTTTCTGTGCCCGGAGACGGCTCAGAGCATCTTCGTCAATTTCAAGAACGTTCTGGAATCCAGCCGCAAGAAACTGTCCTTTGGTATCGGCCAGATCGGCAAATCATTTCGGAACGAGATCACACTCGGCAACTTCACCTTCTGCACCCGTGAGTTCGAACAAATGGAATCAGAGTACTTCGTGAAGCCCGGCACTGATGAGGAATGGCTGGATAAGTCGGTCAAGGCCCGTTTCAAGTGGTACATCACTACGGAATCTGCCCCGAGAACCTGAGGCTGCGTGAGCACGGCGGTGACGAATTGGCCCACTACGCCAAAGCCTGCTTTGGCATTGGATATTGGTTCCCCTGGGGTTGGGCCGAGCTTGAAGGCATCGCCAATCGGGGTGACTTTGACCTTAGAAGCCATCAGGAGTCTAGTGGACAAGACCTGAGTTACTTCGACGAGAGCGCCGATGATGAAGCAGAGAAACGTTATTTGCCCTACGTCATCGAGCCGTCAGGCGGCGTGGACCGAGCGACCCTAGCCTTCTGGTTGGACTCCTTTGATGAAGAACCTGACAGTGACGCCGTGCGCGTTGTCTCACATATCCTCCGCCATCTGGCAGGGAACGCGGATCATCGCCCCTGGAATTGCCGGAATTCTCATTGACCTGATCAACATTGAATCCGTCATGTATATAGCTGGGTCCGGATTTATCGTGTTGGCGGTGGCAGCCTTTGCTTTAACGTCGGAGCACGTGGGTTCTTTGGAGTTGGCCATGGCCCTGATGTTCATCATGGGCATCTGCAACTCGGTTTACATGATTTCCATCCAGAGTTCCTTGCAAATCATGGTCCCGGATCGGATGAGGGGACGGGTCATGGGGTTCTATGGAATGACCTGGAGCATCATGCCCCTTGGCGGCATGCAGGCCAGCGTGTTGACCAGCATATTCACCGCCCCCATCGCCATTGCGGTCGGAAGAAATATACGGGTCTAGATGGGCCTACCGCTTTTCCGATAAAGGCCGTTGACAGCGGTGAGTG
>JAPKDE010000114.1 GCA_028822675.1 Dehalococcoidia bacterium | reverse complement strand
CTTCCATCACTCTTTGCACCTGGTCAACATCAATCATGTGATAGTGCATGGAATGTAGATGGCTGGGGTTTGGCGCGGGCACCCAGGCGGTATTGCCACCACTCTTGGGATGGTTGATCTTGTTCTCCATCATTTCAACCATGGCCCGGTTCTTGACCTGCATCCCTTTGCCAATCTTTCCCTGGGTGTGGACGCCAGCCCGGAGGCTCACATCTACGTTGTGCAGTTCGTAGCTGGTGTTGAAAACGGACGCTGTGAGATCGTCTCGCAAATCAACAGGCCCCGCGTGAGTCTGCACCCGTATCTGAGAGCCGGTGCGGTCCAGGAAGCCAGTATTGGTGAAAAACACCCGGCTCTGCGCAGCCTTGAGTGATTCTGCTAGCTGCAGCGTCATCCCAAGTTCTTCATTCATTATTCCCAGGAGAATGGTGTTTTTGGCCAAGCTCAGGCTTTCTTCCACTGCCTCAAAGAAGCGGACCTGCTCGGTCACTTCTTCTGACGTCTGCAACTTGGGCGTAACCTGGTAGACAAACTCTTTTTTGCTGTTGGGCCCCCTTGTTGGGACGTCGTCGGAATCAAGGGAACCGGTTGACCCTTTGTCATGAATGGTGGCGATCAAAGTGGTCAGCAGAACGCCAAGAATCCTCTCGGAAACGTCTTGCCCGTCCACCTTCACCATGTCGGTATACATATGCAGCGATACATTGCGAACAGACATCAAGCTGGTGCCTTTGGCGGTCTGAGGCGTGCCGTCAACTCCAATGAAATTGATGTCTGAGTTCATCATTTTCAACGCGCCGCGGGAACTCTGTGCCTGGATATCGCCGCGAATCAGCCCCAGGTAATTCCGCAATGCCTGGACCATGTCCTCGCCATCGACGATGGCAACTGCATCTTCGAAGTCGACGATGTTGGTCACCGCTGATTCAACGATCAAATCTCTGAATTGCCCGTTTTCTTTATTGACCGTTCCACCTTCATAAAGCTGGAACTGAATCTTGAGATTATTGTCGTCAAGGAAGAATTCGGTCAGCTGATCGCCGTCTTGATTGAACCCGATGAACTTGGCAGGATCTTGCAAACCAACCACCGTGCCGTCGTTTGTACGGGCCTGGAGTGCCTGTTTCCCGGCGGAACCGGGGCTAACAAAATAGGAAACAAAATCGTTGAACCCAAAGCCTTTTTCCCACTGGGCCACATCTGAACTGAGGTATTCATTGGTCCGGTCTACCACCATTTGCAGGCGTTCGTCCCGGCTCGACTCGCGGTCAATCTCCGGATTTATATCACTGAGAAAGTAGGCATCATAGAGGCTGCCCCATCTGGCGTTGGCCCCGCCGACCGCCATACTGGCAATGTTCACTGGAGTAACCAGTTCCGGGCCGTTCTGAGACATTTCCAAATCAAGTTCCGGAGTGGTCATACTGAAGTCAGTGGCGCTGCCCTGGCCTGGCTCTGCGTCCAGATAACCTTCGGCTACCAGAAACTGCCCCAGGTCTGACGCGTCTTGGGCGGCTGAATCAAGTGTCGGCTCCCAACCAGCCTTTCGCTTGGCCAGGTAGTACTCATCTATTTTGGACTGCTTGGAAGTGCGCTTTTCTAAGAGTTCCAAATTTCGGGGGCCAAATTTCTGCACCAGATCCCCAAGTATGCCGAACACTTCATCCGCCGTCTTTCCCGTGCCTGAAACAAGCTCGTCCCTGACGAAGTTATATAGGGCGTCGTCGATCTCCACCGACTTTCCAGATGCCAGGGTTATTATGGTCATACTTGGCTCCGATTTATTTGTTCAGACTGTTCGTTCTAATTGACGGTTCTAGCCGTTGGTCCGCTCAAATTCCTTCATGAACGACACCAACGTTTCCACACCCTCTTTCGGGAAGGCGTTATAGATCGAAGCTCTGATGCCACCAACGGAGCGGTGGCCTTTCAGCTCAACCAGTCCTTCAGCCGTGGCTTCAGTTGCGAACTGTGCCTCTAGTTCCGGGTTGGGCAGGTTGAAAGTGATATTCATGCGAGAGCGGTTCCCCTGTAGAGCATGCCCTCTATAGAACTCCGTCGCATCCAGTTGGTCGTAGAGTATTTGGGCCTTGTCTTCGTTCTGGGCTGCCATCTTTTCCAGACCGCCCTGATCCGCCAGCCATTTAACCACCAGACCAAGGATGTAGATGGAGAACACTGGGGGAGTGTTATAGGCGGAGTGTCCTTTGGAGTGGGTGTTGTAATTCAGCATTGCCGGGAGGGTCTCCGGGCTGCGAGACAACAGGTCATCGCGAAGCAACACTAGGGTGACGCCAGCCGCGCCCAGATTTTTCTGTGCGCCAGCGTAGATCAGACCGTATTTTGATACATCAATTGGTTTGCTGAAGATGTTGGAAGAAAGGTCCGCCACCAAAGGCACATTGCCAACTTCAGGTTCTGTTGGCCATTCCGTGCCGTAGATGGTGTTGTTACCGGTGAAGTGAACGTAGTCGGCATCCGGATCTAGGGTCATCTCGTCCGCAGTGGGCACTCGGTCATGGTTCCGGTCTGCAGTTGAACCGGCCACTCGAACGTCGCCGACTTTTTGCGCATCTTGTAGGGCCAAGTTAGCAAAACTGCCGGTAACCAGATGGTCGGCATGGCCGCCGGGGGTTAACAGGTTCATGGGAACCATGGAGAATTGCAGTGAAGCTCCGCCTTGGAGAAACATAATATGGTAGTTGTCTGGTATTCCGGCCAGTGCGCGGATGTTCTCCTCTGCGCTCTCAATAATCCCCTGGACCGGCTTTGATCGGTGGCTCATCTCCAACAGAGACATTCCCGAACCAGGGAACGAGACCAAGTCTTTCTGCGCTTCCAGAAGCACCGGTGCAGGCAGAATGGCGGGGCCTGCAGCAAAGTTATAGATAGTCATTGAAAACTCTTTCGCGCCGGTGATGTTTTATCCAGCGCCTTGAATTGTAGATTCTGTCGCCAAGCAACAATTTATGCTAGCCGACCCAGAATACTTTGGCAAATTACTCCAATCCGTCAGGCAGGCGTCTGGGAAGGAACCAGAGGTGTTGATTAATGGGGTTTTCAAGCTGGTTTTACTAAGTGATAAACCAACGGGCCATCTCGGTTGGGTAGA
Organism: Dehalococcoidia bacterium; assembly: GCA_028822675.1. The sequence continues at coordinate 4,780 of JAPKDE010000114.1, read as the reverse complement.
TTGGATAGGTTGTCTGGGCTGAATAGATAGCCTAGGTTGGTTATTTGAACCGGTAGCCCACGTTCCAGATGGTCTCCACGAAAACCCGATCGGTGTCCTCCACCTTGGAGCGGAGCCGCCGAATATGAACGTCCACCGTCCGAGTGCCGCCCAGGTAGTCGTAGCCCCATATCTGACTAAGCAACGCCTCTCTGGTGTAGACCCGACCGGGGTTAGAGGCCAGCAGCACCAGCAGTTGGAACTCTTTATATGTCAAAGCCACTCGACGCCCAGCCACGTTAACTTCGTACCGTTCCAGGTCAATCGAAAGATCTCCAACACGGAGTAACTTTGGCCCAGCAGGGCCGCTAACACGGTACATGGCCAGTTTTACCCGCGTGGTTAGCTCGGCTTCGGATACCGGGCTGATCACAACTTCGTCGGAGTTCAAAGACACGTCATAATCCCCAAAAGCTTCTCTGGGCACGGATACTAAAACCGGGAGTTTACGTTTGTGGCACTCTTCAACAAGATGTCGAACGTCCAATTGTTCCAGGGAAGATAAATCCAACAGCACGGCATCTGTAGGGGTACTGCCGTTATCGTCTATCTGTTCCAGTTCCACGCCAATCCGACACGACATACCAGCGCGGTCGATGGTGTCCGCCAGTCCGATGGGTACGCCTCCCTGGTTGGTCAATATAAATAGGTGATACAAGCTGTGGCCCGATACTCCCCGGTGCTTTTAGATTGCCAGCAAAAGTATAACAAACAGATTCACTCACGCAGGCACATTTTGGTCTAGTTATATCAATCTGACACAAAGACCATCCACGATGATTGACGCAAAACTAGGGCGGAACTATCATGGCGGTAATACAGTTCAGGCATCTTATTTACGGTTGTTTGGTGATTCGAGATCGAATCAAGAGGAAGTGAAGCTATGGCCACTCAGACCATCGTCGGCACAGTCCAGGAAGTACGCCAGCAGATTCGTTCCAACGCTTGGCGCGGCATCACCTCTGGAGTCGCTCCTGGCCACGTTCAAGCCAACCTGGCGATTCTACCCAAAGACTTGGCCTTTGATTTCCTACTGTTCTGCCAACGCAACCCAAAGCCCTGCCCGTTGCTGGAAGTGATTGAACCTGGGCAGATTGAGCCGGTAATCACCTCTGCCGGAGCTGACATCAGGACCGACGCCACTGGCTACCGCATCTACGAGAATGGAGTGTTGACGGCCGAGGTAGACACCATCGAAGATTACTGGCGTGACGATCTAGTCTCGTTTTTGCTCGGCTGCAGCTTCTCTTTTGAGGCGGCAATGGTCGACGCTGGGATTCCGCTGCGCCACCAACAGACCGGCAACAACGTGGCAATGTACATCACCAACATACCCACCACGCCAGCCGGCATCTTCTCTGGCCCAATGGTGGTCAGCATGCGGCCGATAAAGCGAAGCCAAGTTGTCCGGGCAGTACAGGTGACCTCCCGGTTCCCAGCCACCCACGGAGCGCCCATCCACATTGGCACTCCCCACGACATTGGCATCATGGATATTTCCAAGCCCGACTTTGGCGACGCAGTAGAAATCAAAGACGACGAAGAACCGGTGTTCTGGGCTTGTGGAGTAACGCCACAAGCGGTGGCCTTGAACTGCAAACCGCCGCTCATGATCACCCACGCCCCCGGCAAGATGTTTATCACCAACCAACGGGACGCTGACTACGCAGTTCTATAAGCAATTAATTAAGCAACCGGTCTTGAGGATTAGGAATTGGTAGAAACAGGCGCTTTGGAAGAGACAATCGAAGATATTATCCTGTCGCAGGACAAGCGGGGCATGCTTGCTCTGCGTCCTTATCTTCCCGACGACTATTGTTCGCAGGCAGCCCAGTTCATCATGGACAACCCTGGCGACGTCATCATCGTCACCGGTTTCTACGTTGTGATGGCTGGGAAGCCAGAGACCGACGGGCCGTCCGGGGCCATTGCCATTGGCGAGGCGCTCAAAGCGTTGGGTCGCAAGGTCACCTACGTCAGCGACGAGTACACCACACCGGTGCTGCGCAAATTCGGGAACGGGTCCGATGTCATAGATTTCCCGATTGATACCGTTGTGCCCAGCAAGAAACACGCCAAGGCCGTCTTGGAGCAGGTTAAGCCATCGCTGCTGATTTCCATTGAACGTTGCGGTCGGACCAGAGAAGACACTTACCTGAACATGCGCTACGTCGACATCTCGCCTCACACCGCCCGGTTGGATTACCTCTTTGACTCTGATGTTCCTTCCGTAGGCATTGGAGACGGCGGCAACGAAATTGGCATGGGCAACCTGGCCGAGGTAATACCCCAGGTTGACTCCCTGCCGGATTATCCGGCGGTGAACCAGGTTGACCGCTTAGTGATTGCCAGTGTATCCAATTGGGGCGGCTACGGCCTTGTGGCGGCGTTGTCACGCATCGCGGGCCAGAACCTCCTGCCGTCGGTTGAGTCAGAGACGGCCATGCTGCACGGCATGATCGAATCAGGGGTCGTCGATGGCACCACCGGAGATGCCGTGCCCACAGTGGACAACTTCTCCGCCGAGGAAAACGGAGCGCTGCTAACTCGACTGCACCAGGCAGTTGAGTCCAAGTAGCCTCGCAGTCCTCCTAATCACCATTCTTCAGCCTTTTTCTAATTAATTAGCCCCCGTGTATCGCCTCGAGCCCTGCTAACCTGGCTGATGTTGCCGAAGTTTTTTCCAATTTCTGAATTGCCCCTATTGGGGAGAACTCTTTGTGAATGTTGTCACATCATATTTTTTGGACGCACGTAAAAGAGTCCAAGACCAAATACGCCAGGAGATGATGATGACCCTCGTTCCCCTTCGTTCTCGGAAGATAATCGCGGCCATATTTATGGCCATTGGATTATTCGCAGTGGCCTACGGCGCTGACGCCACCGCTACACCTATCCCTCCAACGGCGATACCTGCGCCAACTTCAGCCCCGGTAGTTTCTGAACCCACAGAACCACCGCGAACACTGATCAGCAGTGAGATTCAAGGTGGAGACCCAGACTTCAATGTGGATGCCTTGGTTTGGCAATCTTATTGGCTGTCTAGAGACCAATTCGACCCCTTTGTCATGGCCTCTGGAATGGGCAGTCCCGCCCTGGTCAACGACCCGCGTGATTTCGACCCAATGAACTTTGAAGCGTTCCGCTTGAACCCAGACAGTTTCGACACTACGATTTCCGTTCGCGGTCAGGCCGAGACGATGCTGAAAGAGAGCCAATGGGCTAGTAACTTCAGCAGCGTTCACTTTGGCGCGCCCGACAGCGGGTTTGGCGCACAACAACGGTTCATGAGTCTGGCGGTGTCCATGTTGGCCCAGATGCAAGGCCAGTACGCCATGAAAGAGCTCATGGGCGAAGACGGTTTGTACCATGATTCCGACGGCGAACTTGATTACGTCAGCAACTGGGTCATGCTCCATACAATGGCCGACATTGCCGATTTGACCGCTGAGGGCCGCTACGCCAACACCGAATCCAACCCCATGTTTGCTGGCGCGGCCAACGGCCTTTTGGAGGCTTTGGACGCCCGGGTTCCTGAAACCACACAAGAATCCGCTGCCGCAATTCGGGCTTTGGCTTATTTTTCCTGGGTGAACGAAGGCGATGAATTGGCAGAAACTGCTGTGACCAAACTTACAGCCATTGCAGATGCACTCCAAAACACAACCGGGGATGCTGGCGTGGTTGAAATATCCGCCGCCATTGTCGGACTGACCTCTGCTTCTGTTGCTGTCGACAACCAAGACTACCTGTCGGCTGCCAACACGCTGTTTGAGAGCGTGGCATCAGACTTCGACAGCACCACCGGCGTGTTCGACAGCAAACTGGTTTACACGACCGATGATGTGGCCTGGATCATTGGTGGATTGAACTTCTTATCCCAACAAGCCACGGGTGACGCCAGGAGTGACATCTACCGTGTGTTCCTCGGGTTTTACGAAAGCACCATCAGCCTGGCTGGGCTGCAACTGTCGGCCCCTCCCAGCAAGAGCGGCGCCATGTCCAGTCCTTGGGAGCAGAACCTGCCCAACGTTAATTACTACCACCCGGCAATACCCTTCCCCATCCCATGGCCGGTGCGCTCACAGTGCCAGGTTCGGAGATCACCTGGGATGGATCCGAGTGGCAGTTGACCAGTGATTTGTTTGTTCCGGCCAGCGCAATGCACTTGGCCAATGAATTCAACTGGGTTGGGCCTCATTTGGGTTCGATACCGTTCCCTGCCAACGTCGAATAAACTGTTCGGCACATAAAATCCGCAAACCAATCGCCAAGAGCCTGAAACAGGTTGTTGGCGGTTTTTTTAATCACGCTTTGTACTGATGCCTACTACGGCTTGATTGCATATGGTAGATTAGCTGAACTCAGCAAACAGCCGAATTAGAATTGTGAGGAGTCCTGCAAAATGTTGATTGTAGACGCCCAGGTACATCTTTGGGCGGGCCATATTCCCGCCAATCCCGGCCACCGTCAAATACCGGATTTCCTGACCGACGACCTACTCAAGGAGATGGACGAGGGCGGAATCAACGCAGCCATTATCCATCCGCCCAGTTGGGACCCGGGTTCCGATGGCCTAGCTTTGGAGGCTGCCAAACTCCACCCAAATCGACTCTCGATTCTGGGCAAGATTCCCCTTGAACAGGACGCGAGCCGCTCGTTGGTTGAAGACTGGATGAGCCAAGTTGGCATGCTGGGGTTCCGGTTCAGCTTTACCCAGCCGCACCAAGCAACTTGGCCC
>JAPKDE010000113.1 GCA_028822675.1 Dehalococcoidia bacterium | reverse complement strand
CTCAGATTGGAGACCTATCACCAGGGGAAATGACGATGGTCAAACTAAACCGAGATCAAGTCCTCTTGGCCAACGTTGCTGGAACGTTCTATGCGATTAATAACATGTGTACCCACATGATGGGTAGACTTGCCAAGGGCTTTCTAGACGATTCCGAAGTAGTATGTCCGTTCCACAGTGCTAGGTTTAGCGTTGTAACTGGAGAAGCTTTATCTTCACCGGCAAAGGATAATATTCAAACCTACGAGGTCAAAATCTCCGGCGAGGAGATTCTCATTAGACTATCCGTCGCCTGACCTGGTGATTAGACGAAGAGCAATCTCTATTAATGGGGATGAAAACCGAAGAGCTCTCGTCAACCGCACTTTTAGCTAGAAGTCTCAGACAACGCATTCCTGAAGCCTTCCCAGGTACCAGGCTCGGGATTAGTGTGCTCTGTGCTGGGCTGACTATCCCAGCCGTCGTAGTGCATCAACCCTTCAAGATCCATCCGGTCTCGCCAGCCAGCGGATTGCAGCACCGGCTCTGCAGGGAATTCCACTGGGTATCCCAGGCATAGATAAGCCACCGGTATCACGTGTGGTGGCACGCCCAATATCTGTCGTAGTTGCGGCTGCTTCAATATACTCACCCAGCCCACGCCAATCCCCTCTGCACGGGCCGCTAGCCACAGGTTCTGAACCGCGCAACAAGTGGAATATAAATCAGTCTCCTGGACTGAGTTGCGCCCCAAGACAACCTCGGCCCTGGTGGGATCACAGGTGACGCATACGTTGACGGGCGATTCTAAAATGCCTTCCAACTTTAACGATAAGTAGTGGGAGCGCCTTGGTTCGTCAAAAAACGAGGATGCGGCCTGACGCTCACGGTCAAACAACTCTTTAACCTTTTGTCTGATACCCCTGTCCTGCACCATGATGAAGTCCCACGGCTGCATAAACCCAACAGAAGGGCCATGATGGGCGGCGCGGATGATGCGAGCTAAGACGTCTGGCGGTATGGGGTCGCTCTTGAAAGTTCTGATATCTCGACGAGTAAAGATAGCGCGGTAAAGCCCGCGTTGTTCTTCTGCGGAGAATTCACCTGGTTGAATCTGAGAATTAGAAACCATAATCTCTGCTCCAAGTCTTGCTAAAGATGCACGACCATAATTTAGCCGCAAAATAAAAAAGCCCCCGTCACATATGGGACGGGAGCGTTGCATAGAACTCTGCCCACTCAATCCGCGAAGCGGCGATACTAGGGCGGCAGGTCTACTGACTTATGGTTCATCACCCTACAGCGCCTTCCCATCCCGATAATCCGGGACAGTGACTGGCAAACCTGGTGATTAATATCCCGTTCAAGGGATGGTCACTGGCGGATGCCGTGCTGCAGGGCTCCCCAATTACAGTGGCGGGCCCGTGCCGGAGTCTCACCGACTTTCCTATTCTCCCCGGCGCCGTTCATACCATCAGGTAAAAACCAAACCGGGACACCGCACGCTATTCTGTTTCCGTTGGCAAGGTTAGGTTATGCCCGACTGAAAGTCAACGGATCGGCCACGGAATACTCCTCAAAAACCCGGCTTGTAGCCTGGCAACAACCTTTGGCAAAAATTCCTAGCAACCATCACAAAGCCAACCCCCTGACCAGAAAACTCAAGCCCCGTTATATTGATTAATCCACACAATTGTCCGGGTGGCCCTACAGGTCCATTGGACTGACCCTCTAAGAGTCGGCAAGAGGGTCAGAATCGCTCCATCCGCTCGGCCCATTAAGTGCTTGGAGGACTATTCACAGGGCGAGAGCATATCTTCCACGGTGCTGTAGAGACTGGACGAGAGGCAAGGATAGAAACCGGATTTGGAGAAAACGGCACAGACATGGGCCAAGTAGTTACCAGGTGCGCCTACCTAGCATTAGGTGACATAGGCACAACTGAGGAGTACAACAGCAATTACCTACGTTCGTTGGAGACATTGACCAAATGGGCAGACGCCTACGCGGCTTTGTTGGTGTCGGTCACGTTGGTTGTGGTGGTGCAATGATTTCTACCATGCTCAGCCAATGGGGCACCGGGTTCTTGATGATGCTCACATTTGCGATGGTATTTGTTACTGGGTTTGGTGTTTATATCATCTTTCGTACGGCACCGTCTGAGGGCATCATTCACCAAAATAGGCGAGGGCCGAAGTTAAGACAAACTTCAAAACGCTTACTATTCATATTCGGTCCAATAGGTCTATTTGGTGGGCTATTTTTAAGTGTTAGTTACGGTCTGCCCATATTTTTGGTAGTGCTAGGCTTGGGCTTATTGCCTTCCGGAATTTACGCTTACCGTGACAACTCTATGGTGGGTCGCATAGACAAAGAGACTGCGCCGTTCATCAGGTCTTTGGGCAACGTGGCCGAGTCTTCAGGTTCTACCGTTTCTGTAGCGTTAGAGAAGGTTGACCGTCGGTCATTGGATGCTTTAGAGCCGTATATTGGCCGCCTACAAACCCGGCTGAGACGGTCAATACACCCGGACAAAGCTTGGAACTCGTTTCGAGATGAAACTGGCAGCGCCCTTCTAAATTCATCTACCAGGATGTTTGTGGACGGAGTCACTCTGGGTGGATCGCCAGAAAAAGTAGGCGGTATTGCCTCTAAGCATGCTTTGGAGATTGCCCTATTGAGGGGCCGCCTGGCAGTTGCAGCATTGCCATTCGCTATTTTGATAATTCCCCTGCACTTTGCCATGACCGCCTTGATGGTCTTTATTTTGGAGATCATGATCACGTTTAATTCTCAGATATCTGGCGCTATATCAGAATTGAACGATTCATCTGCCGGCCAGGGTTTGGCCTTGCTCCCACCGTTGCCTGTCTTCCAAAGTCAAGACATGTCTTCACTCTCTATGATCACCACCGTGGCCTTGGTTTCGTTGACCATTGCCAATGCATTGTCACCTAAATTTGCCATGGTCGGCAGCAAATTATTGATGGCACTCTTTGGATCTATCACCTGCCTGATGACCGGGTTAAACATGATGGTGATTCCAGCAATCGCACGCAGCGTTCTCCTGCCAGACGCCACATAAAGGAAAAGAGTTATGGGTTTTTTAGATAAGTTCAGAAAAGGAAAGTCTGATTCTGATGACGAAGAGAGTGGTGGCGGAGGCGGCAAAAAAGGCGGTCGGTTTGGCGGCATCTTGGGCAAAGTCAAAGGCATGGCCAAGAGAGGAAATGGTAAATCGTTAGACGACGACGACGATGTTGACGCCGCCGACGATGATGATAACGATGATGATGAACAGCCAATCAGGCGTTCAGGGATCGCAGCGGCACTGGACGGCAAAGATGACGAAGAGAAAGAATCTGGCGACGCAGACGCCGGACCTGGCGGTATGGCGGACTTGGGGATGGACATGGAATCCCTCTTTGAAGAAGAGTTCATAGCGGATCCCATGCTGCAGGACCTTGCCGAGTCGATGGAGTATGTGTCAGCCGTGGAACTTGCCGCGGACCTCATGACGTTCGTTGAAGAACTATCCAGGTAACGCTATCCGGGTAACGCTCTCCAAATAAAGCTTCTCAAGTAGAACCTACCCGGCTAAAACAAAAATGGCGGCCAATCGGCCGCCATTTTTGTTGTCTACTGATTCCCTAGATTGACGGCAACACCGGCCCCGCTATCTGACTGAGATACGCGTCTGGTTCTCGGTGGAAAGCGAATTATCATCCAGGCGGAAGTCTAACGAAACACTTTCGCCTGTGGTGTTGGTGTCAGCATCCGCGTAGAGATCTACCTCTAAATAATCCGTGTCGTCCACCACTGTGTACTCGCTGAAGGAGTAGGTGGCCGTAAACGTCTGCCAGGCCTCATCCGTGACACTGGTGCCCTCTGTCGCCAAGGTGGCCCGCACTGCGCCTGTTGAATCCCTAATGACGATATCTATGTCAACGTGGACGTCCATGCGCACCAACCTGGTGTAGCCAGCCACCGACACGTTGATCGCGGTATTTTCCAACTGTTCATCCCAAGTGTTTGCGGTGCTGATGACAACAGCCGCCTGAAGGAGATGAGGTGAAAACGATGAGGCAACGATAAAAGAGGGCCGACTTTCGGTTTGTCTGGACTTCTATTAAAGGGGGCGCGGTGGATGCGCTGTTAAGGAGGATGTAGAGCTTAGCGGAGCTGGACGAAGTTCAATGTCTGTTTACGCGTAAATTGGGTTGGTTACATTGCAATAGTGAAGCCTATGGTGTTTAACAGGTTAAAGGCGCACATTTTGTGGCGCTTAATTTTGGCGTATGTCTAATTTATGAAATGAGAACTAGAATACTTTCGATAATATCCATTGGAATCACCATTGGCTTCCTGCTGGGAATGGGAGTTGTGGCTCTCCTCCGGTCTTTGTTAGACGGTGAAACTCCCCAACTGGAAGCGGCGTTTACAATGATGGTTGTCATGATGGGCGGCGGGCTGGTCTACTACGTGTATAAGACAGTTCGTTAGCCTGTTTGATTACTGAGTTTTGCGACGATATGCCCTTTTGCTTGCGCGTTAGCATGGCTGGTTTGACTCCGCCGATACGGTAAGTATAAGTAGCGTATGGAACACACCTACCGGTTTTCTGCGGACCAACGTTAACTGCTGCGTGTTAAAAAATTTGAACTAGAGTTGGGAAAATAAAAAAGCCGACTATGGAATCGTCGGCTTTTTTTCGTTTATCGTTGCCCTGGTTTCAGAGTTTACGATCCCAGGGGGAGGGTAGTTTGCTTAGCGTTTGCTAGCTTTGAGCCCGTCTAGGATGTCTACCACAACTTTTTCTATTAGGGGTATGTAGTTGGAAGGTGCATCAGCAATTTTTCGGTAAACCCTTCCTGCGGCGTCGGTGCCGATACCGGCTTTCTTGTTGTAAGAGCCAGACCCATCAGATACCTTTCCTGAACCATCTGCAGGACTATTCTCTTGTTCCAAATCACCTTCTTCCAATGTGAGGAACCAGCGAAGGGGTTTGTCGTAAAGATCGCAGAGTTTGTCTAGAAGGTAATCGGGGACGGCGCGTTGTGATCGCTCCCACCGGTGGACAGTCATCCAGGAAACGCCGATACGCTCAGCAACTGCCTCTTGGCTAAGACCGGTTCCGTTACGGGCCCGGCGGAGACGACCACCAAGTCCCGGGATACTAATTCTCATAAATGGCCCCATTTTTATACTTCTGCGGCCCTAATTGTCGCAAAGCTTGGATTTAGCTCCCATATCCACACTGGTAAGTGAGAGCTTTAAAGCAGATAGATTTTATTGATTTCGCCACGTCAAGGTGTCCTTTGTATGAATTTCGTTAGAATCCAGCTTGTAGCTGAATCGGTATATGCAATTCAGGTTTCAAGTTTTGGAGGCCCTCGGTCCCAATAACAATCCTGGCAAATATTATGGAAAGTGCCTTATGTTGGCTGGAGATTTTCTGGAATTCATTGGTTTAATTGAGCTAATTGCCAAGGTAAACAGTTAATTTTTACTATTTAATTGCATCTTTGACACCGTAAACTGAGCGGTCAATTGGCGTATAGTTCCGTATTAATCGGGTGTGGAAATGACCGTCCATTGAATTGGGACCGGATAGGCTGAAATCTCAGGTTTTGCCTAATAAAGGGCTCGGTTCTGGACGTGAAATGAGAATTGGGATTGGACCGTGACGCGAAGAATAACGCGATGATTAATCTAGATGACGCTTCAGTTTACGAGAGGTTAGACCCCTCTGGTCTGAACCTGCGCCTCCGGGGTTTGCCTACCCAGTGCAATCAAGCCTGGCATCAGGCTAAAAAGACTGACACCCCAGACGATTGGCGCCAGTGTACTGAGGTGATTGTTGCTGGTATGGGTGGTTCGGCCATTGCGGGAAACCTGGCCGCTGATTTGGCTGACCCATTGTCGGGCAAACCTATCAGGGTGGTCCGTGATTTCAGCGTCCCCGGCATTACCGCTAATTCCAAACAATTGGTCATTGCCTGCAGTTTCTCTGGTGAAACAGAAGAGACCATCGCCATGTTCAATCACGCCCAATCAGGTGGCGTCTCCATGGCGGCTATAGTTGGCGGGGGAACATTGGGCCGCCTGGCCGGCAGCGCCGGGATTCCGGTTTTGACTGTGGATGCCCCGGGTGAACCAAGAAGCGCCGTAGGGTGCAACTTGATGTTGCTGGCTTCATTGTTGAACAGCATTGGAGCAATCAGCCTCACAGACGCTGATGTTGCGGTAGCGGTTGCCGCCGCCGACTTGATGGTCTCTCAGGTTGGAATTGGGGTGCCGGCTGAAGCCAACCCTGCCAAGCAGTTGGCCAAAGAACTCCATGGGGGGCTGACGGTGGTTTATGGGGGCGGTAGCCTTTCTGGTATGGCCCTTAGATGGAAGTCTCAGATCAATGAAAATGGCAAATCCTGGGCTTTTGCTGAAGTGCTTCCGGAATTGTTTCACAACTCGGTTGAGAGCTTCCCCGCCAGCCCTGAGATCAAGCAGCGCACTACTGCACTTCTATTAAGGCCTTATCAAACCACCCCTGAACTGGGCAAAAGATACGATGTTTTAATAGAGACCCTGGACAGTTTTGGAATTAAGAACAGGATGTTTACCGGAGTCCCGGGCGGCGGATTGGCCCAGTCTCTGGCCATGATTGTTCTGGGTGACCATGTGACCTATTACATGGGACTGCTCAACGGAATCAACCCGTCTGAAACCCCAAGCATCGATCTTTCCAAAAAGCGGTTATCTGGATAAGACAGGTCTTTTTGATCTTTTCTGCCCCGGTTTATCACCGATACTGACCTTACTCGTGCCTAGGCTTGTTGACATCAGGCATTGTGTCGGGCAGAATCCACGTTAAGTACCCCCACAGGTTGAAAAGGAGTTAAACCAATGTTGAAAGTAGGTCACGTCGTTGTTCGTCCCGGTAGAAAAGCCGGTATGGATTCCGTAGAAATACCAATCCCTGAGGAACTGGAAACTGTTCCTGGCATTCCAATGGTCAGCAAAGACATTGATTTCTACAGTAGAGAGTATCCTTTGCTTCGCCAGCAGGTTGAGCATGGTGCAGACACTGAATGGGCTCCTAGCGTGGGAACACCCGCCATGCAGGCCTACCATCACGAGCATCAAGCCACGATGGAAGAGTTCTACCCTTTGATGAACCGTACTGGTGAACTGCAACCTACCGGCACCGCTTCCGGAGAGGATATAACCCAACTGATTCGTGATAAATCTGTTGAGATGGGATTCTTGGACATTGGTTTTACCAACCACGACCTGCGGTTTGTTTACCAAGACCGGAAAGACCACGTTAAATACCCCAATGCCATCTGCATAGCATTGGAGCAAGATTTCGCCGAGACCCAGACCGCACCAAGCATGGCTGCGGAGCATGGTCACTACGGTACCTATGAGATTCAAGCGCCCATGGGACTGAGGATGGTTGATTACATCCTATCCCTGGGCTATCACGCCCAGTTGCACGGCCCCAGCAACCACAGCGCTGCAACCATCCCCATGTTCGTTGCCGCTGGATTGGGCCAACTTGGTGCCAACGGACAGCTACTGACTCCCCACGCCGGAGCACGCTGCCGACTGCAAATCATCACCACCGACGCCCCGGTTACCTTTGATAAGCCGGAAGACTACGGTTTCCACGCCTTCTGTCAGGTATGCCAGGTGTGTGTCAACCGCTGCCCTGGTCGCGCCCTGATGCGCGAGAAGATCTGGTGGCGCGGAGTTGAGAAGAACAAACTGATCTACAAACGCTGCCGACCGGTCATGTCCCGGTACGAAGGCTGCGCTATCTGCATGAAGGTCTGCCCCATAAACAAGTACGGGGCCAAGGCAGTCATGGAATATTACATCGAGACCGGCCAAGTGCTTGGTAAAGGCACCCATGACCTGGAAGGTTTCACTCTGCACGACGAGAGCACCGGGAAGTACACCACCGGCTACTTCGGCCCGGGTGAATTGCCGACGTTCGACGCTGATTTCTT
>JAPKDE010000112.1 GCA_028822675.1 Dehalococcoidia bacterium | reverse complement strand
CGGTATCGGGTAGATATATCCCGCCTTTAGTGGTCTGTTCACCCTCGCTGGGCTTCACCACTACACGTTCTCCCAATGGCGTAAAGTTTGCCACCGTGGCCTCCTTCTAAATCGCCGGGGAAATATGGTAGCCCGGCATTATTCTCACGTAGAATTAGCACTCTCGAATTGAGAGTGCCAATCCATGTTAGGGCGGGCACAAGACCTTGTCAACATTCGTGTGTCCGGCCTAGTATTCAGGTGTTGAGTAACACCCGCCGCCCAGACACTTTGCCAACAACTGCCCTGGGTACGTTCCTGGGTGTGTTTAGGGATCCTTGGATTGTCTTGAATACGGGTGACTTGAATACAGGTTCACAAAGAGGAATTCCCATCGCCGACACTATCACAATTGGTTCCGTGACTCTCACATTGGACGCCTACTTGGCAACCATTACGCTTAATCGTCCGAACAATGGCAACCGGATCGATACAGAGATGGCCTTCTCTTTGGGAGAATCCTGCCGCCTCATATCTGAGAACGACAGGCTACGCCTGCTAGTGCTGACAGCCGCCGGTGAAGTCTTTTCTATAGAAAATCCGGGAGAAGACCACGAAGAGAGCCACGTAGAACAGGGCGAAGAAGAAACCGTTGAATCTACCGGAAGTAAAATTGCCGCACTGAAGATTCCGGTGTTGGTGGCCCTGAATGGCGATGCCACCGGCCCGGGCTTGGAACTTGCATTGGCGGGGGACCTGCGCATTTGCGTCCCTTCCGCCCGTTTTGGCTTCTCCGGACTGGCCAAGGGTATCCTTCCCCAAGACGGAGGCACCCAAAGACTGCCCAGGTTGGTTGGCCCGTCCTGGGCCAGGGATATGCTGCTGACTGGCAGAATGGTCGACGCTGCGGAGGCCTTGGCCATTGGCCTGGTCAACCGAGTAGCCGACCAACCCAGAAACTTGGGTCAGATAGTCTCGGAGATAGCAGCGCAGATAACTGGCGGTAGTCCCATCGGCGCGCGATACGCCAAAGAGGCCGTTGGCAAAGGTCTGGACCTATCCTTAGACCAGGGTCTGAGACTGGAAGCCGACCTGAACGTTATACTGCAATCCACATCGGACAGGGCCGAAGGGTTAAAATCGTTCTTAGACAAACCGGGCCCTGAATTCACCGGGTCCTGATTCAACACCTTTCATTCAACAACGCTCAATAGTCACGCGAGATACGCAAAGGGAATCTCTTTGAAATTAAAACTAGACCTCCACACCCACCCGTGGGAGGCTTTCAATTTTGTGCCGCCAACCGTTGAGATCGCGGAGAAGATCGTTAACCAGATCAAGTCTCAGGGCATTGATGGCATCGGTATCACCGACCACCACAATAAAGAGTGGGGCATGGAACTCCGCGAGATAGTGGAAAAGCATTTCCCCGGTCAGGTGGTCATCCTGCCCGGCTGGGAGATTGAGATTCGCCCGGAAGCCAACCCCTTTGCCGAGTACCAGGTAGCTGAATTATTCCTGCCTGACGGTGGCGGCGTGTTTCGCACGTATTGCCATCCGGGTTATTACTCGCCAGAGATACTGATTGAGCCGGATATCCACGCCATCGAGATTGACAACTACATCCACAATTGGCACATCCGCAAGGACCAGGTCTCAGAGATCGCGTCGGAGCATGATCTGATGTTGATGGCGGTAAGTGACGCCCATGCCCTGGAGAACATTGGTCTTCGTTATACAGAAGTAGATTTGGACGACCTCTACGCCAGGGCCGTCCCAGAGGCATAGTCTCTTTACCTATGTCTCATACTGGGCCTGATTCAGGCGGCTTCCAGACCCTGCTGTTTCAGGTGCACGGTGCGGTGGCCCATATCTCGTTGAACCGTCCCCAGGTGGTTAATGCCTACAACGTGCAGATGCGGGATGATTTCTCGGAAGCCCTAGCCGCAGTCCAACTGGACCCAGACATCCGAACATTGTTGATTACCGGCGAGGGACGCGGCTTTTGTGCCGGCGCCGACTTGACCGAATTTGGCACTGCGCCGTCCCAGGTGATTGCCCGGCAAGTACGCTGGGAAAGAGACGTTTGGGGGCAACTGGTAAACTTGCATAAACCAATCGTCGCTGCAGTGCACGGATACTGCATCGGTTCCGGGCTAGAGATTGCCCTGCTGTGCGACATTCGGCTGGCTGCCACGGGCACGGTGTTTGCTCTACCAGAGGTCCAACTGGGGATGATTCCGGCTGCCGGTGGCACCCAGACTCTACCCAGGGCAATCGGCACATCGCGGGCCATGGATTTACTGCTGACGGGTCGGCGTATCGAGAGCGAAGAAGCGCTATCCATGGGCTTGATAACCCGGCTGACACCACCGGAGTCGCTCAGAGATGAAGCCTGGCGTTTGGCTGACAAATTGGCAGAATTACCGACCGATGCAGTGGCCGCGATGAAGCAGTTGCTACGCCAGGGGATGGACCTGGACCTGCCCAAAGCACTGGAGCTTGAAAGCCGTTTGGCAGCCAGGCTGACCAGCTAGATACTTCAGGAATTACGCGAGAATTTATAGATGAACACCTCTGAATTTTTGACCATTGCCGGGGCCATCGTCCCAGAACGCGCCGCAATGGTATTTGACGGCCAGACCATCACCTTTGAAGGTCTGGCAGAGCGGGTCAACCGGCTGGCCAACGGACTTTCCGAGTTGGGAGTTGGCCCTGGTGACCGGGTGGCGACCATGCAGGTAAACACCAATCAGTGCATTGAAGCCTATTTTGCGGCGGCCCAGCTTGACGCCATCTACGTGCCCATAAACTTCAGGGCCAAGACCGACGAACTGGCCCAGATGCTGGAGATTGCCTCGCCCACTTGCCTCCTGCTGGGGGAACGGTATTTACCGCTGGTCCCGGAAGGCAGTCGTTTATCTGAAGGCATCATCATCTTGGACGGAGAGGCCACCGAGAACGGCAAGAATTACGAAGAATTTCTCGCCGAGTCATCGCCCGACCAGATGCACTTCCCGGAGGCTGGCGACGAAGACACAACAGTAATCATGTTCACCGCCGGCACCACGGGCGTCCCCAAGGGCGTGATGCTGACCCATGACAGCTTTTCGTCGTACCTGCTAGCCACCGTTGAGCCAGCCGACCCAGACGTCGAAGAAAGCAATCTCATCACGGTGCCCTTCTACCACATAGCCGGACTCCAAGCCGCTTTGGCTGCGGTTTACGGCGGGCGCACGTTGGTGGTGATGCGCCAGTTCGACGCTGGCGAATGGCTAAAACTAGCCCAGGAGAACCAAGCCAATCGGGCCATGCTGGTGCCGACCATGCTGAAGCACCTGATTGAGCACCCCAATTTTGGCGACTACGACCTATCGTCGCTCAGCGTCATTACCTACGGCGCGGCCCCCATGCCCCTGGAAGTAATTCGAGACGCGATTGGGAAATTCCCCGGCGCACGGTTCATCAACGCCTTTGGCCAGACTGAGACCGCTTCCACCATCACCATGTTGCCGCCGGACGACCACGTGTTGGACGGCAGCCCGGAAGAGATCGAAACCAAACTGAAACGCCTGACCTCGATCGGCAAGCCTCTGGACGATGTGGAAGTTAGCATCGTGGACGAAGAAGGCAAGACGGTATCGGTAGGCGAGAACGGCGAGATTGTGGCCCGAGGCTCCCGCATGATGGCCGGTTACTGGCGGGAAGAAGCCGCCACTCGTGACACGATACGCGACGGCTGGATCTACACCGGAGACCTGGGCTACCAGGACGAAGACGGCTACATATTTCTGTCAGGTCGCGCCAAGGACTTCATCAAGCGCGGCGGCGAGATGATCTCACCTGAAGAAGTGGAACAGGTGCTGCGCTCTCACCCCGAACTAGACGACGCCGCCGTGATTGGCGTGCCGGACGTGGAATGGGGTGAAGAGGTACGAGCGGTAGTCGTTGGCCAATCCGACCACGTCACCGAAGAGCAGATCATCGAATTCTGCAGGGAGCGGCTGGCCGGTTACAAGCGGCCCCGTTCCGTAATCTTTGTGGGAGAATTACCCCGCAACGTCATGGGCAAAGTACTGAAGCGGGACCTGCGAGAAGAATTTAGCCACCCGGTGGAAAACCGGGACTAAGCCGAATTTAAAATCGCTGTATCATTGATAAAAACTAAAACAGGGACTGATCACTTAGTTAGGGAGTTGGGTTACCAATGGGCATAGGAGCCAGCGAGGACATGAAGGTAGCGGTCATTGGGGCCGGTGGAGTCGGCGGTTACTTTGGCGGGTTATTGGCCCGCGCCGGACATGAAGTAACGTTTATTGCCAGGGGGCCGCATTTGCGGGCCATCCAGGATAACGGACTAAGGGTGGAGAGCCAATTAGACGGCACATTCACCGTTCCCGGCAATGCCACAAGCAATACGTCGAGCGTCGGCGAGCAAGACTTGGTGATCTTCACAGTCAAGATGTACCACAACTCAGACGCCGTCTCCGCTGTCCTTCCCCTAATCGGCCCGGAGACAGTGGTACTGACCCTGCAAAACGGCATCGATAACGGCGAGATATTAGCCGAGACCGTGGGTGAAGACAACGTCATGATTGGTTCTGCTTACATGGAAGGTCGCATTTCTGAACCGGGCGTTGTCACTCAAAACGGGCCTGGCATCGCGGCTTTCGGCGAAATGAACGTGGGCATCAGCCGCCGAGGTGAAAACCTGCTACAACGCTTCCAGGAAGCCGGTTGGCGGGTAAACCTGCACGAGAACATGCCCGGCATGCTCTGGAAAAAGTTTGCGTACATCGCCGGGTCCGCAGCCGTCTGCGCCGCTGCCAACTGCGTCTATGAAGAGATGCGCACCAAGCCGGAGACCAGACAACTGATACGCGACGCCATTGAAGAGGTACTGGCCGTTGGCAAAGCCCGCGGCGCTCCCATCATGCCCGACTCTCTTGCCTGGGCCATGGATTCTCTGGACCGCTTCCCTGGTCAGGGTCGCGCGTCAATGGCCAAAGATTTCACCGACCAGCGTCCCGTGGAGCTGGAAGGACTGACCGGCACTGTGGTTCGCATGGCGCGGGAACTGAAAATCCCCACCCCCGCCAACGACTTCCTCTACGCCATCCTGAAACCGGCCGCAGTCCGAATTGAAGCCCTGAATAAAGCTTAAGCCTAAAGCCATCCAGCATAGGTCTGCCTGACTTAGCTGGCACAATGTTGGCCACGCATGGCTTCAGGCGGGATTAGTGCGCTCAGCGTCAGCCTGATTTAGACGAAGTTCTACTTGTCATGCATTCAAACCTGCGAATAGGCAATGGTTCGACAGGCTCACCATTTGCGGATGATTCTGTTGCCGTGATGATTGTCTTGCCGTACAGGAGAGGGTTTTGGCGGGTCATCTGGATTCCTGCCTTCGCAGGAATGACGGGATTTGCAGCCAGGCCGCGAGCCGAGCACCGCTGTAGGGGCGGGTTTATAACCCGCCCGGCACGGTTAGGCCAAACCTTGCCGTTGCAGCCGACCGTGGGCGCAGAAAACCTGGTTGCCACAATTAATTGGCCGTGCACAAACAGGGCAGATTAGAAACCTGCCCCTACGCCAACATTCATATGCCAACCAAACCACTCGCTCATGGTGAGGGAACGTTCCGCTCATGGTGAGCCTGTCGAACCACTCGATTCTGCGTAACTCATTGGTCATCCGAAAACACGTCCTTCGACAAGTCCGATAAATCGAGACTCTCGACCTTGGTCGGAGCTCAGGATTAGCGGTTCTACAAAAGACTCGTCGTTCACGCACTCCGTCTTTCCCGCGAAGGCGGGAATCCAGAATGACTGCGAGAAACCAATCATCGTTTTGGCGAACCTACTGGATTCCTGCCTTCGCAGGAATGACGGAGGCCGTGCCTCCGGTCTCACCCTGAGCGAAGTGAAGAGTCTGACAAGTTGAAGGTTGGCAAATTCTTCATCGACCAACGGAACTCCTCTGGATGACAGTTGTTTCTCCTGGTTGGGTCACAGCCTACGGCACTCCTCTGAATGACAGTTGTTTCCCCTGGTAGGGTCAACCTACGGCACTCCTCAGAATCCAGTGGCCGCTCCGGGTCGGGTCTACGTCGATTCTCTGATGCCTCCATTCGTGAGCGGTGGTATACTCGCCGTGGCTAAAAACTAGGCTTGTGATTTGCACTGTTTCCCTGACCCCATGAGCCCTGAAACTATGCCGTTTCAGCCACGCTGAAACATCATTAACAACGTCAATAGAAACTTAAACAACGACATTAATCAGGAGGCGGCCCCAATTGAACACGATTGAAGCCATAACAGAGATTCTAAAGCGGGAGGGCGTTCAGTACCTTCCTTGTTTCCCGACAACCCCAGTGATTGAAGCCGCCGCCCTTGGTGGGATCCGGCCCATCATCTGCCGCCAAGAGCGCGTTGGTGTAGGAATCGCCGACGGCCTCAGTCGCGTTAGCAACGGCGACCACATGGGCGTGTTTGCCATGCAATACGGGCCGGGTGCTGAAAACGCCTACCCCGGTATCGCAACCTCATTTTCCGACTCCGTGCCGATACTACTGCTACCCCTGGGCCACCCACGAGACAGAGCCGGCGTCGCACCTCATTACAACTCACTCAAGGGTTATGCCGACATCACCAAGGCCATCGAACAAGTTAACGTGGCCGACCGAACCTCAGATATCATGCGCCGGGCTTTCGCCGGGCTGCGTCAGGGTCGGGGCGGCCCTATGGCTGTTGAGATTCCCGCCGATGTGGCGCTGGAAGAAGTCAGCGAAGAGTCTTTCTACTACGTACCAAGCCGTCCCACCGTTAGCCAGGGCAACCCGGCCGACGTTGAAGCCGCTGCCAAAGCCCTCTGCGCTGCCCACTACCCGGTGATCATGGCCGGTCAAGGTGTGCTCTACGCCAAGGCCACCGATGAACTGCTGGAGCTGGCAGAATTGCTCCAGGTCCCGGTAGCCAGCACATTGTTGGGCAAGAGCGCCTTCCCGGAGGTCCACCCGTTGGCCCTGGGCAGCACTGGCCCGACCATCTCCGGACACGCCTACCACTTCATCCGCCGGTCAGACCTGATCTGCGGTATTGGCACCAGCTTCACCAAGCACGGCATGGTTATGAACATACCGTCCGGAAAGACATTGATCCAGGCCACCAACGACGCGTCAGACATCAACAAGGACTACAACATCGACCTGCCCATCGTCGGCGACGCCAAGTTGGTCTTGCGACAGTTGATTGAAGCCTGCCAGGCCATCGTCGGCAACAGCCGCAAAGACGACCAGTCCACCGCGAAGGAAGTTCAGTCAGAGCGTGAAGGCTGGCTGGCCCAGTGGCGGGCCAAGCTCTCTGATAGCTCAACTCCCATGACCCCGTACCGGGTCATCTGGGACTTCATGCACACGATTCCGCCGGAAGACGCCATCGTCACCCACGACTCGGGCAGCCCCCGCGACCAGTTGACCCCGTTCTACCGGTCAAACGGCCCCCGAACCTACCTGGGCTGGGGCAAGTCTCACGGCCTGGGCACCGGCCTGGGTCTGACCATCGGCGCCAAGCTGGCCGCCCCGGAAAAAGTCTGTGTCAACTTCATGGGCGATGCCGCCTTCGGTATGGTTGGTCTGGACTTTGAGACTGCCGTCCGTAGCAACATTCCAATCATCACCGTGGTGCTGAACAACTCGACCATGGCCGTTGAAACCAAGCAAATGACCGACTCCCATAATCTCTACGGCACCCGGGACCTGGGCGGCAATTACGCCGACTTGGGCAAGGCCATGGGCGGTTACGCTGAGCGCATCACAGACCCCAACCAGATCAGCGCCGCTTTCACTCGGGCCCGCAAGGTCACCGAGGAAGAGGGCAAAGCTGTTTTGCTGGAGTTCATCACCAACGAAGAAGTTGAGTTCTCCCACCGCCGACCTTTCTAGGCTGCCCGCCTAGGTAAAAGTCGCGGCTTAAAAATTGAAAATAGCAGGAGGCTGGCCATGGCCCCGAAATCGAAG
>JAPKDE010000111.1 GCA_028822675.1 Dehalococcoidia bacterium | reverse complement strand
TTATCTCAAAACAGATTAACCAAGCCCAATTGAACGCCTATGCCAAGGCGTCTGGTGACGACAACCCGCTGCATCTGGACTTGGAATTTGCCGCGAGCACCCAATTCGGTGGAATCATCGCCCATGGAATGCTGACTCTGGCCTTTGTTTCTGAGATGATGGCGTCCGCCCACGGGCGCTATTGGCTGGAATCCGGCGGCCTTAGGGTCAGGTTCAAGGGTGCCGCCTATTTAGAAGACCATGTTGCGGCCTGGGGCAATCTATCTAAAGAACAGGACTCCTCACGGACGTACTCGGTGGGAGTCAGAAACACCAACAGCGGGCAAGAACTGATAGCTGGCACAGCCAGTTTCATGATAAATAACCAGGACAAATAACCAGAGGTAGGAACCTTTAGCGAATGGCCCGGCGAAACCCGGCAGGACGCCAGTCAAACGAGGAAGGAACACTATGACAGAAACTACGGATAACGGATCTAGCCCAGTGAGAGTGGCGATGGACGCCATGGGCGGAGACCACGGACCGGTTGAAACGGTTAAGGGCGCTATCCTGGCGGCCAAAGCCACCAACGCCGAAGTGATTTTGGTGGGCGACCAGGGACCGGTTGAAGAAGAACTGGGCAAACACGACACCTCCGGCATCTCCATCAGTGTCGTGCCCTCAGTAGATAAGATACGCGACGACGAACACCCGTTGCAGGCCATGCGCTCCAAGCCCAAGTCCTCAGTGGTGGTTGCCACTAAACTGGTCAAGAGCGGCGATGCCGACGTCATGGTTTCCATGGGGTCTACCGGTGGTTCAATGGCCAGCGCCGTGCTGACCTTGGGTCTGTTTGAAGGCCTGGAACGGCCTTGCTTGGGCGGCCCGTTTTTGGGTCTGGCACCCAATACCGTACTAGTGGATATTGGCAGCAACATCGATTGCCGACCCGGTCTGCTGCTCAGCTTTGCGTCATTGGGTGTTACCTGGGCCCGCACGTACATGGGTATAGAAAACCCCAGAGTGGCCCTACTCAGCGTTGGATCCGAATCCAACAAGGGCAATAAGCAGGTCCAAGAGAGCTACCAGGTCTTTGAAGAAAGCAACATGAAGTTTGTCGGCAACGTTGAAGGGATGGATTTCTTCACCCAAAAAGCAGAAGTTATCATCTGTGACGGGTTTGTTGGCAATATCCTGATTAAATTCACTGAGGGTCTCGGCGCTGCGTTTGCCGCCTACGCCAAAAAACGCCTGGCGTCATCAGTAGATGGAAATGAGCTGGGTAAATTTGCTGCAGAGTTGGTCCAACTGACCAACCGCACCCGCACCAACGGCGGCCCGCTCTTTGGCGTAAACGGCCCAGTCATATTGGGACACGGTTCCAGCAAAGCCGACGAAATTCTGGCCGCCATCAGCACTTCTGTCCGCTACGCGGAGCTGGGCATGGTGGACATCATGCGGACTGACCTAGCTTCAATGAATGCTAAAACCGAAAGCGGCGCAGGCAGGTAGAGCAAACCGATGGCTGGTATCGACCTAAGTGGAAAAGTCGCGCTGGTCACCGGAGCTTCCCGTGGTATCGGCGCTGTTGTGGCCTGCCGTCTGGCCGAGGCCGGTGCAAAAGTGGGCGTCAACTACCATGCCAGCCCGGATGCCGCAAAAATCGTCGTAGATTCCATCAACAACTCCGGTGGCGAAGCTGTCCTCTGCGGTGGGGACGTTTCTCAAGAAGAGGCTGCCGAGTCGGTCATCAAAATGATGATTGAACACTTTGGCAACATCGATATTCTGATCAACAATGCCGGCATCAATAAAGACCAACTGTTGATTCGGATGAAGCCTGAAGACTTTGACAGCGTCATCAATGTGAACCTGCGCGGGGCGTTCCTCTGCACCCGTTACGCCATGACCCACCTGATTCGACAGCGTTCTGGCCGCATAATCAACATGTCATCCGTGGTGGGGCTCTCCGGCAATCCTGGCCAGGCCAACTACGCCGCCGCCAAAGCGGGGTTGATTGGGCTGACCAAGGCCGTCGCCAGAGAAGTGGCTTCCCGGAACGTGACCGTCAACGCTCTAGCCCCTGGCTACATCACCACCTCCATGGTGGAAGAGATTCCCGAGGACAAGCAGGCAGCAATACTGGCCAAGATACCCATGGGCCGGTTCGGCACCCCATCCGACGTGGCTGAAGCGGTGATTTTCCTCTGCAGCGACGGTGCCAGTTATATCACCGGCCAGGTCCTGACCATTGATGGCGGCATGATTGCCTGATTGACTGGTATTAAGGTGACGGCGGCATGATCGCCTAACTGGCTAATACCCGGCCTTGGCGTCTACCACTCCCAACAGCGGTTCATCTTCGGCAAAACGCCGGATATTCTCACTCCAGAAGTCCACCAACTCTTGCCCCATCAGGTCAGTTCCCGGCGCGGCATGGGGCGTGATGATCATGCTCGGCATATCCCAGAGGGGGCTATCATCTTGGAGCGGCTCTTGGGCAAAAATATCGGCGGCTGCGCCAGCGATCTTGCCAGTCGAAAGAGCGTCGATCAGAGCATCTTCATCCACGGCGTCTCCCCTTCCGATGTTTATTAAATACGCGGAAGGTTTCATCGCAGCCAAGGATTGTTTCCCAATTATGCCAATGGTCTCCGGAACTGATGGCAGGCAGTTGATCACGAAGTCTGATTACGCCAAATTGGCGTTCCGTTCTGAAAGGTCAAAGTAGCGGTCAACGTGGGGATTGTCACGACTCCTACGGGCAGTGCCTAAAACTTTCATGCCGAACCCAACTTTACAGATACGCGCCAAATGTCCCCCAATGTCGCCAACACCCAGGATCGCCACTGTCTTGCCGAACAGTTGCAATATGTTTGGTACGCCGCCAGTTGCCCTAGGACGCCATTGGTGCTTGGCTTGGCTCTGGAGATATACCGGCAAATCACGAGCCAAGGCCAGCATCAACATGGTCGCGTGCCCGGCGACAAGCGGACCAAAGGGCCCTCTGCAAGTGGTGATGGTCAAGTGCCCCGCAGCAATCATCTCAGGGGTCAGGAAAGCGTCCAATCCAACCGTGATACTTTGGACCCAACGTAGCTTGGGATTGTTGTTGAAGAAATATTCCGGAAACCGGAACGTATGGTGAGTGATTACGGCGTTAGCCTGCGGGAGGAGTTCGATGAACTTGTCATGCTTGAAAGCCATTTCAATGGCAACATCTTGATGCGCATTTTTAAGATCGTTCAGTCGTTCAATCCCGACTACATCTCGGATAGCCGGAGGCATTGCAACAACTACCTGAAGTCTCATAGATGCCATATTTCCCTTAACCGTGTCCCTGTCCGTGTCACTATCCATGACCGAACGGGTCAGAGCCTCGGATCCGTTTCCGGCGCTATTCTAACCTATCCGGCAAAAAATGTGAGTCCCGCTCCGTAGTTATTCGTCTCGTCAGGCGATGTATAATACCGCAACGTTTTCACGTCTAATCGACGCACCACCACTGGAGGTCAACATGCGCACCACCACCAAATTCCGCCAACTACTTAAACAACCCGGCATCATTCAAGTGCCGGGGGCTTATGACTGCCTCACCGCCAAGTTGATCCAGAAAGCCGGATTCCCGGCGGTGTATATGACCGGCGCAGGTACTTCAGTAGCCCAGCTTGGCTACCCAGACCTGGGACTGGCGACCATGACCGACATGATTGCCAACGCGGCATCCATCGCCGACATTTTGGATGTGCCACTGATTGCTGATGCAGACACCGGCTACGGCGGCATCCTAAACGTCCGGAGAACCATTAGGCAGTATGAGCGGGCTGGCGTGGCTGCGGTGCACATAGAAGACCAGGAGATGCCGAAGCGCTGTGGCCACCTGGACGACAAGAAAGTTGTTTCCACCCAGGATATGGTTCAGAAGATTCGGGCTGCAGTGGACGCCCGCACCGACGACGACTTTACGATTATAGTGCGGACCGACTCAATTGCTGTGACCGGCTGGGAAGACGCCATGCACCGCTGCGAGGAGTACATGAAAGCCGGTGCCGACGCCCTGTTCGTCGAGGCTCTGCGCACTCCGGAAGAGGTGGAGCAGGTTGCCAAGAACCTGGATATCCCCCTGCTCTACAACTTTGTGGAGTCGGGCAAATCGCCTTTGCTATCGGCAGCGGAATTGGAGAAGTTCGGGTTCAAGATTGTCATCTACCCGGCCAGCGCATTGCTTTCAGTGACCCACATCGTTGAGCAGGTCATGGCGCAACTGAAAGAGACCGGCACCACCGCGCACCTGATGGACAACATGGTCACCCTTGAGGCGTGCTTCGAGGCCGTGGGACTATCCAGCATGCTGGCTGAAGACGCACAGTTCGCCAGCCCTGTTTAGGCGCAACCCAGCCCACTCCACTGGCGTAGCTTCTGACTAGTTCGGTGCGCTGGGAACTTTTACTGGTTGGTTTACGTCTTTAAGATATAGAGATGGTAGAGAACAGTTCCAACACCGGATCAGATGGCGAACGATTTTTAGAGCGGCTACCCAGCGAATTAGCTCGCTGGGAGTCGGCTGGCATCATCACGGCCGAGCAAAGCCAGGTCATTCGCAGCCGCTATTCCGCCACCGACCAGGCCCCCAGAGCGATCCAGGCCCAAGGACGGCTCGTCACCGCATTGGCTGTGATTGGGTCAGTCCTGGTCGGGTTGGGTATCATCATGTTCTTTGCCGCCAATTGGGACGGGATTGACCGCTGGCCCAAGCTGGCCATAATCTTTGGTTCCATCCTCACTGCCCACGGTCTTGGTTATTACCTGCGCTACCACCGGGGCTATGTCCGCGTTGGCACCGGCATGATTCTTTTGGCCTGTGTTATCTATGGGGCCGGCGTGCACCTGGTGGGCCAGGTTTATCACGTTGATGTGAACGATCCTCGGTTGATGCTGTTCTGGTTTCTGGGAGTTGCCCCGCTGGTCTACATCGTCAAATCCCAACCCATCCAGTTCCTGGGGCTGGTTCTGTTGCTGCTGACATTGGGCTTCAGGTTGCCCGATTGGATCGAGAATGTGAACAGCGGTGAGGCTTTATTAGGGGCGTCCATGTTCCTGATTCTGGGCTTACTGATTCTGTCCGTTGGGCGAATCAAAGAAGAGATAAAGTTCCTCCGTCCTTATTCTGAAGTCTTCCAGCTGGTCGGCTTGATTACTGCATTGGGGTCAATCTTTTTCCTGACCTTTAAAGACGTCTTCGACTCCCTGGAGTATGGCCGCTTCACCAGGGGCGATATTGAGTTGGGTTACCAGATTTTGATCGTGGTCGCTGGTGTGCTGGTTTTGGGCTTGGTCACAGCAACGGCGTGGTTGCATCGGCGTAACGAAAATTCATTTACCCTAGTGAGGATTGAAGGCGTAGCCATCGTCATCGCGTTGGCCGCTGCCTACGTTGTGATCAGCGTCGGTTCTGAAACCGGCGTTTTATACACGGCGGTTTTGAACGGATTACTAGCCTTTGCCCTGCTGGGCGTGCTGGTGTCCGGGTATCTGCGCGGCCGAGAGGCCTGGGTAAACATTGGCCTGGCGTACATTGGCATTGACATAACTGCCAGGTACTTTGAATACAGTTGGGACCTTTTCGACCGGTCGCTGATTTTTGTGGCGGCGGGCGTGATTCTGCTGGTCGGCGGCTACCTGGTAGAACGTGCGCGACAGAAGATGGTGGAACTCATCCGGTCAGCGGCATTAATATCCGAAAGGCCAGGCCAGGCCAGGCAGGAGGGTCAAGATGAGCCTTCCGTTGAAGATTGCCTTCTGGGCTACGGTGGCCGGGCAGATTATATTATTGCTGGCTTTCATCGCCTTCAAAGAGGACACCCTCCGCAGCGGTACCAGCGTCCTATTGGAGACTGCGCCGGTTGACCCACGTTCTATCTTGCAGGGCGATTTTGCCATCTTGGATTACAAGATTGCAGAACTACCCAACTGGGCTAAGGATAGCGATCGAGGAGAACCGTTCTACGTTCAGCTATACGAGCATCCGAATGGAGTCTGGGTTGCCGATGCCTATACCCGCGAAGAACCGAGGGGGTACGTGTCTACATCAAGGGCACCGTCAATGACCGGCAAAGATTGGAATTTGGCATCGACACCTTTTTCATCCCTGAGGGAAAAGGGTTCATTATTGACCAGGCAACGGACGTTAAAGTCAGGGTGTCTATCGGTAGCTCCGGCAAGGCTGTAATAGAGGACTTAATCCTGGATGGTACTCTCTTTGACCCAACCGTTCCTCCAAAGAACATATCTCAAAAGCCACCACCACCTCGACCTGAAATCGAAACACCCGAACCGGAATCACCGCCAGTCAGCCCGGCCAGGAAATAGAGGAACTAAATGCCAAACGTAGTGTTGGTGATAGACATGGTTAAGGGGTTCTTGGAACCAGGCCACAATCTTTATTGCGGTGACGAGTCCAGGGGCATCATCCCCAGAATCCATGAACTGCTATCCCGAGAGCAGGCCGCTGGCTCAGAGATCATCTTTATCTCTGACCACCACGACCCGGACGACTTGGAATTTAAGATGTTCCCGGTCCACTGCGTGAAGGGTACAGACGAGCCAAATGTGATTCCAGAACTTGCTGAGTTTGTGACGGAGACCAACGTCATTCCCAAGAACCGGTACAGCGGTTTCTACAACACGCCACTTGAGTCTCTGCTGGCTGCCAGCGCCCCGGAAAAGATAATCATCTGTGGCGTCTGCACCGATATCTGCGTCATGCACACCGCCTCCGACGCCCGCAACCGGGACTACGCGGTGGAAGTGCCGTCAGACTGCGTGGCCAGCTTCAAACAGGACGCACACGAGTGGGCGCTCTCCCATCTGAAAAACATCTTGGGAGCCACTGTAACCTAGGCCAGAAACCGGATTAAGGCCGAATATAGCACGCAAGTATGACCCCATAGAAGCTGTTTAGTAGAAGCCAGTTTTTCTTGCTATTGCTCGAAATTCCCAGGTATCATGAGCCTAACAATTTGGTTGTGACACGGTTGGGTTTACCCCCGGCTGAATGGCGAGGAAAGCGCAATGCTCTACCGCTCATCTGAGTACTCCCAATGGGACGGCACCCAGCGGATATTTGAACTCGACGCTGATCAGTTGATGGATCTTCTTTCTGAAGACATCATCAAGGACGGCGACGTGATGCAGGCTCTGCGTGACCTGCTGCGCAAGGGGCTACAAGACCGCGACGGCCAGCAGATGCCGGGCCTGCGGGAATTGATGGAGCAACTCAAGAACCAACGCCGCGAACAACTACAGCAGCACAACATGGACTCTGTGGTGGATGACCTCAAAGAACGCTTGGATGAGATTGTCCAAACAGAGCGCGAGGGCATCAAACGCCGTATGGACGAGGCTTCAGAGCAAGTTGAAGCCCACGCTGAGTCTAATAAGGGCGAGGACAAGGAACAACAAGAAGGGCTGCTTGATCTCTTAAAGAAACGCGCCGAACACAACCAAGAGAAGCTGGACGCCCTCCCGGAAGGTCTTGCCGGTCAGATCAAAGATCTGATGGAATACGACTTTATGGACCCCGACGCCCAGCAGAAGTTCCAAGAACTGCTGGATACCCTGAAAAGCCAAATATCCCAGAACATGGGCCAGCAGATGATGGATCAGGTCAAGAGCATGTCGGAAGAGGATCAGGCCGCCACCCGCGACATGATGCGCGCTCTGAACGAGATGCTCCGCGACAAGATGGCCGGACAAGAACCAGACTTTGACGGCTTCATGCAAGAGTTTGGCCAGATGTTTGGCGACAACCCGCCCAAGAGTTTTGATGAACTGTTGGAGCAGTTGCAACAGCAGTTGGCCCATATGCAGTCCATGCTGGACAGTATGTCCCCGGAAGCCCGCCGCGAGATGGAAGATGCCCTGGCCCAGGCTTTAGACCCTGCGACCCAGCGGGAGATGGCCGAGTTTGCATCATTGATGGAACAGATGATGCCCATGGACGACCTGCGCCGTCAGTACCCATTCTTGGG
>JAPKDE010000009.1 GCA_028822675.1 Dehalococcoidia bacterium | reverse complement strand
ATCTGGGGCATGCCGTTCTTGCGGAAGCAGGTCAGCACACCCTGATGGTTCTCAGAAGCAAACTGTTTAACGCTATCTGAAATCATGGTCTTTCTCCTTGAGATTAACGGGGCTTACCCGGTTATTTGCGCTATCTGGAATCGAATTCAATCTCATACATGTCGTAGTGGGTTGGGCGCATCCGGAAACCGGCATAGACACCCTGGGCCACGGTATTGTCCTTGTCCACGTAGAGCCGCAGCCCGCCCACATTGCCTTGGCGGCGGGCCTCCGTGGCGGCGTAGGCGTGCATGGCGCTGTAGATGCCCTGACGCCGGAACTCAGGACTCACGTACACGCTCTGGATCCACCAGAAAAACATATTCCGCCAATCGCTCCACTCGTAGGTGATCATCAATTGGCCGGCGGGACGTCCGGAGTGTTCCGCAACCAGGTAGAACCCCAGGTCGTTGCGGGTGAGCACGGCTTCCACGCCAGACCGGACCAGTTCGCTGTCCAGTTCTTTGCCCTCGGTCTCTTTTGCCATGGCAATGTTGAAGTCGATGATGGTATCCAGGTGTTGAGACGCAGCCTGGCGTACCTGAATCTGATTATTTGGGTCTGATGTCAATTCATTTCTCGCGCCTGGAGTTCTAATCCCAGGCAGTATTTAGTCGATCCAGAAAGTTGAGCCCGATGCAGTTTTTTCCACATTGATACGCACTTCAAAGCCATCTTTTAAGTCTTCCAAGTGGGTGATTACTAGCACCTTCTCAAAGTCATTGCCGATGGCGTTGATCAAGTCCAGGATTCGTTCACGTCCCACCATGTCCTGGGAACCAAAACCTTCGTCGATGAACAACGTTGGTAGGGGCGCTCCGATGCGGTGAGCCAATACTTTGGACAGGGCGATGCGCATGGCCAGGTTGACCTTGAAAGCCTCGCCGCCGCTGTACATCTCGTAGCTACGAGGGCCAAGTTCATCGCTAACCAATATATCCAGGGTCTCGCGAGGGTCTCCCTGTCCCGAGGCCCGTTCCCGCTGGGTCTCCAGCTTCACGTTCATCCGGTTGTCGGTCATCCGGCCCAGCAGCACGTTGGTCTCGTCTTCGAGCCTCGGCACAACCGTCTCAATCAACATGGCCTGGACTCCCTGGCGGCCAAAGGCCACGGAAAGTTCCTGGTAGATGGACTGGTCTTCTTGCAGGGCGTGCAGCCGCGCTGATTCAGACCTGAGTTCTTCAGCCAGCGATTCCTGCCGTTCCACCTGGCCACGCAGATAGCCTTGTCGGTCGATGGCCTGCTGAACTTTTACGCCCAGTTCCCGTTCCCGCTGCTCACCCTGGGTAAACTCGTTCTCCAGGGCGGCTAAACCAACCAGGGCCTGTTTGGCCTCGGCGGCTTGGGACTCCAACAACTGGAGTTCTTCCCGGCGACGCTGGGCCATGGCGGCGTTCTGCTCGGCAGCTTCTTTGGCTCCCGGCAAACCAGCCTCCGCCTGCTCCAACAAACGCTCTTGCTGGGCAAAACCGTCCAAGCTCTGAGTCTCTTGGAAGATTCTTTGGCGGGCGGCGGGGTCGTATTCCAGTTCCAGTATCTGCGCTTCCAATTTTATGAGTTGGACCGAATCCTCAGTTGCAAATGATCCGTCAGCCAGGGCCGCGCGCATGGCGTCCATTTTGGGAGTCGCCTCGGCCAGTTCCACTCCGGCTTGCAGAGCTTCCTGCATCTGTTGTTCCAGTTGTTGCAGGCCCACCTGCTGCTTGGTCTGTGCCTGGGATAAAGCCTGTTCCTGTTGGGGCAGGCGACTTTCCAGCTCTGAAGTTTCAGTCTGGAGCGTTTTCACCTGGGCCGAGGTGGTCCGGTATTCCTCACGCTTGGCGTCAATGTCGGCTGCAAAGGTCTCAACCAGGCGTTCACAGCCATCCTCGCTCAGGGGAGTTCCGCACAAGGGGCACATCGCCTCCTGGTCGTTGGCACCGTTGAGAAGATCTTTCTTGGCTGCCAGTTCCTTGCCTTCGTTAGCCGCACGCTCCAGTGAGCTCTGCAGTTGCCCGGTCTGCACGGCCATGGCGTTCAGTCGCTCCCTCTCCCCCACCAAAGTCTTTTCCTGGGCTTCGATGGCCGGCCCTTGGTCCTGTAATTTTTTTTGGTTGTCTTGAAGTAGAGTCAGACCTTGGGCCTTGGGTGCGAGCCTGGTCCCAATCTCGGTGTTTAGTTGTTGGATCTGCGATTCCAACTGAGTCCGTGTGACGTCGATGCCACCGGAGATTGAGGTGCGCTGTCGTTCTAGCTCATCGAAGGTCCGACCCGCTTCTTCCAGGCGGGTGAATGCGCTCCGGGCGGCGGCGAGTTGGGCAGCACCCTCACGGATGGTCGTGGTCTGCCCCACCAACTTTTCAAAGGCCAGCACCTGTTGCTGGGCGGTTTTTTGGGTGGCTTCGAACTGCTCTGCTTCTTTGGCCAACACAACCAAACGCTGCGCCGACTCCTCTTGGCCCGATTGCTGACGCCGAAGTTCTCCTACTTGATCTCTGAAAGCGGTGGTCTTCGCCTGCTGCTCGGCCAGGTCTTTGTTGGCCTCAAAGAGTGTGACCTCAACTTCTTTCAGTTCCGTTGCTGGAGCCACCAACAATTCCAGTTCGTGGCGGAGGCGGTCCACTGTGCCCTCGGCAATCTTGGCCGTATTGTCTGTCCAGCTACTTCGCTCCCGGGCGCGTACCTGAAGCCGGTCATAGGTCTCCAGACCCAGAATCTTGCTGAGTACTGCCTTGCGCTCTGACGGTGTCTTGGTGGCAAATTCGTCGGCCCGGCCCTGAACCAAGAACGCAGAGTTGATGAAGGTGTCATAGTCCATGCCCACGGTCTGGTCTATCCGTGCCTGAGTCTCGCGAATCATGTCGCCGGTTAAGGGACGGGCGGTGTCATTCTCCAGTACCATCAACTGCAGGTCTGAAGCCCCGCCACGGCTGCGCCTGCCACCCCGGCCGTGACTGCGAATCACACGGTAGTTCTGGTCGCGAGACGCAAAATCAAGCTCAACCCGGCACTCATCGGCCCCGTAAGAGATCATTTCGTCTTGGACTTTGCCTCTGGCCTTGCCCCACAGAGCCCAGGTGATGCTATCCAGCAGGGCGCTCTTGCCGTGACCGTTGGCGCCGCAGATGCAGGCAACATGCACGCCGGTGAAGTCCAACGGCGCAACGTTTTCCCGGTAGCATAAAAAGTTACTCAGCGTGAGCTTGAGGGGTATCATGGGTAAGGCCTAAAAATAGCCTGAAGAATTAAAATTTCTGGCGCTCTGGGCAAAACAATGGAGTGAAAATCAACCATTTTTACCTCCAACACCCTAATGAAATTGACCCAAGAAACCTGCTCGTAGCCGCAGGCCGGAGCGTGCCTAATTTTAGCACAGTGGTTCACCCGAATTTCGCATTCAACCCATATCTAGAATCCGGTATATGACGACACAGCAAAACACAAATAACGGCAACATCGCCACTAAATGACGACACAACCAGGCTCAAATAAAGCCAACATCATCCAGGTGGACGACCTGCGCAAGTGTTACGGAGACTTGCAGGCCGTGGACGGCGTTTCTTTTGCTGTGGGCGCAGGGGAGGTCTTTGGCATTCTTGGGCCCAACGGCGCCGGTAAGACCACCACAGTCGAGATACTGGAAGGGATGCGCAAGCCCGACAGCGGCACAGCCTTGGTCAACGGGATAAACGTTCAAAAAGACCCGCGGGCAGTCAAAAAGGTCATTGGCATCCAGCTTCAGTCCTCCGCGTTCTTCGACCGACTGAACCTGGGCGAGATTCTAGACGTTATGGCCAGCATCTACCGCCGACAGATTGACGCCGTGGAACTGCTGGGTACTGTGGAGCTGGCTGACCGCGCCAAGTCGCTATTCAGAGACTTATCCGGAGGTCAGAAACAGCGGTTTTCGGTTGCCTCAACGCTGGTCAATGATCCTGTTTTGCTGTTCTTGGACGAACCTACCACCGGGCTGGACCCCCAGGCACGGCGACACATGTGGGAGCTGATCCAGCGGTTCAAGTCTGAAGGGCGCACAGTGCTGCTGACCACGCACTACATGGAGGAAGCAGCCGAGCTATGCGACCGCGTGGCCATCATGGACCACGGCAAGATTGTGGCGATGGACCGACCGGCAGCGCTGGTTGATGACCTAATCAGCCGGGGCTTCGAGAAAGAACGGGTGGAGAACCTAGCCAACTTGGAAGACGTTTTCTTGGATATCACTGGCCGGGCCTTGCAGGACTGACGTTCAGGTGCAGACCAACATCAACTTAACCCGTGCTCTTATTTAATTTACCGATGCTGAAACACCTCTTTCAAATCAATCCTACGCTCAGCCTAACCAGAGCATCGATGCGCATCTGGTTCCGGGACAAGCAGGCCATCTTCTGGACGTTTTTTCTGCCAGTGGTGCTCATCTCCGTGTTCGGACTGCTGGATTTTGGCGCTTTCAGCACCGTGGACCTGGGCATTGTAGACCGGGCCAATAACGAGACTTCCCAGAAGCTGGCGGCAGACGTCCGCGCACTGGACGCATTTGATATTTCAGACACAACGACCGAAGCGGAAGAACTTGAAGCGCTCTTGGACGGCGACCGCAACCTACTCCTGATCATCCCGCCAGGGTTCGGCGAGGCCGGGACACCGGCACAACGCCGGGTCACGGTAATCTTCAACCAGGGCCAACCACAAGCGTCGGCGACTGGGCAGTCGATCATCCAAAGTGTGTTGGACGAGATTACCTTCGCCGAAGGGCAGATCACAGAACGTTACCGAATCGAAGCCAGGCCTGCGGACAGTCGCAACCTGCGGTTCATAGATTTTCTGATGCCGGGCGTGGTGGCCATGTCCATCATGCAGATGGGCCTGTTCAGCGTCGCATTCTCGTTTGTGCAGTTAAAAAGCCGGGGCATTCTGCGGCGACTGCAGGCCACACCCGTCCTGCCGGCCAGCTTCATCTTCGCCCAAGTTTTCACCCGCCTGACCGTCTCCATAGTGCAGACTCTGGTGTTGGTGGGCTTAGCCGTGGTGGCGTTTGACGTTAACCTGCAGGGCAACCTGTTTTCGATGCTGCTGCTAGCACTTTTGGGAGGCTCGGTTTTCGTGAGTATGGGGTTCGCCGTATCCGGGTTTGCCCGCACTGAAGACGTAGCCGCTCCGATAGCCAACGCCATTGCCCTGCCCATGATGTTCCTGTCTGGGGTGTTTTTCCCCCGGGAGGCTATGCCCGAGCCCCTACGCGCGGTGGCCGACTTCCTGCCTCTAAGTTTCCTGGCCGACGCCCTGCGCAGCGTGGCAGTAGACGGCCAATCGCTGTGGTCACAATGGGATGATGTCCTGGGATTGATTGCCTGGCTAGCGGTGACCTTTTTCGTCGCGGTTCGCCTCTTCCGATGGGAGTAAAACAGCGCCTACAGCCTTGACCCTGAAACTACGGCCAGCCTACAATTTGATTTACATACCAGTTAGAAAGCAAAAAGAGCAGATATGTTTGAGAACCTAACAGACAAGTTAACCGGGATACTAAACAAGCTCACCAGCAAAGGCCGCTTGACCGAAGCGGACGTTGATGAAGCCTTGAGCCTGGTCCGGCGCTCTTTACTCGAAGCGGACGTTAATTTCCGGGTCGCCAGAGACTTCGTGGCCGCCGTGAAAGAACGGTCCATGGGCTCAGACATTCTGGAGAGCCTCTCCCCCGGCCAACAGGTAATCAAGATCGTGCAGGAGGAGCTGACCAACCTCCTCAGCGGCGGCGACAACTCGCTGACCCTTTCCAGTCAGGCCGTAACCACCATCATGCTGGTGGGCCTGCAGGGCTCCGGTAAGACCACTACCGCCGCCAAATTGGCTCTGCACCTGCGACAACAAGGCCACAAGACGCTTCTGATCGCCGCCGACCTGCGCCGCCCCGCTGCCATCCAACAGCTAGAAACCCTGGGCAAGCAGTTGGACATACCCGTCTATTCCGAAGACCCCAAGTCCACCACCGTGGTGAAAGTTGCCAAGAACGGCCTGGAAAAGGCCCGGCAACTGGGCGTGAACTGGGCCATCGTCGATACCGGTGGACGCCTTCAGATCGACGAAGAACTGATGAAGGAACTCGGGGACGTCAAGAAAGAGATCAAACCCGATGAAGTGCTCCTGGTTGTGGATGCCATGACCGGGCAGGAAGCGGTCAACGCCGCTGAGGGTTTCCATGCTCAGGTGGACCTGACCGGACTGATAATGTCCAAGATGGACGGCGATGCCCGTGGTGGCGCCGCCCTGTCCATCACCCGGGTCACCGGAGTTCCGATCAAGTTCATGGGCGTCGGCGAGCGACCCGACGGCTTGGAAGCGTTTCACCCCGACCGGCTAGCCTCTCGCATCCTGGCCATGGGCGACATTCTCACGCTCATTGAGAAGGCCCAGGGCGCAGTGGACGAGAAACAAGCTGTGGAGATGGAGAAGAAATTTCGCCAGGCCAACTTTGACCTGGAAGATTTCCTCACCCAGCTGCAGAGCGTGCGGAAGATGGGCTCCCTGTCTTCCATCATGGAGATGATCCCTGGCATGGGCAAACTCAGCAAGAAGATGCCCGCCGGAGACCTGGACGATGGCCGGATCGACCGCATTGAGGCCATTATCAGGTCCATGACCAAGGCGGAGCGTCAACGGCCTGAGATTCTCAACGGTAGCCGCCGTCGCCGTATATCCAAGGGTAGTGGCACTACCCCTGCGGACGTTAACCAACTGCTGAACCAGTTCAAACAAACCCAGAAGTTGATGAAGCAGATGTCTAAGTCCCGCAATCCAATGGCCATGATGAAAATGTTCAAATAGCGGAACAGCCGCGTTTCCATTTTCTGCGGTCTACTTCAGACAGCCTCTTTTTGTCGCGTTTTTTCCTTAACTCGCTGTGCACCTAGCCTTCTCGGGTATAACCACGCCCAACGACAGTGGCTGAAAATCCACAAATCCTCTGTGCGCTGACTCCTCAAAACTGCAGTGATAACCTTGGACTATCACTCTGACAGGAAATACGTCTCTAGTCTTGCCACAAAAACTGCCTATACTAGTGAAGTGCCGATAATATATCGCTATTGTTATTCGGATTAGTGATTCGGCAGCTCCGAGTAAATGTCCGTTTTTTGGACGAAAGGAACGAGCGTAAAGAATGACACTTGATGTTCAAGCCCTCGAAACTTCTCAGTTGCCAACCACTATTGCCGATATGTTGGACGGCAGTATACCGACCAACATCGCCATCATTGCCCCTGATGGTCCGGTACTTACCTACGGCTCCCTCAAATGTCAGGTTGATTCCCTGGCCAACCAACTGAATTCCTTTGGCATTGGCCGTGGCGACCGCGTTGCCATCGTCCTGCCAAACGGCGTGGAAAACATCGTTTCATTCCTGGCTGTCACTGTATCAGGTGCCACCGCCGCTCCCCTAAACCCGGCCTACACCACAGAAGAATTTGTCTTCTGTCTGGAAGATGCCAACGCCAAGGCCATTATCACTTCCGGCGCAGCGAGCGACGCCATAAATGAGGCCATCCCGGCCTCCATGATCAACGTCAGCGTTGGTCTTAACGCTGATGAAAAGATCCGCTTCACCTGTGACACGGCCCTAGGCCTACCGGGGGACAGCGACGGCAGCAACGCCGACGACGTAGCTCTAGTACTGCACACGAGCGGCACCACCAGCCGCCCCAAACGTGTGCCACTTAGCCACCGAAACCTGATTGTCGGCACCCAGAACATCGTAGACACCTATGGCCTGACCCCAGAGGACGTTTCTCTGTGTGTCATGCCCCTGTTCCATATTCACGGACTGGTCGCCTCCACCTTGGCCACGCTAGCATCGGGCGGCGTAGTCGTGGTGCCAGCCAAGTTCAATGCGATGGATTTCTGGTCCACCGTTGAATCCCACCACGTAACCTGGTATTCGGCAGTCCCCACCATCCATCAGGCATTGTTGCACCGCGCCAAGAGAAAGGCTGGCAGCTCAGCAGTTGCCATCGCCCGCCAGCATCTGCGCTTCATTCGTTCTTGCAGCGCACCGTTCCCCGCTGAAGTCCTGGTTGAGATGGAAGAGACGTTTGGCGTGCCTGTGTTAGAAGCCTATGGGATGACCGAAGCAGCCCATCAGGTGGCATCAAACCCACTGGTCAACGGCAAACGCGTGCCTGGGTCTGTGGGCATTGGGACCGGCGTCAAGATCGCCATCATGGATCAAGACGGCGACATTGAGCCGGCAAACGTCACTGGCGAAGTGGTCATCCAGGGCGATAACGTGACCCAAGGATACGAAGCCAACCCAGAAGCCAACCTCAGTAGCTTCACCAACGGCTGGTTCCGCACGGGAGACCAGGGCGTGATGGACTCCGATGGCTACTTGACGCTGGTTGGTCGGTTGAAAGAGATTATCATCCGCTCCGGTGAGAACATCTCACCTCGGGAGATCGACGAGATTCTCCTGGCCCATCCGGCCGTGTCCGAAGCTGTGGCCTTTGCGGTGCCCAGCGCAACCCACGGAGAAGAGCCCAGCGCGGCCGTGGTGGTCACTGCCGCAGTGAAGGCTTCAGAACTAGTAGCTTTCTGCAGAGAACGCTTGGCAGGCTTCAAATGCCCCAAGATCATCCACATTGTTGATGAGATTCCCCGCACCGCCACCGGCAAGGTTCAGCGTAGAATGGTTTCAGCAGCCTTCGCATCGGCTGCCTGAAACTAGCAAACTTCTAATTTGAGTCTCGGGCTGGAGTTGGATTCGTGAAAATCGCCATCGTTGGAGCGGGGGCCATTGGCGCCTTTCTGGGCGCTAAATTGGCACTGTCCGGAGAGGATGTCTACCTGATTGCCAGAGGGGCTCACCTGCAGGCGATGCAGAATCACGGAGTGCGAGTTAAGAGTCCGGATGGCGATTTTGAAGCCCATCCTACCGCCACGGACGACTACGAGTCCGTTGGCCCGGTCGATTTTGTGTTCTTGACGGTTAAGGCCCATAGCCTGACTGAAATTGCACCTCAAATTGCTCCGTTACTCGGCCCTGAAACAGTGGTTGTATCAGCTCAGAACGGGATCCCATGGTGGTATTTTCAGAGTCAAGGTGGCCCGTTTGACGGTACAGCCATCGAGAGTGTCGATCCGGGCGGAGTGATTGCCCAAGCCATTGACCCTTCCCGGATCATTGGCTGCATCATTTACCCTTCAACGGTGATTGTTCAACCCGGAGTCATCGAGCACATTG
Organism: Dehalococcoidia bacterium; assembly: GCA_028822675.1. The sequence continues at coordinate 22,977 of JAPKDE010000009.1, read as the reverse complement.
AGGGCAACCGATTTTCCATTGGTGAGCTGGACGGCACCAGCAGCGACCGTTGCAAAACCCTGGCCGCCGCCCTGATCTGCGCCGGGTTAAAAGCCCCCATTCGCAGTCGCATTCGCCACGACCTCTGGGTCAAACTCCTGGGCAATGTGGTTTTCAACCCCATGAGCGCCCTGACCGGTGCCACACTTGAAGAAATGGCGACTCATCCCGAAACCAGCGCCATCGCCCGGGCCGTAATGACCGAGGCCGATGAGGTGGCTGAAGCCCTGGGTGTGCGCCTGCCTTTGACCATTGACCAGCGTATGGATGGTGCCAAAAAAGTGGGTGCCCACAAGACTTCCATGCTCCAGGATCTGGAGTCTGGTAGGCCAATGGAATTGGAAAGCGTGGTGGGCGTGGTGATTGAACTGGGCGAAAAGCTGGGCTTACCCATGCCCCATACCAGGACCCTCTACTCGTGCACCCGTCTCCTCAGCCAGGTGCGCGCCAAATAGCATCTCTGCCCAATTTTCTGACTGAGGCCGTGTCTTCGCAGGATTAGAGCACCCCACACCAATCATGGTGAGCCTGCCGAACCGTTCGCTCCACGTCGGATTTGCTCGACTTGAGTAGTCCTTCGACAGGATCAAGACGAGCGGAAGGCCGGCGAAATCATAGCTCTGCCCCGTCTTATTCGTCATTCCGGCGAAGGGCGGAACCCACTCCCGAAACCGTGTCCGTCGTGTGCAGTGGTGGCGGGGTGTGGCCTTGCTCAGGTGGAACGTGACTTATGCGTTGTTACATGGATTCCCGCGAAAGCGGGAATGACGGTGGGGTGGTGCTCAGACCTGACACTTGGAACAGAAATAGGTGCCCCGAGCGCGAACCCTGATGGCCGTCATGTTGGTGCCGCAGTTGGGGCAGGGAGCTTTTATGTCCCTGGGATGACTCCAAGTCATCAGAGCAGTTGGCGGGTTGGGCCAGTCTTGGTCACGGGCCCGGTCATACACGCCGTAAGCGGCGGACAGGGCGTCTTTGATCGACTGGTGCAGTCGGGCCACTTCATCAACAGAAAACTCGGCCCCTGGCTTCTCCGGGTGAATGCCAGCCAAGAAAAGGGACTCATCGGCATACAAATTTCCCAGCCCGCAGGCGATTGACTGCTCCAGTAACAACGCTTTTACCGGCGCTTTCTTGCCGGCGAATGACTCAGCTAGGGTTTCGACCGTGAAATCTTCGTCAAAGGGCTCCGGACTCATCACCGGAAGCACTTCGTCTGGAGAGTTCACCAGCCATAGTTTGCCGAATTTACGGCCGTCTACAAATCGCATCTCGCGGCCATCGTCCAATGGAAAGAAATGGCGGGTGAGCGGATCGGCTTTCTGGGACTGGGGCTGGATTAAAAATCGACCGGTCATGCCCAAATGCACAATGAATGTCGACGGTGAAGCCCCTGAGAGTGGCAAAATCAGATACTTGCCCTTGCGTTTTACGTCCTGGATGGTGCGGTTTTTCAGGCTCTGGGCAAGTTCGGTGGCAGTCGGTTTTTTCACCGTATTGGCCCAGGTAATGTTGGAGCCGGTGATGGTGCATCCGGGCAGCCCAAACCTGATTAAGTTCCGGCGCGTGTTTTCCACCTCAGGTAGCTCGGGCATGTTGTGGTGTTCCTCCCCATGGGTGACGGTTGTTCGGCAAGACCGGGTTATTATCATGGCTATTCTATAGGGTGATACCCTCTACGACGAGTTCCTTTTTCAAACCCAAGACAGACAAAGAGGTAGTTCGAGGTAATTTAATGAAGTTCGGAATCTACAGCTCCATTGCCAACCCACCGCGCGGCGAGGACCTACCCCGGTGCGTGGACGAAGTGATTGAAGAAGCACGCCTGGCCGAGCAGGCTGGGTTTGATTCGTGCTTCTTTGGCGAGCACCATCAGGACAAAGACGGGTTTCTGCCCTCGCCGTTGATTGTCTGCACTGCAGTGGCTGCCTCAACCACCAAATTACGAGTGGGTACGTCGGTTATTCTGCTGCCGCTGCATCACCCAGTTAGGCTGGCTGAAGACGTGGTAACTCTGGATATCATCTCTAAAGGACGGGTGACCTTGGGGGTTGGTTTGGGTTATCAGGAGGCCGATTTTCGGGCGTTTGGCGTGGATATGGCCAACCGAGTTGAGCTGTTTGAAGAAAAGGTTGAAATCCTGAGGGAATGCTGGTCGGGCCAAGAATTTTCCTATGATGGCAAACACCACCAGATTGAGAAACTGACGGTTCGGCCAGACCCGGTGCAGCAGCCGCATCCGCCCATCTGGATTGGCGCCAGTGCCAGGGTGAGTGCCCGGCGCGCGGCGAACATCGGCGATGCTATTGTGACCACGCCCAGCACGACACTGGAAAACACCAGCCGGTTGATTAACGAATACAGCAAAGCCGCCGAAGCGGCTGGTAAGAAACCGACTCCTATTATCATGCGCGATGCCTGGGTGGCGAATTCTCGGAAAGAAGCTGAAGAGGTCTACGGCCCAGAGGTGTTGGAAGCCTACAAGTATTACTGGAAGAACGGACTGAGGGAGTTCCAGTCAGTAAAAAGCGAATCAGAACTGACCCTGGACCGTATCGCCAAAGACCGCCTGATCATGGGAGACCCTGAGGAATGTTTGAACGAGTTCCAGCGTTGGAGCGAAGGCACTGGGGCTGAGTCGTGTCTACTGCGACTGCGTCACGCCCATTCCGGCGGCCCGTCCCACGCCCAAATCATGAAAACCATTGACCTAATCGGAGACCGGATTATCCCGTATATGGGGCAGTGATAGAGTGCAAACAGCTTCCGCTGGGGCAACCGCTGTGTGGGGCGGTGGGGCTACTTCAACGGGAATGATGACAACCGTAGGGGCGGGTTTTTAACCCGCCACGATTGATATCTACCAACGCCATGCCTGGCTTCTACCAACCCAACTCTGCCAACCACGTCCCTACTCCGCTCATGGTGAGCCCGTCGAACCATCCGTTTCACGTCAGTCGTGCTCAACCCAACAGTCCTTCGACAAGCTCAGGATGAGCGGTGGCGGGGAGTTGTCTTGCTCTGTGGGAACGTGGCTTATGCGAAGCTTCCTGGATTCTAGCTTTCGCTGGAAAGACGGTGGGGACAGGGATAGATGGTAAATGGTGTGTGAGGAGTTTAGGCGGAAGTGTTTGCAAAAATTAAGGGGCGGGATCAAAAATCCCGCCCCTTTGTGCGTTGCTCAAATTTGGGTTGCCGGGCCAGTGCAGTGTGATTACATCCGCTGCACGGCTAGGGTGATCTCCATGCCTTCTACTTTGAAGATCTCGGTGGCGGTGTCATCCGCCGGTTGGCCGTCTACCAGTTTGGTGCTGAGAGTCTCGTCGCGGATATAGCCAGAGAATGCTCCTTGCATGACCCCGGCAAACTCTGGCGGGCCCTGGTAGTAGGTCACTATGCGGTCTATGACGTCGAAGTCGGCTGACCGGCGCATGCCTTGGATGCGGTGGACAACCTCACGGGCCAGTCCCTCTTCAGCCAGTTCTGGCGTCAGGAGTGTTTCTACGGCAACCACGTACGGTCCTTCTTGGACTTCGGCATAGCCGTCGGCCTTCGCAGTTTTAACGATTTCCACATCTTCTTGGTCGATGTGCAGCATCTCAGAGGCCTCTTTGGGGTTTGCCAACTCAACCCAGCCACTTTCGCTGAACGACTTGAAGATGGCTCTGGGGTCCATGGTCGACAGAGCATCGGCGACAGATTGACCGTTGGAGCCGTGCTTCTTGCCCAGTGTTGCTTTGTTGGGAGAAGATGCCCAGTTCCAAAACTCAAGGTCGTCGGGGCCCAACGCAGCATCAATGGTGACCGTTTTTACGTTCAATTCATCAATTAACTGGGGAATCATTGGAACAAGCAGGTCTCTTTCCAAGCTGTTCCGGACCAGCACTTTCACCGTGTTCAGCGGCTGGCGGACCTTGATCTTTTCGTTTGAGCGCGCAGCCCGGCCCATGCTGGACACCTTCATGGCCAGTTGGGTGGCCTCCATCAGCGGGAGGTCCACCAAGGACTCGTCGGCCACCGGGAAGTCGGTCAGGTGGATGCTGTCCGGGGCAGTTGAGTCGACTGAGCAGACCAAGTTCTGATACATATCCTCGGCAACGAACGGTGCCAGAGGTGCCATCAGTTTGGCTACTGTGACCAGACAGGTGTGCAGAGTGATGTAGCCTGAAAGCTTGTCGGAATCGCCCTCGTTTCTCCAGAAGCGGCGGCGACTGCGGCGCACGTACCAGTTGGATAGCTGGTCGATGAACTCTTGGATACGCCGACCCGCGTTCGTGGGGTCGTACTCGTCCATGTGCTTATCGACCTGGGAGATCAGGGAGTTCAGTTCAGAGAGTACCCAGCGGTCAAGTTCATTCTCCGGTTTCCAGTCAGCCGGCTTCTGGGTTGGGTCGAATTGATCGATTTCTGCGTAGCCAATGAAGAACGAATAAACGTTCCAGAGCGTGAGCATGACCTTGCGCAGCGTCTCGCTGACCAGCTTACCGGAGAACCGCCGTGGCTCGCCGGGATGCGACGCAGTGAACAGGTACCAGCGTAGGGCGTCGGCGCCGTGCTCGTCGAGCACGGAGAGCGGCTCAACCACGTTGCCCACCCGTTTGCTCATCTTGCGGCCTTTCTCGTCCAGGATCAGGCCCAGGCAGATGACGTTCTTGTACGAAGGCTGGCCTGTCAGCAGGGTGGACAGCGCGTGGAGGCTGTAGAACCAGCCACGGGTCTGGTCGACCGCCTCGCAAATGTAGTCGGCAGGGAACCGTCCATCGGACTGTATCGTGTCGTTGTCGAATGGGTAATGCCACTGGGCAAATGGCATCGCACCCGAGTCGAACCAGGCGTCCATGACCTCTGGAATGCGGTGCATGGTGCCGGAGCAGCTGTCTACGGTGCAGTCCAGGACGATGTTATCCACGTAGGGACGGTGCAGGTCCAGTTCGCTCAGGTCGGCGCCATCGTCCAGACGCGCTAGGTTTTGCAACTCTTCTACGCCGCCGACGCAGACCGAGTTAGTGCAGTCTTCACATTGCCAGATTGGGATGGGCGTGCCCCAGTAACGCTCACGGGATATGGCCCAGTCCACGTTGTTGCGCAGCCACTCGCCAAATCGGCCTTCTTTGATGTACTCCGGGTACCAGTTGATTTCGCTGTTGCCCTGCACTAGCTTGTCTTTTAAGGCCGAGGTACGGATGTACCAGGAACTCTTGGCGTAATAGAGCAGCGGGGTGTCGCAACGCCAGCAGAACGGGTAGGTGTGGCGATAGATTTCATGGTGGAACAGCAGACCCCGCTCTGTTAGGTCCTGCATCACCTCTTTGTCGGCGTCCTTCACAAACTTGCCGGCGAAGGGGTAATTGCCGGTGATGATTCCCTGCAGGTCTACTGGTTGTACGAACGACAGCTCTTTCTCTCGGCCGACGCCCAAGTCTTCGTCACCAAAGGCAGGGGCAATGTGGACGATTCCGGTGCCGTCGTCCAGGGATACAAACGCTGCCGAGATCACGGTGGGCGCAAATTTGTCGCTTTCCACCATCTCGGTGATCGTCACTCCACCGGGGCCGGGTCGCCGCACGAATTGCTGTACCTCTGAGCCGTATTCAATTGGATGGTAAAGGGGTGTGTAACCCAGACCGACCAAGTCTGAGCCCTTCACAGTACCCACGATCTTGTGGTCTTGCTTGATGTTGGAGGCAAGCAGCGCCTGGGCCAGAACCAGCCGGTGCCTATCGCCATTTTCTTCTTCAAGCTCAACTATGTTGTAGTCGGCGTCTTCGGCCACTGCCAGTCCGGTGTTGCCCGGTAGCGTCCACGGAGTGGTGGTCCAAGCCAGCAGGAACACATCACCATTATTAGCGCCCAGCGTCTCTAGGACTGCTGACTTGTCGGCAGATGCAGCCGGGTGAACCTTGAATTTGATGAAGACAGACGGGTCTGGAGTGTTCTCGCGGTAGCCAAGGGCTACTTCGTGGGAACTGAGGCTGGTTACGCAGCGGGGGCAGTGGGGCGTGCCGCGCATGGTCTGGTAGAGCAGATCCTTGTCCCACAGGGTCTTTAGCATCCACCAGCCGGATTCGATGTAGTTGTTGTGCAGGGTGACGTACGGGTCGTCCATGTCGACCCAGTAGCCGATGCGGGAGGTCATGGTCTCCCACTCTTTCACGTAGCGGAACACGCTCTCGCGGCATTTCTTGTTGAACGCCTCAATGCCGTATTCCTCGATCTCTTTTTTGCTCTTGAGGCCAAGCGCTTTCTCAACCTCAAGCTCCACGGGCAGGCCGTGGGTGTCCCAGCCGCCCTTACGTTGCACCCTAAAACCTTTCATGGTCCTATAGCGGCAAATGACATCCTTGAAGACTCTGGATAGGGCGTGGTGGATGCCGGGGCTGCCGTTGGCCGTGGGCGGGCCCTCGTACATCATGAAGAGTGGTGCGTCTGGGCGTTCAGACTCGGTGCGCCGGAATACGTCTTTGTCTTCCCAGTGCTTGAGGACGTTGGCGTCCAACTCCGGAAAACTGACGCGGCTGGATACGGGCTTAAACATTTCGGAGGGGTTTCCTTCAAACCGGCACAGCAGAGTCGCCGGCTGGATTAATAATCAGGTGTTTTACTAATCCAGCATTATAACGCAGAGGGCGGCAGTCATACTTACTTGTCCGTTACTCAGAACGCGGCTGAAATGAAGTCTGGGAGTCGACTCCTTGGTATTCAGCTCAAGAACATGTCGGACTGGACCAACGTTTCTGCTTCGTGGTCGATTGACAAGCCGAATGCGGCCAGGGTGTGGCGGCCCAGAGTGGGTTCGCCGTCGGCTTTGCCGTAGACGCAGATGGTGGTGCGCTCCTGACCGTTGATGCGCATTCGTACTTCAGCCATTGGCAGCATCTCCCAGCCACGGTTGGGCAGGGTAAAGCGTGATTCCCATTCGGTCTCCACTCCCAGCATTTCCAGAAGGGCGGAAGGCAGTACCGAGTAGATGTTCTCCGAGCCGGCGACGACAATAACCCGCTGAAAACGGGAGCCGTCACGGGGGCTAATCTCGATGGAGCAATGGAAAGTGTTGGTGGGCGTGGTCATGATGGTGGCCCTCCGATGTGAGCTAGGTTTTTTCAGCGTAATCTGGGAATTTCCAGTGCAAGCTAGAGGTTATCGAAAATTCCGGCTATAGATTTTTTGGCCAGAAATTGTAGAAGTGATTCAAGGGCCCGTGTCCATGGCCCACTGGAAACGAATTCCGGATGGCTTCAGTCACGAATTCCTTGGCTTGGCCCACGGCGTCTTCGGTTTTCTTACCCTGGGCCAGTCCAGCCGCCACCGCAGATGCGAAGGTACAGCCGGTGCCGTGGGTGTTTACGGTGTCGAAACGGGGCGAGGTGAACTCCCGGAAGCTACTGCCGTCGAAGTACACATCGGTCGCGGGGCCTTCCCGGTGGCCGCCCTTGATGACCACGGAGGCCGCACCCATGGCGACAATCATCTTGGCAGCCTTGTTAACGTCATCATCGGTGGTAATCGTCAGTCCGGTGAGAGTCTCGGCCTCCGGGATATTGGGCGTTACCACAGCAGCCAGGGGCACCAGCAGCTCTCGCAAAGCCCCCACGGCCTCTTCCTGTAATAGTGCATCGCCGCTCTTGGCGACCATCACCGGGTCCACCACAATCTGACGTAGCCCGGTCATGTCCGGGTATTTTTTTATGGAATCTTTCAGGTAGGTCGTCACGCATTCGATGATGACGCAGCTGGAGATCATGCCTGTTTTAACGGCATCCGCGCCAATATCAGAGATGACCGCTTCAATCTGGGCTTCAATAACGTCGGTTGGCAGTTCGTGTACGGCTGTTACCGCGACAGTGTTTTGAGCGGTGATGGCGGTCAAGACTGAAGTGCCGTAGATACCCAGTGCGGCGAATGTCTTCAGATCAGCCTGGACGCCAGCGCCGGCGCCCGAGTCTGATCCCGCGATGGTCATTGCGGCAGGTATTATTCTCCCGCTTTGAGTCATTCCGGCCACGCCTCGCCGTCGTAAGCCATGTCGAAGAATTGGTACTCGTAGCGTAGAACATTAGTAAAAATGTCTTGTAGTTTTTGTCGCTGGTCCGGGGTGGGGTTGCTTCCATCTACTACAGAGCGGAGCCAGGATACGAACCCAGACATGCCGGGGCTGGTGTGGATGTCAATCCATGTCTGGTAGTAGTGGTCGCCTGGTTTTTGACCGGCGTGTTCAGCCCGCACCGCCCAGTCTAGGTAGGGCCACTCCACGGCCAGCAGAGTGGCGACAACTTCAACAAAAATGCCTTCATAAGCTTGGGTGCGCAGATAGCCGCTGTAGTTCTGGGTGGTGGGCAAGTAGGTCAGGTTTTTTACGTCTTCCCTGGAAAGACCGCGTTCCCGGAACGCCTCTTGGAACAGGCCCTCTTCACCGCCCAACCCCAAGTGTAGGAAACTGACCAGTTGACGGGCAGCGTCAAATTCAGGGGCTTTGGCGGTGGCCAGGCTGAGCAGAATAGCCCAGTCCCTGAGGAACAGGTAATCCTGGTCAAAATATATCTGAAATTTCGCCCGGTCCAGAGAGCCGTCAGCCATCTCGGACACGAACGGATGCGTTACCACCTTTTCCCAGATGGGCCCGACACCGGCACGAAAATCGTCGCTTAAACCCAAATTATTCGCTTCCTTGAAACTTGGTTACCGGTAAACTTGGATATCGGAATACTGGGAAACTCGGATACCGAGAGATTGGTAGCACCGTAGTGTCACCAAGATTTGGGCGGGAAAACTACTCGTCGCCCGGACCGTCTTCAGGAGTGAAGTCTGGCGTGAGGCCAACGGACTCCGCTTGATCAGAGGGGTCTGGGGTCCTCCAATCGCCCATGAAGCCAACGGGGATTGCAGGCAGCGTCTCCAGGTGGAGCCCTGTGTGCATGCCCAGTTCCAGAGACAACCGTGCCACGGCGTCGTTGTCATCGGCTTCCACCAGCATGACGAAGTCGTATCGGCCAAGCACGGCGTATTGGTTCAATATCTCTGCACCGGGTATGTTCATGTCCCGCGTGCGATTAACAATTAAGTTTGGGTCACTATGGAGCATTCGTTGGCCGTCATGTGTCAGTGAGCCCAATAGGAAATAAAGCGACATATAGGTGTATCCCCCAAATAATTACGCCTGCGATTCAGGCTGCCCAATTCGCTAAAAGTATAGCACTGAGCCTGAAGTCCAGGGCCTAAATCGCAGCCGTATTATTCGGCGTCCCGGCGTCCCGGCGTCCCGGCGCCCCGGGGCACCGGGGCACCGTTTTAAATAACTCTGATTAATTGGCGTCTTCCACAAAGGAGTTGTCATAGGCAGAAGCCGCAGCGTCGGCGGAGGTCAGCCTGCCCGACTCAACCATCCACGCGGCGAAGTCTTCCCAGCGTGACTTTTCCTGCCAGCCAAACACTCCGTTGTCTGTTGCCCACAAAGGGGCCAGCAGCACAACACCAGGATTCTCGATTTCCAGATCGGTCTCCGGTTTAACGCTCTTCAGCACGGCCACGGCGTCCAGCGGATCGGAGATGGCGTCCTTGTAACCTCGGGTTACAGCCTTGACGAACTTCTCTATGGTTTTCGGATCATTGGCAATCTTGTCTTCACTGGCTACGATCACCAGCTCATAAAAGTCCGGCACTCCGTTCTCTTCCATTCGCATGATGTTCAGGTCAAAGCCCAGGTTATTGGCTGAAATGGACTCGTGGACCCAGTAGGCGCCGACGATGGCGTCCACATTCTTGCTGATCAGCGCGGATACCAGATCAAAGCCAACGTTGACCATTTCAACGTCATCAATGGTCAGACCTTGATGGCGGAGCATGGTGTCTATCAGGGCTTCGTCAGAAGGCAGTCCGGGTGCGCCTACTTTCTTGCCATTTAGGTCTTTAGGCTCGACAATCCCAGAATCGGCCAGGGCCATCACCGAGTTAAGCGGGTGTTGCACCATAGCCATGATGGACACGGCTTCGATTCCGGCTTCGCGGGCAATCAGCAGCTCTGGCTGGTAGCTGATGCCAAAATCGTCTCGGCCTGAGCCGACCGTCTGCAGCACCGTAGATGGGTCACCAGGGACGTAGATGTTGACGTTCAAGCCCTCATCTTCGAAGTAACCCCGTTCCTGGGCCACGTAGAGACCGGAGTGGTTGGACCAGGGGAACCAGTCCAGTGCGAGAGAGACGTCAATCAGTTCTTCGGGTTCGTCTGAGTCTCCTCCGCAGGCCGCGGCCAGCATGCTGACCAAGAATAGTAGCGACAGTAATATTGCGATTCGTTTCGCTAGGAATTTCATGGGTTATCTCCTCTTGCCTCGGTTTTGTCTTTCTTTGACTAATTAAGACGCGCTTAGAGTTGGCGCCTAAAGTTGGCGCATAGAATTTGATCGTTTTTCATTGAAGTGCCAAGGCATCATCATTCGCTCGGCCACCACCGCCAGCACAAATAGGCCAATGCCCATGACTGAGAGCACAACTATTGCGGCAAATACCCTGGCGGTTAAGAACAGGGGCTGCGAGTAGGTAATCAGGTAGCCAAGTCCCTCGCTGGATCCCACCCACTCGCCAATCACGGCGGCGATCACGCTCACGGAAACGCCAATCTTGATGCCTGAGAACATGAAAGGCAGCGCCGTTGGTATCTGCAACTTGGTGAATATTTGCCACCGAGACGCGCCCAGAGTGCGCAGCATGTTGACCATGTCCGGGTCGGTGGCCTTCAGTCCGTCTACCGTGTTCACGGCAATTGGGTAGAAGCAAATGAGCGCCACAATGATTATCTTGGGGGTGAGACCGTAGCCAACCCAGATCAGCAGCAGCGGGGCGATGGCAATTATAGGAACTGTCTGCGATGCGATGACGATGGGGTAGACGGAGCGTTCCAACACCCGGGAGTAAGCTATTCCCCCCGCCAAGACCAGCCCGGCGATCAATGCCGCCAGGAATCCAAACACAATCTCTTGCAGAGTTACGAGCGTGTGGTCCCAGAGCAGGCTACTGCTGGAAACCAGTTCTTTGGCAATCGCCGACGGCGCTGGTAGCTGCCACTTTGGCACGTCAGCCAACTGCACCCACAGCTCCCAAGCCACCACTAACGTGACCAGGATTCCAAAGGGAATCAGCCAGGTGAGCAGGCCAGAGAGTGTTCTAGAGACAGACATCTATGAACCAGCCTGCCCAAAACTTTTGATGGGTTGGAACTTGAATGTCTGGCTCTGCGCCCGGAGCGGCTCCATCAACTGTGCTTTAAGGACGCTGAAATCGGGCATGGTGACCATGTCGTAATGACGGGGACGGGGCAGATCAACATCTAGCACCAGGGTGGCCCGGCCAGGTCTGGCGCTCATCAGATACACCCGGTCTGAAAGAAGCAACGCCTCATCAACATCGTGGGTTATCAGGACAATGGTCTTGTTCAGTGATTCCCACAGTTGGAGCAGCCATTCTTGCATCTGGATTCTGGTCAACGCGTCCAGCGCGCCGAAGGGTTCGTCCAGGAGGACCACGTCTTGATCCATGAGCATGGTCCGGAGGAAGGCTGCCCGCTGCCGCATGCCGCCGGAGAGGGCAAATGGGTATTGGTGTTCAAAACCCTTGAGCCCAAAGGCCTCCGTGTATTCTAGGGCTTGCTCCTGGGCCTGTTTTTTGGAAAGCCCTTTCAGTTCCAGGCCGAGGGTCGTGTTGTCGAGCACCGTACGCCAGGGCAGTAGCAGGTCTTTTTGATGCATGTAGCCGGTCTGACCCAGCTTTTCCCCTGCGGTTTTAAGCAGTTCACCGGGGCGCTCACTGGCTAGTTCAACTGAACCGGAGTCGGGTTGGTCGAGTCCGGCGATGATATTTAATAGGGTGCTTTTACCGCAGCCGCTAGGGCCGACGATGCTGACAAATTCGCCCGCGTTAACAACCAAATCAATACCGCCGAGCACCTCCTGATGTGTGCCGTCGATGAAGTACGACTTGTGGACTGAATCAATCCGTATTTTGGGCTCTACTGCCGTGTCAGTTGCCAACTTTTTCCTACCCGGGCCGTGCTAGATAGCCGCCGATAGACATTAAATCTGGGCGTGAGTATGGGAATCTAGACATGATTTTGGGTACAAAAATAGCCGCCAACGGTGTATATTGACGGCCAACAAAAGTTAGCAATCTAGTCCGTTTCCCTCCGCTGGCATTACCCAGATCAGGTTCGCAAGGGTCGGTGGCATTGAAGGCCGCCCTCTCAGCCCGGCTAAACCGAGCTCCCCTACGTGCCTAGACTATTCTATTTTTAAACACGGCACACGCGTGCCGATTACAAATGGAATTATAGAAGGGCCGTGGATTTGGTGTCAAGATGAGGATTAGGCAGGCATCAGATGCCCAAATTTGCGTTTAGTAAGTCTGCATTATGACCCCCAAATTCTTGACATGAATCTGTGGCCGCCATACAATCCGGCCAACTGGAAACGCTCGCAACGAGAGCTAGATTTCCGTGCGCCGGTTACGGCTAGGCGCAGTGTGATATCCAACTAACATAGCCGATTTAGAAATGTCCGATTAAGGAGGCCCAAATGCCGGATTACCCTAAGATTAAATACAAGGAAGAGGGCATGCGCGAAGGCATGCAGATTGAAGACGCTCAGATTTCAGTTGAAGACAAGGTTGAACTTTTGGATATGCTGTCTGAGACCGGTCTGCAGCAGATTGTGGTCGGTTCCTTTGTGAGTCCCAAATGGACTCCTCAGATGGAACGAATCGATGAGATTGTAACGAAGTTCAAGCCCAAGCCCGGAGTCACCTACACCGCCTTGGCGCTGAACTCCCGGGGCGTGGAACGGGCCAAGGCCTACTCTCCCCCGCTGACCATTGAGCGCGACGCGTTCCCTCGGTTGAACGTCCACATGTGCGACGTCTTCGTCCGCCGGAACACCAACCGCACCCAGATGCAAGAAATGGAGCGCTGGCCTCAGGTCATCGCCCAGGCTCAAGAACTGAACATCAAAGAGGCTGGCGTCGGGACCAACGCATCATGGGGTTCTAACTTCATGGGCGAGTTCCCTGTTGACAACCTTATGACCATGCTTGAGCGACAGCACAGCATGTGGGACGAGGTTGGGATCGCCGTCCGGAGCGCATCAATGGGCGACCCAATGAGCCACTGCACGCCAGCAAAGGTTGAAGAAAGTGTTTACCGAGTCAAGGAAAGGTGGCCGGAAATCAACCACATTCGCCTGCACCTGCATAACGGCCGTAACATGGCCATCGCCTCTGCATACGCCGCCATGCGGGTTCTAGGCCCCGATGACACACTGGAACTGGATGGCACCATCGGCGGATTTGGCGGTTGCCCTTACTGCGGCAACGGTCGTTCCACCGGTATGGCCCCCACTGAAGACCTGCTCCACATGATGGAAGACATGGGCATCCCCACCGGAGTGGACATAGACAAGTTGATCGATTGTGTCTGGACCGCCGAGCGGATTATGGGACGTGAGCTCTACGGTCACGTTTCGAAGGCGGGTCCCCGACCCAAGTCTGTGGAGTCGCTTTACGACATCAACATGCCTTTCGTGGAGACCACAGAATCAGCCAAGCACTTCAAGAAGGGTCCTGGTACCTACGAAGGCGGTATCTACCCGTACAGCGAGCCCATCACCAGCCCCTACCGGGACCGCGTGAACGCTGGTGGGAACGCCTACGACGACGCCAATGGCGACTTCCCCTGGAAGCAGGACTGGTTCCCCGCCAAGGGTTAATCGGTTCTACTGATTAGAACGCATTGAGAGTGGCCACCTTGTTGAGGGTGGCCGCTCTTTTTTTGGGCAGGTCTTACGTGGAGTACTTGCCCCAGTCCTCATGCCTGGTAGCCCCGCAATCCCTTTGAGTGCTACGATATCGCCATTCTTAGTCACAGTCACAGCAATATTATTTAACTATTAAATTTAGGAGTCCCACTGATGGCCACAACCAACCCCACTGACCCGAACAAAATTCGCCTAACGGGTGAGAACTCTTTCATTCGATTTTCCGACCCGGCCAATGATCAACAGACAACTCGTTCCAGCCACTGGCGGGTGCTCTGGTCTCCGGGCGGCGCGGGCCACGTTTTATTTCTGCAGAGCGAACTTACCGACAACGAAGTTAACATCTACTCAGACAATATCGCTCTGGCCCGGTGGCTCCAAGAAGAAATTGAAACCTTCCTTTACCCAGACTTTGCCGACCTTAATACTCAGGTCATTGAGGCTGAGTTCGCCAAGAAGGGCGACGGCGTCAATTTCTGGACTGAGACGATTGAGAGTGACGATGACGTCATTGCTCTTACCTGGCATGACTTCATGGAGCCCTATATGTTGGTGGTCCCGGCCGGTACCAACGGGCGTGCCCACGGCGTGTATAGCTGCTTTATTCCCGCCCGGAAGGCCCAGTTGACTATCAACGGAGAATTGGCTAGTGGTGTTGTCACCACCGACCGCCGCGGCGACAAAGACAGCAGCTCAGCCTGTCTAGCCTGGTCTGAAACCTGGGTCCGCCCCTAACTGGCACAGCCAGGTTTTGGCTGGGCGAGAGGTGCTGGCTTCGGTTTGGTTTGGCTGGCTCGTAGAGTAAATCTTTTGCGAGTCAGTCTTTGGTTTTAATTTGCTTTTTATGAGTGATTGGATGGCTGAGCTTGAGTTGGAAGTTGACCAGCTTTTTGTTGATTACTTCCGTGATTTTGGCAACCTAAATCTAGAAGCCATCGTTGGTTATTTTCATCTGCCCTGTATGTTTACGACGCAGGTTGGGGTGTTTGTTTTTACGACTGCCGCAGAGGTGGACGCGTTTTGGCGGCCAAGGTTTGATGATCTGAGATCTCAAGACTTTGGCCACACGGAGCGGTCCGAGGCCAGCATCAAAGTTTTGACCGATGACACGGCCATTGCCAGCAGCCTGGCTACCAGGTTTAACAAAAAAGGGAAGCAGACGGAGCGCAGAGGCGCAGCCTTCACCGTGCGCAAAACCGACAACGGCTGGAAGATCGTGGCGCTAATTCACTACTCCCACGACAACATCATCAAATTAGGCTAAGAGCTAAGTCGTTCTGCCTGGCAAGCATTACTAGGTAATACCACCCCCAAACTCGCCCGTGCCGGCTGAGGCACCTGAGGCACTTGAGGTGTCACCAGCCCGATGCGCCTGTGGGTAGGCCCATTAGGATTTGGCCGCCGTACTCGTAATTGGAGTGCAGGCCCGAGATGTGATGGCTGGCAGTGTGGATGTCTCGGAAGTACTGCTCCAGACCGTTCTCCTGGTGAATAGCATTGGTGCCTGCCGCGTAATAAAGCATATCCACCGCGCGCACCGACTCGCGTATGGCATGAGTAATGGCCAACCTTCCCTGCAATACCAAAGGCCCAAGGTCGGTATTCCCTTGAGTGGCCTCGTCCCAGAGCTTTCCCCCCGCGTCCAGTACGTACGCTCGTGCGCCGCTGATGATGGCTTCAGCCTCGCCCACCGTAGTCTGGACTACAGCCCGGTCTCTCAGTAGCACCGGCGTGGTGTTGGAGCCTGAAGAGGTTGCCAGACCCACAAAAGTATCCATTGCCCCTCTGGCCATCCCCAGGGCATTGGCGGCAACCAAGACCCAGCTGATCATGGTTACCGACCTTGGGTTGTAGTGGATGCCTTGGGTGGCAGACGGTTCGTACAGCAGGCAGGTGCGTTCGTCGGGCACAAACTCTTCTGCAATCACCACGTCGTTACTGCCAGTGCCGCGCATGCCCATGGTTGACCAGGTCTTTTCAATCACGCCAGCGGAACGTGGCACGATCATCATCCTGGTTACCGGTTCACCTTGTTCGTTACGCACCGGACCCGATTCGTTGACGATATTGCAGTTCAAAAACAGCCAGTTGGCATGGTCAACGCCACTCACGTAATTCCAGCGTCCGCCGATCTTGTAGCCGCCGTCCACCAGCAACGCGTCGGCGGTGGGGCGAAACGAGCCTGCTGCCCGCACGTCTAAGGGTTGCCCAAAAAGCTCGCGGCCCAGTTTGGCGGGCACCCAGGCGGTGTACATGGAGATGGCGCTGGCTACAAACGAGCACCAGCCCACTGAGCCGTCCACCTTGGAAAGCTCCTCTACGGCTTTGAAAGCGGTTATTGGGTCGGTCTCGGGTCCTCCGATGGCCGCAGGCACATATAGCTGAAGGAGACCGGCCTGAGCCATAGCCTCGGCCAAAGAATCTGGCAATTGACACTGGGACTGAATATCCCCTCTGGCTGCGTTAATCTGCGGCGCCAGCGCCTTGGCCGCGGCCACCGGGTCGTGGTTTTGGATGTCGCTCATTTAGCCTCTGGAAATAGTCTGACGCCTAGGCCGACGCGCAGGCAATCGCTTTCACGCTGCCAGCAATCTCCGGCAAAGCGTGGGAGGACCATGTGTCTCCGCCGTCACGAGTGCCGAAAACCTCACCCTCACGGGTGCAGAAATACACCTGCTCCGGGGCGTGTTCGTTGATCGATACGCCGAAAGTGGTACTCAATGGCTTGATGCCCTTGTCGAACCGCTCCCAGGTGTCTCCTTGGTTGGTTGAACGCATGACGCCGCCCTGTTTGCTGCCAAAGTTCAGGCCGACGCAGGCGTATAAGGTGTCAGGGTTGTCAGGTGCCGTTTCCACGCCTCTGGAGTAGAAAATGTCCGTGAAATTCTCGAATTTCAGGTTGTCCCAGTTGGCGCCACGGTCGCGACTTCGCCAAACACCGGTGCGGTTGGATATGAACACAGCCGACGAGTCAGCAGCGCCTACGGTGACACCGTGCAGGTCCATCAGGTCTACATCGCCGTCGAACTCTTTGTTCCTAATCGTCCATGATTTACCACCGTCACTGCTATGGGCGGCGCCGCCAACTTCTAGCGCGGCATACATCTGATCTGGGTTTTTAGCTTCAATGCCAATGCCCAAGATGCGGGTGGCAAAGGCCATCTGTACCGAATCTTGGTTGATGATGGTGGCCAGGTGGTCCCAGTTCTCACCGCAGTCGGTGGACTTGAACACTTCGCTGCCCTCAGTCCCCAAGAACATGGTGCTGGAGTCATTGGGGTGAAACTTAATAGTCCAAACGTGGCGGCCCTCAGCCATGTTCATGCGCTCAAAACTGTCGCCGCTGTCTTTACTGCGATAGACGCCGCGCTGGGTGCCCACAAAGACCGTTTTGGTGTCATTGGGGTGAATCGCAATGGCTCGGACCTGAGGTGCAGGCGGCATACCCTTGGCTAGTTTCTGCCATTGACCATCCGATTCTTCCTTGCGGTAGAGACCGTCTGCTTCCGCGCCGACATATATAAATGTTTTTCCTGGCATATCTACATCCCTCCGGATAAAACCCTTATGGGTTCTTAATTAGGTTGAGCCCATTTTGAGCAGGCTGGAGTGCCTTGTCAATTGGCAAGTTTACCTGGGGATACTGAAATCCGTAGTCAACAATCTTTTGGTGGCTCCTTGAACGATTTGCCGGAAGATTTAGCGACTGTTCAGCATCTTAGACCTGAACAGGCTAACGGCTCCACTAACAAACCGAAGCGAAAATTCCAGCACTACAGTGAACCCTAGATAGTAAAGAATTGTTTCTCTGTTGTCGTCGGCCTGTCTAAGAATCTCAAGAGAGTCAGAGGCATCGAAGGACGAAAGATCGATGATTACAAAGGCCAACACACCAAAAGGGAGTATTTTGGCCAAGTCTCTTGAAAGGTCCTCAGTGATGTAGGCGCTGATTCTGATGGTACCGACCACCGCCGTAGTAATCAGAAGAATTTCCTGGAACTCCTGATCGTTTGCCAAGAAGGACAGCAAACCAGAAGAAAGCAACCAATGGGAAGGTGAAAAGGTATTTTCCCATGTACAGCGTAAGGTGAATAAAGACACGGGCGGCTTTGAATTTAGCCTGTTCGTACTTGGAGACATCCAGCCCAAAAACGTCCTTAGAGCCTACAAACCAGTAAAACTTGAAGATGAATAACGCGTATAAGGCCATAGTAAGGATGTAGATGGCAACCGGCTCCAATTGATTATAGGCATCGGTTATATCCAGGCCTTCTGGGAAGATATCGTTGAAATCCATTGATTAGCTCCGAGGTGATTCTGACTTTTTCTGCCAAAACTAAATGCTGATAAAGAGGCCTCAAGTACAGCAAGCGGCCCGTCAGCAGTAAAGCTTCTAATTCAATAGTGCTAGCAGACATAAACAGGCACGCGGCTTCCTGTCAGCTTAAGGGCAGTTTTGTGTGGGCCAGAATCCGCTAAGAACATAAAGAGAGCCCCCTATAGCAGGGAACTCGCTTTTAAGAAGGGGGTATTCCGAAATTATTTAGTGCTGCACGTATCAGATTTCAGGCTCAGCGGCACCGCTTGGAACACCTACCGAAACCTGCTCTTGGTTGATCAAATAGGACTCCTCATTATTTGCTCGGCGACCAATGGACATCTACAAATTTGCCTATTGAATTATTGAAAGAGAGGCCAAGGTTTGAAATTCCCGATATTTTTATCGTTATTCTGGTAACTGTGACAATGTTTGCCTGCGGAGGTTCTGAGTCAGACCCCACTCAAGAGGCACTTGAAGACCGCACTAACATAGCCGCCCAATTGATCAGCAATGATAGTTGGGATGAGTATCACGATCTTTTCAGCGCAGACTCCAAAGCGAGTTGCGCGGCTGCTAACTTCTCCAACGCTGCGAGTGCAAGCATGGGCAGTTACAGGGAGTTTTTGGGTATAGCTCCCACCGCCAAATTTGATTTCAAAGTGACCAACGTCTCCACGGACGGCGACGATGGTAAAGTCACCATGGAGCTACACCAAGGAGGGAAGAAATTGAACGACGGTTCTCCTGAGCCTTGAGTTTTGGTAGGCTAGGGTATCGTCAACGACGACTGCCAGTTCTAATGTCGGTTATCTGAGCCCAATTAACTAGCATTTCCAGAAGCGCAACTAAAACAGGCCGGACTGATTCAGTCCGGCCTGTTTTTTATTTGTTGGGCAATCCTGGCGGCTTAATATGGCCGTCAGTTCCATGTGCCCAAGTTAATTTGGCCGACGGTTAGTCCTTTAGCAGCACGTATACCGCCGCGTTTGGGCCTAGGTCTAAGTGCTGGTGGCCCTTGCCGGTGGTGTCTTCCATCAGTCTGATATCACCGGGGCGGAGAATCTGTTTGGTACCGTCACTGACAGTGATCTCAACTTCTCCTGCGGTATGGATTATTAGCCGCCGTTCCGGCAATGGGTGAAAGTCCATGTTCCGGGACCCGTCAAAGTCTTTTACCTGCAACTCCGTTAGGCCGGTCAAAGCGCCCAGTTCAGGGTGGTCCTCCAACTTCATTTCCTCGATGTGACTCTCTCCGTCACTTCCTGCATAAACTCGGTAAATCGCCATTGGTTCCTCCGTGTGTTTTTGTTTGCCTGAAGTTTGCTTGTCCTGACGTTGCGGTCTCTGTTATCGGCCCGCGCCTGAGCGGTTTGCTGCTGGCTTGACCGTGGCTGGAGGACTATTTAACATAATATAAGTAGGGTTGAAAAAAGGCCCTCCTATCTCCACCCACTCCACCTGGACTACTCACCTGGGTGGAGTATTTTTTGCAACCGACCCCAAGAAAAACCCCCTGTTTCGTCATAAAACTTGACCAAGAGATCGATTGTTGATTAACATAACAAGAAGACATAACGTCTCCCTACTCCGTAACGTCGTCTGGTGATCCTTCCAGGCGGCGTTTTTCGTTTCCCAGTTTTCGTTTCACGGGCTTTGTTTCATGGTTTTTGTGTCAATCATTGTTTCTACTCATTTGCCATCTGACCAGCACTTCCCGATCTCGGGGGAAGGCCAATTCCGGCAGGGCGTCAATGCTGAAAAACTCAACTTCAAGCGCCTCCGGTCCTGCTTCCATTGTCCCGCCGGTCTCCCTGGCAGCATATACCGCCACCATCACCGGGTCTCCGGATTCAGAAAACAACCCAATTAGGTCGCCGGTTTCTACCACCAAACCGGTCTCTTCCCATACTTCCCGGGCTGCTGCCTTCTCCACCACCTCACCCCGGTCAACGTACCCGCCTGGTAGCCCCCACAACCCATAACCAAGGTCAGTCCCCCGGCGGATCATAAGCACCTGGCCGTCTCTGGGAACGATACAGATGACTGCAACTTTGGGGTCGTAGAAGATTACCCGGCCACAACTTGGGCACATGGGCCGTTGCTGCCCAAATACTTCTTTAATCTCCAGGGCCGCGGCGCAGGAAGGGCAGAATTTGTCTACTTGGTTCAAGAAACCACTCTCTATAACTGTGAAAAACTGATCTGCCGGGCTTGTTTTCGCCCTTTAAATATTGGTGCCGCTGATTATAATATGCCCTGGCGTCATTGTTGTAGTGCTACCCAGAGCATCTTAATAACGCGTTAACCGACCTGATAATTTCTACCGCAGAGTCAGACAATCATTCAACCAGGACAGAAAATTAGACGCTTCATCACGGCTAAGAACTACGGATTTGGATTTTTGATTTCGTCGGTTATAGCTGTATTGATCGTGATCGCCATTGTTGTTCTGGGAGAATACACCAAGACCCGAGGGCGATTCCTGCTTAGCGCGCTGATGGTGGAGAGTTATTTCTTCTGCAGCCTCGGCCCGATTTGGGTGGCAGAACGAAGGCCGGAGTCAATGGTCTCCCGAGTAGCAGTCGGGGCAACCGCAATAGCTTTGCTACTACTGCTACTCGGACTCTGGGGGACACCCAACTCCGATGCTTTTTGGAAGAGCACTGCCATAGTTACTATCCTGGCGTTGGTGCTCGCTTTCTTGGCTGTGGTGGATTCTGAAGCAGGACGGCTGTCTCGCAGCGTCCAGGCCAAGGCCATTGGGCTGGCCACTGTGATCGCCTGTGTTGGAATTGCTGGCGGAATTAATTGGCCGCCCTACTGGTGGGTTTTCACGTTGGCGGTAATTGCTTGGATTGTCACCATAGCCACCCGGGCTATCGGCTACGTGGCGCGGCGAATTCAGCGTCGCTGATTCCGGACCAGCTCTTCCACCAACGCGCGTTCGGGCATGGCGTCCTGGGCGCCTGTTTTGGTCACTGACAGCGCTCCAGCAGCGCAGGCGATGGTCGTAGCCTCTGCCAAGCCCATCCCCTCTGCCAGCGAGACGGCCAACGCTCCGTTAAAAGCATCACCGGCAGCCACGGAGTCCAAAGCGGCAACGTCAAACGGCTGAACCATCCCCCGGACAGAGCTGTCGGCGTAATACGCTCCCTGGGCACCCAACTTGACCACCACCGTTCCAATACCCATGCCGAGCAGCACCGACGCCGCCTCGGCTGCCGAGTATGGACCAGTGACCGGGAAATTCACCAGGGCCTGGGCTTCAGTCTCGTTGGGGGTGATCACGTCGCAGAGATTAAGTAGTTCTTGGGGTACCGGCCTGACCGGCCCCGGGTCCAGCATAGTCATCACGCCTAGAGCCTTGGCTTCACGGGCCACTTCCAACGAAAGGTCAATCGACACTTCCAATTGCAGCAGAAGGGCTGCAGCGTTGGGTAGCCGGTGTTTTACGGCTGCCACTTCTGTCGGGCCGCAGGTGTCGTTAGCCCCCAATATCTGGGTGATGCAATTCTGGGCAGTCTCGTCAACGCCAATCACGGCGATACCTGAGCTTTCGTTGGGGTTGATGCCAACACCAGCGATGTCCACTCCGGCGGCGGTGAGTCCGTCCAACAGTTGGGGGCCAAAGGTGTCTCCGCCAACCCGCCCCACCATGGCTGACTTAGTGCCCATACGGGCAACCGCCACCGCTTGGTTGGCGCCCTTGCCGCCAGCGTAGGTGAGGAAACTATTGCCGACCACAGTCTCGCCGGGCCGGGGGAACCGTGGCGCAAATGTCACCAGGTCCATGTTGATCCCGCCCAGGACGATTATGCTTTGCGGTTGCAGTGAAAGTTGTTGTGACATTTGGCGTTCACGCTAGCACCACCTGCTCAGAGGGTCAACGCGGGCACCCAATTAAGGGGTTGGAGGGCTGATACTGTGCCCGTGCTATAATCGCGCAGGCGTTTTAGAGTGCTATTAATTAGTGATAAACAGCAACAAAACTAGTTTTCAGGAGCAATGATATGGCTGGCGCGTTGGACAAGCTCAAAGTGGTAGACCTGACCCGCACACTGGCCGGACCCTTCTGTACCATGTTGATGGGTGACATGGGCGCTGAGGTCGTCAAGATTGAAGAGCCTACCGGCGGCGACGAAACGCGTAAATGGACTCCCTTTGTGAATGGGGAGAGTACCCAATTCCTCACCTTCAACCGCAACAAACGAAGCCTCTCGGTCAACTTGAAAGAACCTGAGGGACTCAAAATTGTAAAAGACATGGCGGCCGATGCCGATGTCTTTATCGAAAGCTTCCGTGCCGGGACCCTGGAGCGTCTGGGTCTGGGTTACGAAGAGATCAAAAAGACCAACCCAGGCATAGTTTATTGCTCAATCTCTGGTTATGGCCGGAGCGGGCCAATGGCCAATATGCCGGGTTATGACCTTCTGATTCAGGCGTACAGTGGCCTGATGAGCCTGACCGGTGACCCGGACGGCTCTCCCCTGCGTATCGGTTTCTCCTTGGTCGATTTGTTCACCGGAATGATGGCTTACGGCACCATTCTCACCGCCCTGCGTCAGAAAGAACAAACAGGCAAGGGCCAGTGGGTTGAAGCCGCCCTGTTGGACGGCCAAGTGGCCGCTCTGAGTTACCACGCCACCGGGTTCATGGGCACTGGCGTCGAGCCCACACGGATGGGTTCCGGCCACCCCAGCCTGGTCCCCTACCAAGCGTTTACGTCCAACAATGGCCAGTTCATCATCGGCTGTGCCAACCAGGGCCTATGGGAGCGCATGTGCACTGCCATTGGTCAAGAAGGCATGCTGAAAGACCCCCGCT
>JAPKDE010000008.1 GCA_028822675.1 Dehalococcoidia bacterium | reverse complement strand
TTCAAGCTCATGGTACTGAGCGCCGAATCCGGCGCGTCGCATAAGATGACCCATCAAGGCGATATCGTTTTCTGCCATCCGTCCATCTCCGCGCAGTCTGCGCACCAATAGTTAATGCCTATAGTAGCATTTCGAAAATTACTGGTTCAAGCATCCAGGCAAAATTCTAAACCAGACAGGGGTTAGATTCCAATCTGCTCGGTTCAGTCATTGTAACCGCCGACGGAAGACATTAGTGCCATACGGCAGGTTGGGCTTGCTTCAAGTCTTGGCTATAATACCCGCGCCAGGCGTAGAATGGGCCCGGTCGAACAAATTAAATTTGCGCCTATACGCTCCCAGTTTTAATCCAAAGGAATAGATAAATGGCGGAAGACATGCTCAGCGCTGCAAAATCCATGCTACCTATGATTAGAGAGAATCTGAATCAAATAGATTCAGAATGCCAATTGCCCGCGGGTTTGGCGGAAGCAATGGCCGAAAAGGGACTATTTGGGCTGTACGTACCCAAAGTCTTGGGCGGGCCGGAGTTGGACCCAATCACAGCATTCCCGGTTGTGGAGACAATTTCCACGGTGGACGGGTCGGTAGGCTGGTGTTGTTTCAACGGTACCGCGCTGACCTCCGCTATTTCCAGGATAACTATAGAAGCAGCCAAAGAATTGTTCGGTGACCCGCCCGTTATCAGAGGGTCCGGTTCAGCCCGGTCTGGAGGTACGGCCACGGTGACCGATGGCGGTTACATCGTTTCCGGTCGCTGGAACTACCTAAGTGGCGTCGATCACGCCAAATGCCTGTTCCTGAACTGTGACTTGGTGGACGAGAAAGGCCCGGTCTTGGAGGCCGACGGCAGGCCGGTGAGTCGCGTGGTTGTGGTTCCGGTTAAAGACGGCACGGTGCACCTAGTCTGGAACACCATGGGCATGCGGGGCACCGCCAGTAACGATGCCTCGTTCTCTGACCTGTTTGTTCCAATCAGCCATACCTATGAACGCGCAGCCCCGGCCGTCCACGACAGCCCACTGTACAACCCTCAAACAGCCCTCTTAATGAGTTGGACACTGGCCGCGGCCAACTCCCTGGGAATGGCCAGAGGTGCCATTAATGCGTTCATGGAACTGGCCGGCGCTGGCACCACTCAGTCCACCAGGTCCTTGCGTGACCGACAAACGGTCCAGACGACCGTTGGCGAATGCGAGGCAATTATCGGCGCCGGTCGGAGCTACGTTTTGGACGCTGTTGGAGCCCTGTGGAAGTCTCAGGTGGCCAAGAGTCCTGACCTTATGGACAAGGCAGTACACGCCCAATTGGCGATTGCCCACGCGATACGTCAATCCGTGGTTGTTGTGGACAAATTGTTCTATCAAGCCGGGACGGGCGCGATACATCAGGCCAACGATCTAGAGCGGTTCTTTAGAGACCTGCACGTGGGCGGCCAGCATATTTCCGGGACACATACAAATTACGAGCTTGGCGGGCGGGCATTGCTGGGAGCCAAACTAGATACTTCCCTGCCCTTTTAGCGCGGTATTTCAGCCATATATAGTGTTAAACACCCGTTTGGTTTCACCGAGTTCGGCTTTTCGAGCTTGGCTTATAAGGAAAGATAATGCTGTTTTTAGTAATAAGTAACCCTGCGCCAACCCGCCCATCTGAAGCCCGTGAGGCTCGCAAGAGTTTCTGGCCTTGGGTGGAAGACAAATTAGCCAAGGGAATCGCCCGGTCGTTCTACCCACGCACCGGACGCGGAGCAGTGGCGGTCTTTGACGTGGAGTCCCACGAGATGTTGCATGGCCTGTTGAACGAATGGGCAGATGCTGTTCCCGCGGAGTTCACCCTCTATCCTTTGATGGAACCGGAATCCATAGTGGCTTTCCTAAACGAGGAGCCCACGAGCTAAAGACCTTTCAACAAACGCTATTTGCGATTGACCAAGGCAGGCGTGTGTGCTGTAATTCCACCTGTTCTTGCCACTGATGTGGCCTGAACGGATTCGGTTCTAAAGCGTATTCGGCTGAAAATGGGAGACCCAGATGAGACTACTAAGTTATGACACAGATAAAGGACCCCGCTGTGGTGTTCTTCAAGGTGAAGAGATTGTTGACGTCAGCGCCCTGGTAGACACCAGCGGCCATCCCCTGAGGGACGTAAGAGCGCTGCTGGAGACTGGGGATAACGCTATTGAACGAGTTCGGGAAGCCCTGGCTAAGGACACATCTGCCCCCAGAGTGGCATTGTCCAGCGTTCAGCTACGTTCTCCCGTGATCCAACCGCCCACCGTGCGAGACTTTATCGTTTATGAGGAACATGCCAGCAACCAGGGAATTCGCGAGCCCAACGAAGCCTGGTATCGCATGCCGGTCTTCTACTTCTCCAACCCGCTGTGTGTTTACGGGACCGATGCTGTGATTCCCCACCCTTCCGCATCATCCCAGTTCGACTATGAGCTTGAGATTGGCATTGTGATTGGCAAAGAGGGCAGCAACGTTGCCGCAGCCAACGCAATGGACTACATCGCTGGATTCACGCTGTTCAACGACTGGAGCGCCCGTGACTTGCAGGTTGATGAGATGGCCTTTGGTCTAGGCCCGGCCAAGGGGAAAGACACCGCGTCGTCCATTGGCCCCTGGTTGGTAACCAAAGACGAGATGGCCCCTTATCTGAAAGACGGCCACCTGCACCTGAAATGCGAGGTCCGAGTCAACGGAGACCTCTGGATGAAGGACGGCGCTGCCGAGAATGGCTATTTCACCTTCGCCGACATGGTTGAGCGTGCATCCAAGGACAGCCGTATAGTTCCCGGTGATGTCATTGGCAGCGGAACCGTTGGCGGTGGATCAATCCGTGAGTCCATCCGAAAAGGCTTTGAGAAAGCCCGGTTCCTGGAACCCGGTGACGTTGTTGAGCATGAGGTTGAGGCCATCGGCGTGCTACGCGGCACGATTGGTCCAAAACCAGCCCTAGACCCCAATTACCGTTTCCAGGTCAAGAATCCGTCTCCGGTGCCTGAGTTTGGTATCTCCAAGGACTACAAGTACGTTCGCAAAACGTCGTAGCAGGATTATCAATCAATTTTTGTTACTGGAGGGCCACATGGCCAGCAACCCAACGGTGGTATACGACCCGGAACATAGCTGTCAGATTATCGTAAAAGAGTTGGAGTACCAGGATGGCTTGGCCGTCAGGGTCTACCAACCAGAAGGACCAGGCCCGTTCCCGGCGTTGCTGGATGTTCATGGTGGAGTCTGGACCAATGGCGATCGCACAGCCAACGAAGTAATGAATCGGGCACTGGCTGAAAGTGGTATCGTCGTTGCCGCCGTAGACTTTCGCCAGTCTCCGGACCATCCCTATCCCGCTCAGGTTGAGGATGTAAACCTGGGTATTCGGTGGTTAAAAACCCATGCAACGGACTTCAATGCCGATCCGGAGACCGTCGGCGGACTTGGCGGTTCCAGCGGCGGCCACACGGTTTTATTGAGCGCGATGAGGCCAACACATCCAGCCTACTCCACCATCAAATTACCAGGGTCAGACGCCGACGCCACCCTTAAATATCTTTTGCTGGGTTGGCCAATCGTTGCTCCATACGAGCGATACCTTTACGTTCAAAGGGAGGGGGACGACAGAATCATTGGCCTGAGTGAAGGATATTTTGGTAACACAGACGCCATGAAAGAAGGCTCTCCGTACCAGATACTGAAACGCGGAGAAAAGGCAACTCTGCCACCCACGATTATCGTCCAAGGGACAGCCGATACAAACCTGCCAGTGCCGGTGACCAAAGAATTTGTCGCGGCTTATCGTGATGCCGGTGGGGAGATCGAGCTGGAATTATTCCCAGATATGCCCCATCTCTTTGGAAATACGCCTGGACTGGAGTCTGACCGCGCCATCGGGTTGATGAAGCAATTTGTGGCTAAGTGCCTCGCCTAGACTGCTCAGATCACCCCTAAAATAAATGAAACAAAGAAAGACCCCGGCAAGCGCGCCGGGGTCTTTCTTTTCTAAATGAACCTAATAGCGAGTACCGCAACCGGGGCTGTCCAAAGATAATATTGCTAACTGGAAGACCGTTTACGCTTATTCCCGGTTAGGGTTCGGTCGGCATTCTTATATCAAGCGACAGACTCAAATGGCAGAATTCTAGCGGGTACGCGGCTGACCTGGGGATGACCCTGCATCATTCCCGGACGTGAATGACCTGGCGCGAAGGGGTTGGGCCGAAGGCACTCAGAGAAGGTTGTTAAATGGGGTCGATTGGGTAGTGGTGTCTATTCCAACCGGCGGATCTTTGGCAACTTAAATGCCGCTGCAACGGTTATTGCAGTTAGGGCTGCGCCGTTGACCAACAATGCGCCCGGCGCGCCCAGAGCCGAGGCCAGTGCGCCCACGCCCAGATGCCCGACTGGGGCAACTCCAATGCTTAAGACCCATGACCCCATTGCTCTCCCTCTCTGCTCGTCAGAGACGTTGGATTGCATCAACGTCTTGTAGAGGGTGTCCACCGACATGGCGCAGGCGTTGACCGCCGCAAGCACCACGATGAACATGACCAATGCTGATGACAGCGAGAAACCCATCAGACCAACGCCAAACCCAGTGGCAATGATGAACATCAGCAGGCCTTTGCGCCTGAAGTCCCGCAAATTGGCCAACAACGCCAAGCCCATCAATCCGCCAGCCTGTCTCACGGCGGTCAGGTACCCCAGGCCCACCGGGCCCACGTGCAGCACCTCTTTGGCGAATACCGGGAGCAGTGTCATGTGGGTGAAGCCCAGCACCTCAGTGATAGAAGTTAGGCACATTAAGATGAATATCACCCGGTTTTCTCGGAGGAAACGGACGTACCCAGCCAGGTTGTGCAGCACCGATTCACGTTCCGGCTGTCCGGTCGTGGCAGATTTGCCGATAATCAGAAGCACCGATGCAGAACCCACGTAGCTTGCTGCTATTGCCAGATACTGCCACCCCGGACCAACCAACTCGATTAATGCCCCGGAGATTAATGCACCAACGATACCGCCAGACTGCATGGCCATCTGGTTCAGAGACAGCCCGTTCAATGCGTGCTGAGGGCCAACAATGTCATAGGTGTAGGCGTTTCTGGTGGTAAGGGTAAAGGCGAACACACAACCACCGGCGGCGACCAGCACCACCACCAACCAGATGGGCGGGTCGCCAGTTATGAGAATCACAGCCAAGACCGAAGCGACGGCCACTCCGCCGAGGGCACTAAAAAACAAGAATAATCTCCGTTCTAGCCAATCGGCCATAGCTCCGGAGAGGATTCCCAAAAAGAACAAGGGTGCCATGCGAGCTGCCGCCGCCACGCCAACCATGAAAGCAGAGCCGGTGATGTCAAACACCAACCAGCCCACGGCCACATGTTCCATGCCGGTTCCCAGGGAGTAAAACAGGGTTGAGGCCCAAAACAGCCGGAAATCTCTAAAGCGGAAAGACGACGCCCAGGCGCCGGCATATATGGAGCGGGGGATCAATTCGCCATTCCCTGCTGCTCCAGCCTGCTATATACTCGCCGTTGCCCGCCAGCGTCCATTTCAGGCAGCGCCGCCAGCCATAAGGAGTCAAAAACCATCATGAAGTTCGCCCTATTTCTCCCAGCCTCTTGGGCCGACAAGGACACGTCTCACCAGAGCCGGATCTACGGAGAGATCCTGGAGCAGGCCCAATACGGCGAGGAATTGGGATTCGAATCCCTCTGGATCGCCGAACACCACTCCAGCCGTTACGGGATATTCCCCTCATTGATGCCAATCCTTTCCCATATCGCCGCTCAGACCAAGACTATCAGGCTGGGAGCCGGGGTCAGTGTTCTGCCGTTTCATCACCCAATCCGGCTGGCTGAAGAAGCGGCCATGGTGGACTTGCTTAGCAAGGGCAGGTTGAACTTAGGGGTTGGTCGCGGTTCGGCTGATTATGAGTACGGGAACTTTAAGATCGATTTCGAGTCGAGGAACGATCGCTTTCGCGAAGTCTTAGATATTATTCTCGGATTATGGACCACGGAAGACTTCACCTACCACGGCAGATATTATCAGGTGGACGGAATCACCATCGCCCCACGGCCACTGCAGCAGCCTCATCCCCCGGTGCACGTGGCCGTTTCCCGCACCGCCGCCAGCATCGACATTGCAGTCGAACGGGGTTTGCCAGTCCTAACTACCTACGCCACGCCGTTGGACGACACGTTGGCCCTGATGAGCCTTTACTCTGAACGGTGCGAGGCCGCCGGTAAAGAGTCCAAGATGGTTGAGATGCCATTCTTCCGCTTCACGTACTTGTCTGAAGACGAGAAAGAAGCCAACGCCTACCCGGAAAAGGCCATAACCTGGGTGCGTGATCTCAGCGCGTACCGGCGCACGATAACACAGGGTGACGAGATCAACATGGACTTAGAGCTATGGAAGAAGACCCGGCCCGACGAGCCACGGAGTTACCAGTCGGAGATCGACAATAACTACTTCTGCACTCCAGAACAGTGCGTAGAGCGTATCGCAGGACTGCAGAGAGACCACGGCATCAATTACTTTGGGGCCAACTTCGCCTTTGGCAGCATGGAACACAGCAAAGTGATGGCGTCCATGAAATTGTTCGCAGAACAGGTCATGCCCAAGTTCCAGTAGCGATTCGGATTACTGGGCCTCGTTGACCTGTCACCCTGAGAGAAGCGAAGGGTCTCGCTGGTCTCAGCCATGACTTTCCATTGGCAACGAGATTCTTCGGCGGTGGCCTCAGAATGACAGGGATGGGGGAGTCCCTCACGAAACTCCCGCTAATCCTGAGCCCATCGAAAGACCAGGAGCCGCATAAGTTATGCCGCTGCCAGTTCCTCAACCGTCAATTCAGGCATGCCTGCGCTCCAGTCTGGGTCTCGCAGTTCCAGTTTGTTGCCGCTGGGGTCAAAGAAGTAGAGTTCCCGACCCGTGAAGAACCCTTGGGCACGGTGAACCAAACCATCAATAGGCACTTGGCGTTCCAAGAACAATTTGCAGGCCTGAACCAGAGTCTCGTGGCTGACTGTGAATGAGTGGTGGACGTGCTCCTCGGACTGCTTGGCAACGTCTACCGGGTTCTTGCGTTCACAGAGCAGAATCATATGCTCGGCAACCTTGTAGCAGGTCATCCGTGAATTCCCCAGCCGACCCACATACTCCAAGCCCAAGAACTCTCCGTAGAACTCTTCAGACTCCTCCAGGTTGTTAACCGGTATGGACCAGTGGGTCACGTCCTCTATGTTTAGCAGTCCCATTTAAGCCTCCAAATTCGTTATGAATCCAGATACTGAAAACTCGTTTCCAGGTTGTTGAAAACATCAGAGTGGGAGGGAATCTCCATGATTGCCGCTCCGGCGTAACCCTTGGCGTCCAGGATTTCCCGCATCTTGTGGCAATCCAGGTCGCCGTCGGCCACCGTCGGAAGAGTCTCACCGGCTTTTATCTGCTTGAAATGGACAATCTTGATCATGTCCAAAGGGAGCGCTTCAAGCTCAGCCAACGGGTCGGAGTCGGGGAACCCGCGCAGTTGGTTGGTGGGGTCGGGGCACAAGCCCAAGCCCAGCCCGGCTTCCTCAGAAACCATACTCCGCACCTGCTCCACCAGCATGGCCATGTTGCGAATGGGCAGCTTGGAATTCTCCATGGACATAATCACGCCCTGATTGGCCGCCTCAGTCGCCAACCCGGCCAGACCCAGAGCTACCTCTGGGATGTCGCTGGGTGAGGTCCACACGGTGTCAAAGGGCGCAGGGTCAACCACCCGTAGATGGGGCTGTGAGCCGCCCACCAGCTTGGCCCCTGCCAGCGCTGCTTGGAACATCTCGCCTTGCGGGTCAATCTTCTGAGACAGGCACGGCAGCGCCATCGCCAGGTCAAAGGTCAGTTGCGGGTAGGCATCAACCACCTGTTTCAGCTCTGCCAGATTGGGACGCCAGTCTGGTCCGGCCCCTCCCTCGCATTCGCCAAGGCAGGTCTGACGCAGCTCAATGTGCTTGGCACCCTTTTCAACTGCCGCGCCGACCAATTCCTTGACCGACGAAGATGGCAGTTGTTCTCGCCACGAGTTGGTTATTGCACCGTAGATCATGATGTTCTCCTAGGAATGGCAGCGATTTTTAGACTAGGACGCCAAAGCCGGAAACGGTGCAAATCTCAATTCGGTTGCCGTCCGGGTCGTCCAGGTAGAAAGCGCGTTGTCCGTCGTTCCTGGTTTGGATGTCGGTCGTTGTGATGCCCTTCCCTGCGAAATACTCGTGGGATGCGTCAATGTCGTCCACTTCAAAGGCGGTGTGATGGGAGGGCGCAGAAGGAGCGAGCGGGTTTTCAATGATGTGAATCATTGCGCCGCTTGGCAGTTGTAGCCAGTATAAGTGATCACCGTTGACCATCTTGGGAATCTGATCCAGGCCCAGAACTTCTTGGTACCACTTTAGGGCAGCTTCCTTGTCTCTCACGTTGTAGGTACTGTGATTGATGTTTTTTAGGCGAATGTTTTCTGCGAGCATGTAGCCCTCCAAATAATTTTTAGTTTGTATAAGTTAGGTAATTAAGCTGAATTTACGCCCATTATGATAGTCCGGCTGGGCCAGAAACGGAACACCAAGTTGAATCTGATTTGTAGAGACACCGAGAAGACGCCGGAGAGACGCCGAGAACACGCTGCAAAGGTGGACGCATTACCTATCACAACGGTAATATGCCCTCAATATTGATAGTTAGTCCAAGGCCAATGGTGGAGGAACTAAAGGATGAAAGCATCTTTATTCGCTGGAATGGGGTACTCGGAACGGCACAAGTTCCCATTTACCTGGCCAGTCCCACCGGCGTACTCCGACCCTGAAGTATCGGTTCTTAGCTACCAAGAAGGGATGGACGAGTGTGCTCTGGCGGAAGACGTAGGATTTGATTGGATCAGCTTCTCTGAGCATCACTACTCCGGCCGAATCCCCACCGGCACCCCCGCCGTCATGGCCGCAGCGGTGGCAGAAAGATGCAAGCGGATCACGATTGCCGTGTTGGGCCATTTGCTACCGCTCAACAACCCCATCCGAGTTGCCGAGGAACTTGCCCTGTTGGACAATCTGACCAACGGTAGGCTCGTGGCGGGGTTCCTGCGTGGAACTCCCAATGAAGACCAGGTCTACAGCGTGAACCCGGCGGAGGGCAGAGGCCGCCTGTTGGAAAGTATGGATCTGATTCTGAAGGCACTGACCGAGCCCCAACCGTTCTCCTGGGAAGGCCGTTACTACCAGTACCGCACTGTGGCCGTCTGGCCCAGGCCGGTACAGCAGCCATTTCCACCGGTGATTGTCGGCACCAGAAGCGACGACACCATCCGCTACGCCGCCGAGAACCGCCTCGGGCTGGGGGTCTCGTTCCTGTCCGTGGAGGAAACTGCCGTGATTACTGATAAATACCATAAGTGGTGCGAGGAGGCGGGCTGGACTCCCGGTCCGGACAACATTGTCTACCGTGGCAGCATCTACGTGGCCGAGACCGATGAACTGGCCAATGAGTGGTTCGAAGGACTCATGAAATCAAAACCCGGACCAAACATTCCGATGCGCAGAACAGTTGCAGAGGCGATTCAATCCGCTCGCACGGGTGGGCCTTTTGATCTTCGAGGTCTAGTTGCCGGCAGCCCAGAGGGAGATGTGGTTGGTAACGCCCTGGGAATCAATTTCATTGGTGGGCCTGACACTGTGGCCAAACAGATCAGAGAATTTCATGACCGGTGCGGCATCGGTGTTATCGACATGCCGTTTCAGCAGAACAAAGTAGACCACAAAGCCGTAATGGAAGAGCTGGAATTATTCGGCCGGGAAGTCATCCCGCAAATCAGAGAGTTTTAGTCATGGTGTTTACAGAAGGCACAGTAGACGCCGCAGGTTTCAGCGTCCGTTACTGGGAGGCGGGACAAGGCCGACCCGTAATCATGCTGGACCAAACCGGCTGGCGAAACACCATGCTTCATGACGCCCTGGCTGAGAAGTATCATATTTTTTCTCTGGAACTTCCTGGCATGGGTGACTCTGCCGTTAACTCGACGTCCCAGACCGTGGGAGATTTGGCGACCGTGGCCGCTGCTGCCGCAACCACGCTCACCTCAGAGAAATACACACTCATTGGCTCTTCTTTTGGGGCCAATGTTGCCCTGTGTCAGGCCATACAATCGCCCCACCAAGTAGAAGCCCTGATTCTGGTTTCTCCCATGGCTATTTTGCCGCAGGAATCGAAAGCCAACGCCAGCTCTCAAGAAGCGCACTCAATGATGTTCGCCCATGAGGAGAACGCGCAGAAGTTTAATCCTCTGTCTGCTGAGGTCTTCGCCAAAGAGACTGAGTTGATGGCGCGTTTAAGTGCCGTGGGCCACGACGCTTTGGTTGAGGCCAAATTGGGGGACATTCACTGCCCCACCCTGGCCATCTTTGGCAAGAATGACCGGCTGGTCTCCTCGGAGTCAGCCCGGGTCTACCGAGAGAAGATACCCAACAACAACATAGCCATCGTCTATGACGCGGGACACTGCATCGTAGGCGACCGGCCGGAAGCACTCGTCAACTCAGTGATCGACTACGCAGAGCATTGGGAGACTTTTATCGTTGGTCACAAAACGGGCGTCATCAACCCCTAGCATTAGAAAAACGCACAAACAAAAAGCCCTGGTGATTATCACCGGGGCTTTTTATGTCTTTGCGCCTAACACGTCATTCCTGCGAAAACAGGAATCCACTGCGCAGTATGGCCTGGTTACTCAGCCCGATTACTCAGTAGGGGCGATGAGCTTGTCGGAGATGGCCTGCTCGCGCAGTCCTTCGCTCCTCTTGAGATGGGCTCGGATGCCGTCCAGGGCCTTGTCGACCATGGCAGAGTCCAACAGGTTGGCGGCGTCGGCTTGTTCTGATTCCTTAAGCAAGTCTGAGCCATTCTCTTTAATCTGAGTCAGCGCCCACTCAACCTGGTCGGCAACACGGACCAGACCTTCTGGGAAGTCGGTGTGGGAGTTTCCGGGACGACCGAGCATATCATAGCCGCCTTTGTGCCAATGGCCGGGGGTGTCGTGGCAGTCGTAGCGGATGGTTTCCGTGTTGCCAACATCAACGCCGATGGTCGGACCGCCCATGCCGGTGCCACGGATGCTCAGAATTCTGCAGGGCCATACATATACAGTAACCTGTCCGTCAGCGGAGAGAGGCAGGGTTACTGCTTCGCCCAGGTATGTCTCGCCATCTATCTTGGTCGCCATAGTTCAGTTCCTTCAATAACGGCCTGACTGACCGATATTTTTATATTTAACGTCCACCAAAAATAGCACACTAGTGGCATTGCTCCAAATCATGCCCAGCGATGATTGTCATAATTTGCCCAGCTACTGGGCTATAATCAGGGCGTTATTCGCGGAAGCGATTTTGCCTTGAATTCACCAGGAGAAATCGATTCCTGGGTATATATCGCTGCCAGAGAGGAATATCATCCGCTACCCGAAACAATCAACGATCACCGCGGCCAAACAGGGCATCAAACGCATAGTCATAGACCCGGCCCGGTCTCAGTCTCCGACATTTGGCGGTGTCTCGTTCGGCAATGTTGGCCAATATGAAAAACTCCGTGGCACGGCCTACGGGGAGATTGATCCGTCGGACCCACGGAACGCAGTGATAACCGACCGAGAATTCGCACCGGTTAATGCCAATGGCATGGTCGAGTACTCCACGGACATTTTCATCCTCAAGCCAGTCAACCTGGAAAACGGTAACCACCGTCTGATGTACGACTTCAACAACCGGGGCCAGATGCGGGTGGGTCTGCTCAATGACGCAATCCTGACTAATGACCCCACGACCGCCAAAGATGCCGGCACCGGGTTCGTCATGGAACAGGGTTACGCGATAGTCTCAAATGGCTGGGATTTCTGCGCCAACGAGTTCGATGAGATGAAGATCAGCCTCCCGGTGGCCACGCGCAATGGAACGACCATCACCGGCCCCGCCTACGACTACATCGTCTTCGACAACGACTCTACATTGACCAGCCAACTTGTTTATTCGGCTGCGACTCTGGATAAACTCCAGGCGAAGCTCACCGTGCGGGCGCTCCTTGCTGATGAACCGATCACTGTTCCTGAATATGGTTGGGGCTACGCCTCAGACAGTGGTTCCGCCATCTGCTTGTTGCCGGAGGGCACGCCGTTCCAGCAGAGCTATATTTACGAGTTCACGTACACCGCTAAAAATCCTGTGGTGGCCGGTATTGGACTGGCTGCGACCCGTGACTTTGTCTCATTTATGCGGCATGGTTCGGCTGAAGAAGGCAACCCCATCGCCGGGTTTGTGGATCACACGTTCAGCTATTCAATCTCCCAGCCCTCACGTCTGCTAAACGACTTCCAACGACTGGGTTTCAATGGCGATACCAACAACCAGCGCGTCTTGGATGGAATCTTGAGCCAGACTGGGGGTGGCAGTGGCGACCAGATAAACTTCCGGTTCGCCCGGACCGATACCACCGAACGCAACCGTCAGAACCACTTGTACCCGGAAGGTGTCTTTCCCTTTGCCCACCAAGTGCTGACCGACCACCTCAGTGGAAAGATCAGCGGCCGCGATGAACGCTGCTTGGCGAATGACACCTGCCCCAAGCGCTTTGACGTTAATACCGCCAGCGAATACTGGGTTAAAGCCTGCTCGCTGCTGCACACCGACACTCAGGGCAACAATCTGCCAGACCCGGAAAACGCCCGGTTCTATATGCTGTCAGGCTTGTCCCACCGGCTCGGAGACATCACCAAACGGGGTGCGGGACAGCAATCCACCAACGCGGTCGATCCCCACGCCTCGCACCGGGCGCTATTGGCTGCCCTTGATGCCTGGGTGAGCCACGGAACCCCACCCCCGGAGAGTCGGGTTCCCAGACGGGCTGAGAACGCCGTATTTGCCGTTCCCCAGCCAGGCTCTCAGACCGGTTTAGTGCCCCAGGGCGAATTGGGCTGGCCGGACATCCCCGGCGTGACCTACAACGGGGTAATCACGACTCGGTATCTGTTGGATTTTGGGCCAGACTTTGAAGATGGCATCCTGACGAACTTCCCGCCATCAGTGGTCGGGCGGCCAGTTTACCCAAACTTTGTCTCCAAGGTGGACGCGGATGGCAACGAACTAGCGGGCATTCGCCTGCCAGAGGTGGAAGTACCGGTTGCGACCACCACCGGTTGGGCGTTGCGCCGGGCTGGCTTCGGCGAGAACGACGGCTATGAATCTGAAGGCCAGCACATCTCCTTCAAGACCACCAAGGCCGAACGCATTGCCGCTGGTGACCCCCGCCTTTCGCTGGAAGAACGCTACACCGACCATTCCGACTACGTGGAACAAGTAACCAAGGCCGCCCGGAAACTGGAATCAGAACGGTTCCTGCTCCCCGCTGACGTCCAAAAGTACATTGAGGAAGCTGAGGCCAGCGACGTGCTCCTCCCGTAACCTAACTCCAGCCACCAAGCCCCGACACCGCTCACGGTGAGCCCGTCGAACCATCCTCCACATCTCAGCCGGCCTTCCCCAATCGATCCTTCGACTAGTTCAGGACGAACGGGGTATCTAGCCTCCGGCCCCCCCTCGTCATTCCTGCGAAGGCAGGAATCCAGGTAGCCTGCTGGTGTAAAAATGTCGGAGGCGTGATAACTGGATTCTCGCCTTCGCGGGAAGACGGTCGGAGGTCTGAATAATGGCGGCTTGGAGTCGACAAAGTTGCCATCCTCCGTTCGTCCTGAGCCCTTCGAAGGATGTGCATCAGGCAGATTATCGGAATAACCTAGGCGCGGTTGGCGTCTGGGTCACGCCAGACTTCTGGGCCGCCTAGGCCGTGCTCCATGTTCCAGGTTGGAACGTCGAAGCATCTGCCGGTGAGTCCAGTGTTGGCGTCCTGGTCGGCCAGGAACATGGTGATGGGGACAATGTGCTCCGGCAGCATGGATACTCGGCCTGACCGGTTGCCAGCCTGTCCTGCGGCGCGTCTGGCATCGTTTTGCTCGTCGTAGCCGGTCGTGCGGGCGTTGCCGGGAATCAAGATATTCACTGCCACGTTGCTCTCCTTAACCTCGTCAGCCAGGTAAAACATCATGGTCATGGTGGCCGCCTTGGCCGACTGGTACGGCATTTCTCTGCTACCGGAGCGCTGGGCCACGTAAGCACCGCCCATTGCAGTGTGCATTGCCCCTCCACTGATTACGGAGATGATGCTGCCGCTCTGCTTCTCCAACATAGGCTTGATGAACTGCCGAGTGACCTTCAAAGTCCCGAACACGCCAACGCCAAACATCTTCTCCCAGTCGGAGTCCTGTGTCTCCAGCGTGGTGATTTTCCCAGTAGGCGGAAACAGGTTCCGTTGGCGCAACCCGGCGTTGTTGATCAGTACATCCACCGTGCCAAATTTGTCCAGAGTGGCCCGATATGAACTTTCCACTTGGGCAGCGTCACTGATGTCTACCGTAGAAATCAGGACATCGTCCTGCCGTTCTTGAAGCTCACTTAAAAACGCGTTGTCGTTGTCCCCGGAGAATCCTGTGGGGTCCCAGGAGAGGTCCATGGCTACCACCTTGGCACCCTCGCCCAAAAACCCCCGGACCATGGCCCGGCCCATACCCCTGGCACCGCCGGTTATGGCAACAACTCGGCCTGTTAAATCAGACATCAGCGTTCCCCTCAGGATTCGCCCAATTGTTTGGGCGTAATCACTCGGCTTGGAATTGCCGTTAATCATACACGCTTCATTTTTGCTTCATGGCCGCAACTCCGTGCTATTATTGGGCCGCCAAATACAAAGCCGAATAAAATACCTGAAACACTTGATTTAAATGACGGAGGATCACCATGCCTGGTGGCAACGAATGGCTAGCCCAAACCCCGGAAGAAACCCTAGAGCCTGAGATTCCTATTTGCGATCCCCATCATCACTTTTGGGTTGCCCGGCCAGAGCCGGTCCACTACCAGCAGTATCTGTTGCCAGAGCTATCCAGCGACGTGGGCAGCGGCCACAACGTGAAATCCACCGTGTTTATCGAGGTTCGCTGCGAGTACCGTACCGACGGCCCAGATGAGATGAAACCCGTGGGCGAGGTTGAGTACATCCAGACCATCGCCGACGCCGCGGCCGCTGGGAGTCAGGGCCGAACCAAAGCCGCTGCTGCGATTATTGGCCATGCCGACTTGAAACTGGGTGATGGTGTGCGGCCAGTGTTGGAAGCTATGCAGGCTGCCAGTCCCAACCGGTTTAGAGGTGTTCGCCACTCGGTGGGGTACGACGAAAGCCCGGAGTTGGCCAACCGCGACATAAAAGGCGCTCTGGGCACCGACGGCTACCGCGCCGGAGCCAAGGTGTTGGCCAGCATGGGGTTGGTGCTGGAGAACTCCCTGTACTACCACCAGTTGTCCGAGTTGGCAGACTTTGCCAAGGCTGTCCCTGAACTTCCAATAGTGCTGAACCACATTGGTGGGTTAGTCCGAGTCGGTCCTTATGCCAACCGCGACGCAGAGGTGATGCCTGAATGGCGCAAAGGGGTGGAAGAAGTGGCCAAATGCCCCAACATAATCATGAAGTTGGGCGGCGTTGGGCAGCTACGCTACGGCTATTACTGGCACGACCGCGAGACGGCCATCGGCTCGGAAGAACTGGCTCAGGAACTGGGCCCACTGATGGAGCATTGCATCCAACAGTTTGGCCCCGACCGTTGCATGTTTGAAAGTAATTTCCCGGTGGACAAAATTTCCTACTCGTACAACGTGATATACAACGCCTTCAAGCGGCTGTCCAAGGGTTATTCGGCCACTGAACGGGCTGCCATGTTCCACGACACCGCTGCCCGGGTCTATAACATTTCAGATTAAGCCCACCCACGTCTCAAAGAAAATTGGAGCCAACATGGAAGTAAAACCATTCACCATTGCCGTGGCAGATAGCGTTTTGGATGACCTGCGCCAACGCCTGGCCGACACTCGATGGCCTGATGAGATTCCCAACTCAGGCTGGGACTACGGCAGCAACCTGTCCTACATCAAGGAGTTGGTGGAGTATTGGCGGACGGATTTTGACTGGCGCGCTCAGGAAGCCAAGCTCAACGCCTTCAACCACTTCAAATCAGAGGTGGACGGACTAGATATCCATTTCATTCACGAGAAAGGTAAGGGGCCAAACCCGATTCCGCTCATCATCACCCACGGGTGGCCCAGCTGCTTCTTTGAGATGACCAAGATCATCCCGCTATTGGCAGACCCGGCCAGTCACGGCGGTGATGCCGCAGATTCGTTCG
The DNA here is from genome assembly GCA_028822675.1 of Dehalococcoidia bacterium. Next base: position 15,914 of record JAPKDE010000008.1, on the reverse strand, counting down.
ACGTTGTGGCACCTTCGCTGCCCGGCTTCGGCTTTTCAGGCCACGCCCAAGACCGGGGCATGGAGGTCCAGCGGGTGGCTGGGATGTGGAACAAGCTGATGACCCAGAATCTGGGCTATCCCAGGTTTGCGGCTCAGGGCGGTGACATTGGCAGCGGCGTAACTGCCCGGCTGGGCTTTGCTCATGCCGATAGCCTGGTTGGTATTCACCTAACGTCGATCACTCGACCAACGCCATACCTAGGCGCAGGCTCAAAACCGCTCACCAATGCGGAGCAAGCTTTGATAACCCAGCGGGCCAAGTGGTTCGATGACGAAGGCGGCTACAACCATATTCAAGGGACCAAACCCCAGACTTTAGCCTATGGGCTGAACGACTCACCAGTGGGTTTGGCTGCTTGGATCGTGGAGAAATACCGGACGTGGAGCGACTGCGGCGGTGATGTGGAGAAGAGCTACACCAAAGACGAACTGCTGACGATTGTGACCATCTACTGGGTTACCCAGACCATCAGCTCATCCACGCGCATGTATTATGAGAACCAGAAGAATCCCTGGGTGATGGAACCAGATCAAAAAGTGCCCGCCCCGGCCGGGATGGCGATGTTTCCCCAGGAGATTTCAAAACCTCCCAGGGAGTGGGGCGAGCGTTCCTACGATGTTCAACGCTGGACGGAGATGTCCAAGGGTGGCCACTTTGCCGCCCTGGAAGAACCACAGCTATTGGCCGAAGAAGTCAGAGCCTTTTTCAGAGGCTTTAGGAAGACTTAAGCTCGGTTCAAGTTATGGCTAAGTCCCGCCTGGCGACCACATCTTCAGCGTGTAACCCGCTGGGACATCGGTGTCGGGGCTGCGCACAAATAACTCTTGAGGGCCGGTCGCAGAGAATTTGTAAGCCGCAGTGTGGGCATCCACTTCTGAGTTGACCTCAATCAGGAAAGCGTCGGCGTCCGGGTTCCATACACTTACCGTATCGCTGTCTTCGTGGTTTAGGCGGATGAAATATTCCACGCCTTTACGGACTTCGACTTGATAGGCCTTGGACTTCCAGCCATCAACATCGGTGTCGCCCTCGGTTATTGTGCCTGTTAGCTCTTCGCCTTGGGTGATGGTGGCTTTGCCTTCCAACAGACTGCAGCCGACCATGGCTACCGCGAATAGACCTAGTAGGGTGAATAAAAGAAACTTCATTAGATACTCCAATGGGTAATCCTGTCTTTTAACTGTACCCACACACCTAGAGTTAAATATAGCCACTGGTCTGATTCAGGTCAGTTGTAAGTTTGATAAATAAATGAATCAATCTTGTGACGGACCTATGAAGGGTTTTAGTCAGGATTTAACGAATCGACACCGTGAACAAAAACGGTGAAGGGACATCGGACTCTGGGCTTTGGAGAAATAGTTTCTGTGGACCGCTCTCAGGAAAAATGTAGGTTTCCGAGCGGTTGGCTACGATTATGTTGGTTTCAACGATATAACCAGCGGCTTCGGCGTTCCAGATACCAACCGTGTCATCGTCGACGCTTGTAAGTTCAAAGGAATACGGAACGTTTTCAACAACGTCAATCACGTAGGCCAGTGATTTCCATTCGCCGTCGTTGGTATCTGAGTCGGTGATTTCTCCAGATACTAGTTGGCCTACTTTGACCTCAGTTGCACCAGACCCTCCGCAGCCTGATATGGCTACTGCAATAAGACCAACAATTCCAATTATCAGTAGTTTCATTACCCATCCCCCAAACTTTTTACTTCGAGAGATTAATACTAAGCGCCACCAGTGTTGAATCCACGATAGGGAAAATCTATACTCCCAGCGTCATTATTTTCTACTGGGGGTAAAATTGGATTCATTTGAAGAACGGGCCAAGTTATACAAATCTGAATCAGAACGATTCCAGGATTATCTAAAAAACCTTCCCCCTGAAGCATGGAGCAAGCAAAGCGCCTGCGATGAGTGGACGGTGGCAGATGTGGTTGCCCATTTAGTTGGCAATTCAGAGTTTTATGCGGGGACAGTCGCCCGTGGACTCCAGGGTGAATCCTCCCCGCCTGAGGGACGTCCAGAGGCTGGGACCGGTCATCCGTCGATTAGCGCTGCGTCCCTGGCTAAGTCTTCCATCGCCGCCCGAGAGCGGCTGGGTGACAAGCTACTGGAGACCTATTTGGAGAATGACAATCACCTGATCAACTTGCTCACCGGGCTTAGCTCCGATGACCAGGCCAAACCCTGTTATCACCCTGGGAGCATCGTCCCGGCGGGAAACTTTGTGGACCTCCGTTTCAAAGAGGTGATTCTCCACGAGTGGGATATCCGATCTGCAATTGAGGAAAAAGCCGGTCTGTCGGCTTCGGGTTTGGCCTCAATGATCATCCTGATCAATGAATCATTCGCATCGGGCTCGCTCCGTTGGGCCTTTTGGGCTGGCCCCGCGCTAGACCGTCCCGTCCGCTACCGGTTTGAAGTGAAGACTCCAGTGCCAGTCACGGCGGACATCATAGTGGAAGGGGACAAGTTCCGGTACGAACAATCTGCGGAGGGCACTGCGGACGTCACATTCCGTTGCCACACCCACATATTTGCTCTGCTGATGTACGGACGAATGGCAACCGCTGACGCCATGGCCGCCGGTCATCTGGCAATCGACGGCGACGCCGATTTGGCGGCACAATTCAGCCAATGGTTCAAGGGAATCTAAGCGTTGACGGATTACCACGCCAAACGTCATCCATACCGCTCATCCTGAGCCTGTCGAAGGACGGGTAGTCAACCCCAAGCATAGGTGGTTCGACTGGCTCACCATGAGCGGAATTTGAGTTTGGCTGACTAGGCAACGTTGTTCAACGACAGAAGTAGCGGGTTATAAACCGGCCCTTACGGTAGACGTAATACCTGGGGTTGCAGTCGCTCATCCTGAGCCCGTCGAAGAACCGTGGTCTTGGCGCAGGAATGGTTCAGAGGGAACTAGTTGCAACGAATTACCCCCAGAAACAGCATCTAGGAAATGGTTTAGCTGCTCGGATTAAGGCGTTCTAGGGCATCACCGGACAGCCGGTAGGTAAGCCATCCCTCTACCCGTTCCGCGCCAAGCTTCTCGTAGAACCCGATGGCGGGCTCGTTCCAGTCCAGCACTGACCATTCCATTCTGGGATAACCACGCGATTTGGCCAGGCCGGCTCCGTAGGCCAAGAGTTCTCGTCCTATGCCTTGGCCACGCCATTCCGGCAGCACAAAAACGTCTTCCAGATACAGGCTGGAATTCCCCGAGTACGTGGAATAATGCTGGGTGAAGATGGCACATCCCACCGATACAGGCTCGCCGTCACGGCTTGAGAGATGTGCAAAGTAGGCCTCTGCGTTGGCATTAGGGCCAAACAGCGACTCAGCCAAGTTCGCTTCAGTGGCCACCACTTGATCGGCCAGTCTTTCGTAGTCGGCCAGGCCCTTGATGAATTGTAAAACCAGGGCAACGTCATCTTTTGTGGCCGGCCTGATACTGATTACGCTTTTGTCACTCATCTTCTATCCAGAGCTCTCTAGCCCACACGATATCTATTGAGCAGGTCCATGTTTAATTCGTAGCCAAGTCCTGGGCTGTCTGGAACCGTCACATACCCGTCTGCGTCCGGCTGCAGCAGCGGCTGGAACATCTCCGCCCGAAGCGGATCAACAGCCACCGGATAAATCTCCAAGAATTCGCCGTGGGGAATGGCGGCCACCAAAGGCAACTGGAGTTCTTGGCAGCCATGGGGAGCGATTGAAACGCCTCGTTCCGCAGCCAGATCCGCAATATCCATCGCTACGTCGTATCCGGGCACAATTGCCACATCCACATTTAGTATGGATGCGCCTTTATAGTCGAGCAGCGCCTTAAAATGGGCCAAGTGGTAGCCGTTCTCCCCGGTGGCAATTTTGACGCTGGAGGCTTCGGCAAGCTGGCGATGGCCTTCGTAGTCGTGGATCGGAAGAGGCTCTTCGAACCAGTAGACATCGTATTGGGGCAGTTGCCTGGCAAACTCCAACGATGTTTCCAGGTCCAGTGCGCAGTTAGCGTCCACGAGTAGCGTAGCCTTGTCCCCAATGGCCGTCCGAACGGCTTCCACTCGGCGCATGTCACCGGCCACGCCCATGTTGGGATCGCCGATCTTAATCTTCACGGCCGAGGCGTGCATTTCTTCAACGTTGAAGCGCACCTCTTCTTGCAGCTCTTCCAGTCCTTTGCCCTCCGCATAATACCCGCCGGCGATGTAGGTGCGGACGCGCTCTTGTGCACCGCCCAGCATTCGGTGGATGGACTGGCCGGTGGCCTTGCCCTTGATGTCCCAGCAGGCAATGTTGATGGCCGCCAACACCTGGGTGTTAATGCCACCGATTCCAAGTATCTTGATCAGTTTTTCGCCCAAATCGTGGGCAATAGAGCGTGTTTCCATGGGGTCGCGGCCCACAAGCAGAGGCCGGAAGTAGTCAACGTAACCGGGGAACAAGTTCAGGGGACGTTCCGCTGCCGTACCGCCGTTCCAGCCGTAGCCGGTGATGCCTTCGTCGGTGTGCACCGTTACTTTGTGGAGTCGGCCTGGTCCGTAGAAGTGGCCGCCGTTCCAGATGCCGGGCCGCTCCCACTCAAATATCTCGCTGGTGATATCGGTAATTTTCATTTATTCAGTAGTTTCCCTAGAGGATTAAGGGATGTCCATCCCGTATTTAGTGGTTTCCTAAGAGCTTAGGGGATGTCCATTCGGCGCAGTCTTCGCACGCCCAAGAACAAAAACAGAAGGGTTACGACCACTGCGCCGCCAATGGCTGCGGGCAATTCTATAACCCGGTCTTCCAACGCGGGGAAGCTTGGTTCGTCCAGTCCGCTCATGATTGCCAGAGTGTAACCACGCACACTCAGGTAATCAACACCGCGTATGAAAGAGCTGATAACGCCCTCCCAGAGCAGAACGTAGACCAACGCGAAGGGCAACGCTCTGGTGGTGATCAATCCCGCCCAGGTAAATATCGCCGAGTAAGTGATTACCCCGGCTCCCAGAGCCACGGCCACCGCAAGAGCAGGTTTGACCTCGCCGTCGAACCCCAGCAAGGCGGCGATCACTCCACTGATTACCAGTAGTGGACCGCAAATAACCAACGAGGCCAGAACCTTGGGCATGACTATGCGCCACCGGGCAATCGGCATTAGTACCAGGAAGCCCAGGGTTTTGTCTTCAAGTTCATTGCCAAAGGATGAGGTTGCCAGTGCCATGGTCACGATGGGCAGTATTCCGGCGACCAACATGCCGTCCAGCAGTATGTTGGTGAAATCTCTGTTGAACGTGGGGTCGTTCTTGGTCGTAAAGTGGACGATGATGGCCAATCCCACTGGCAACGCAGCCAGGAATAGAATCAGCAACATCCTCCAACGACCCGTTAATTGACGTATGGATAGCTTAAATATCGTTCCCATTTAGCGATCAACCACGTAACTGAAGATACTCTCCAAAGAATCGTCTAGAGGTTCCACCCGCATCAGGCGGATGTTGCGTTCTTGGGCGAGTTTGGGAATCGACCGTTGCAGTGTCGACACGTTTCTACTGAGCACGGTCAGTTCGCAGTTGGCATCGACGCTGACCGAATCTATGTCATCCAGGCCCACCAGTGCGGCGGCCATGTCACGGGGCGAGTCTGTGACTACTCTGACCTTGTAGGCCTGTTCGTCCAGTTTCTCTCTGATGGCCCTGAAGTCGCCCGCAGCGGCCAGTTTGCCGCTGACCATCAGCAGGATGGTGGAGGCCAGGGTCTCTACCTCCTCCAGAATGTGAGAGGAGATCAAGATGGTCTTACCTTCTGCTGCCAGTCTGGACATGGTGTCATGGAAATCCAGGCGTTGGCGAGGGTCGGTGCCGTTCAGCGGTTCATCAAGTATCAACACCTGTGGGTCGTGAACCATGGCCGCTGCCAGCCGCATTCTTTGGCGCATACCACGTGAGTAAGTGCCAAGCTTTCTCAATTGAGCATCTTCCAAGCCTACCAATGCAATGGCCCGGTCCACAGACTCGGTAATTGCATCCAGGCCATGCAATTCGGCCGCGTATTCCACGAACTCACGGCCAGACAAGAATCCGTAGACGGCCTCATGCTCAGACATGACGCCCAAATTATTGTAGAGCTCAGGGTTGTCCCTGGCCGTTTGACCCAGGACCGTCACTTCGCCCTCTGACGCTGAAGATTTGCCGGTGATCACGTTGAGAATCGTCGATTTTCCAGCGCCATTAGGCCCCAGCAACCCGGTGATGCCGGGCTGAACCTGAAAGCTAACGTCGTTCACCGCCACCACACTGCCAAACCATTTGGAAACGCCGTTTACCTTGATAACCGTGCTCTGGGCTGTGTTTTGAGTCGCGCTCATGCTCCCAGCCTCCGGTACCGGAGCCAAAGAGCTCCGCCAAGTCCGCTGATTAAGATCACGTACCAGCCAATAGGCACGATCTTTGGCAGTTCATTTATCAATTGGTCGCGTGAGTCGCCGCTGTCCGCATCAAATATCATATTGTTGACGTTGGTTGGCACTCGGCTGATGTCCAGCATGGCCAACCACTTGGCTGTGTCTCCCGTTATCGGCTCACAGGCGGAGCCGTCTTCGTCCACTGCCGGCCCGTGACACTCGGTGAGTGCCCCGGCGGTGGCCGTGGAGATGATGAATATCCCAATCACAAACGCCGCTGCGATTGCCCTCCGGTCGGTGAAGGCGGCAATGGCCAATGGCAGCGTTGTGATGAACGCGGCCAGGACCAGTCCGGCCCCAAGGATTCGGGGTATATCCAACCAGTTGTCTTGGATGTATTCCAGGGGGTCTGCTGCCGATAGAATAAGTCCGGCCAGCAAGACTATCTGGCCTGAATACACCAACAGCAGGGTGATGGCAAAGAAAGCCAGCCACCGGGCCGCCACGTAGTCAGTGATGCTCAAAGGACGCACCAAATAGAGGCTGAGGACTCCGTTTCGCCGATCCGGGCACAGTAGTTCCGGAGCGATGATGGCGGCGAAGATTAGCAGGATGATAGACACAATCTGGTAGTACTCAGGGTGGCCTGGCAGATCCAATTGTCCTTCTGATAGCGAGGCAATCAGAGCTAGTATCACCGCCGGGGCCATCGCGGCGCCGAAAAGCAGCATCGGCAGAACCTTGGCACCTGCTCCGCGACCCAGACCCAGGGTGGTCCGGAACCCGTCGAAGAACACCGCCTTCCTGGCCCGTGAGCGACCCTCCCTTGGGCCGTCATAGTGTTGGTATCCCAGGTCAAAGAGTTCGCCAGTACGCTGGGCCATTACTCTGCACTCCGGAATATGTCAGTCAATTGATGCCGTTGCGGTGCCATACGGCGCAGTCGAGAGTCGGTCTCAACCAGAGCGTCACGAATGGCGTCATATTGTTCGTCGTTTACCAGTTCCACCGCCAGGGAAACACCGTCAATTAAAGCGGCGATTCCCTTTTGGGCCAGGGCTGCAACCAGTGCATCTCGGTTGCCGTCCACGTCAATCAGCACCGTCTCGGTTTCGCTGGTGAATTGGGACACCTCTCCCTGCTCCGTAACATGACCGCCTTCAAGGACAATGATCCGGTCACAGGTGCTTTCCACATCACCCATCAGGTGGGAAGACAGGATGATACTGATGCCAAATTCGTGTCCGGTACGGCGGATTAGCCGCAGCATGTCTTCGCGTCCGCTGGGATCCAGACCGGCAGTGGGTTCGTCCAGCAGAACTACCACTGGGTCGTGGGCCAGGGCTTGCGCCAGTTTGACCCGCTGTTTCATGCCCGTTGAATATTGGCCAATGGGGCGATAGCGTTCTTCTTCTAAGCCCACGTGCCGCAAGATGTCTGCCGCCCTAGTCCTGGCCTGCGATGGCGGAATGCCGCTCACCTGGACCATGTGGGTTAAAAACTCAGACGCGGTGATGGCAATGGGCAGGCAATCGTGCTCCGGCATATAGCCCAACCGAGACCGCACGTCTAGCGATTCATAAGGTTTTTCACCCAGCACTTCGGCTGAACCTGATGTGGGTTTGAGCAAACCCAAGAACAGCTTGATGGCCGTGCTCTTGCCGGCGCCGTTGGGGCCAAGCAGTCCGGTGATTCCATTTTGTACCTGGAAATCCACAGACATCAGCGCAATGGTCTGACCGTAGTGTTTGGTGAGGGATTTAGCTTCTAGTAGTGTTGCCACGTCGGTATTATACGCAGGTTGAAGTTTTGATTTGGTCAACCAGGGGAAGGATTTAACCTAGTCCCAATTGACTAGTTATCCCGGTCAGACCATAGTGCATCAGGTAATTTCGGCAACGAGAAAGATAGATAATAAACTTGGGGAGGCGGCGGAATGGTAACGCTAGTGACCGGTGGGACAGGATTTGTGGGGGCGAACATAGTCAAGGACCTGGCTGACAACGGCCACCAGGTGATTAGTTTTGATATTAATGGGCCAGACAAATTGCTTAAGGATTTTGTCGGCCAGGCGTACAGCCCAGTAACATTTGTTCAGGGCGATATCGTCGACCCAGATTCAGTGGCGCGGTTGGGTCAAGACCATCAGATAGACAAAATCGTGCATGCAGCGGTCTATACGGTCAACCGGGAAGCCCTAGAGATTGAACGCAGCCGAGACGTCATTGCCATCAACCTTGAGGGCACAGCCAACCTGTTGGAGTTGGCGCGGACACAGCAGACCAAGCGATTCATCTACGTTAGTTCCGGGGCGGCCTACGGTTCGGCCCTTCCCGGCGATCAGACCTTGAATGAGGAAGCTGCTCCGGTTCCGGAGAACCTGTACGGCATCACCAAATTCGCCAGCGAGATGATTACCCGCCGCTACGGCCAAATACACGGTCTATCGACTGCCACCGTCCGCCTCAGCACTCCCTACGGGCCCATGGAACGGGTTACCGGCCACCGGGCGGTAATGTCAGTCTTCCATGACTGGACGGGCCGTGTGGCGCGCGGTGAGGGCATCGCCACGGAAGACATGGACGACGGGCGTGATTACATCTACATCACAGACATCGCAGAGGGCCTGCGTGCAGTGTTGGACGCACCAGACCTGCCCCACGACCTGTACAACCTCACCACCGGCATCTGGCTGACCTTTGAACAGATACTCAAAGGGATTATTGAGCTATCGCCAACTACCCAGGTAACCGGAAACACAGTGTCCCGAGTGAAGGCGGCCGGGGAGAACTACTCCCGTGGCCCGCTGTCTAACCACCGGCTGTTCAGCGACCTGGGCTGGACGCCAAATTACGACCTAAAAGCAGGGCTTGTTGACTACCTCAAATGGCGCACCGTGTCTGGTTACCTGGATTAACCTCTCTGAGATTAAATTGCGAGGTAAATCGCCAGGTAAATTGTCAGGCCTTTTGACAAAACAACGATGCCGAAATAGCATTGGCGCGTTAGGCACGAATTACTAATTTGAATCACAGATAATGGAGGCAACTTAAAATGGAATCTTCAGGAATTTCGCACATTGCAGTCTGCGTTGCGGATATGGACAAGTCATTGGTGTTCTATCGGGATATTCTGGGCATGAAAGTCGTCAAGGACTTCATTCAAGACACCAGCACCGGCGGACTGACCCACACCTATGCCCACAAGCGGGCAACCCGCCGGAACGTATACCTGGAGTGGGGCGAGAAACAGTTCTTTGTTATGACCAGTCACCCCGGTGAAGAGGTAGACGGTTCGGGAATCAAACTGGACCAGGTTGGCGTTAGCCACGTGTCATTCACAGTCAAAGACGTCCGCGCTCTGGCTGACGAGTTGATCGCCGCAGGTGTTGAGATTGCCGGCGGCATCGAGGCATTTGCCGACGAGAACGGAAACGTCCGCACGTTCTTTGCCGTTGATCCCAGCGGGATTTTGGTGCAGTTCGATACCGGTATCGAGTCCTAAGCAGAAGTTCCCTAGACTGGCGATTAGTTTCAGAGCCCGGAGATTAATTCCGGGCTCTGATCATTTTGGGAGGCAGCTTAATGGCTAGTGAGACCGCGGATGGCAGGCAGATTCAGTGGGGAATCTTTGACTGGGTTGAGTGGGACCAACACTCCCCGGCCGAGATATTTGAGGATCGCCTGAAACTGCTGGAGTACGCCGATAAGCAGGATTTCTACTGCTACCACATGGCGGAACACCACACCACTCCCCTGAGCGTTGCGCCATCTCCAGGCTTATTCTTATCAGCCGTTGCCCAGCGGACCTCCCGGATCAGACTCGGCCCTCTGGTTTATCTATTGCCACTCTACAACCCGCTACGTCTCATTGAGGAGGTCTGTATGTTGGACCACCTGAGCAAAGGGAGACTGGAATTGGGCGTGGGCCGAGGCATAGTCCCCTACGAAGTTGCCCGGTTTGGGGTTTATCCTGAGAAGGGCCGAGCTATGTTTGATGAAGCCTTGGCGGTGTTGCTGAAGGGATTGAACAACGAGACGCTAAACCATGAAGGCGAGTTCTATAATTACAAGGACATCCGCCTCTGGATTAGGCCCTTCCAACAACCGCACCCGCCCATCTGGTACGCCAGCGGCAATATTGAGACCGTGCCGTGGATGGCCAAAAACGGTATCAACACCAGTCACATCTTTGACACCAACGCGGTCGTCAAGAAGCACTTTGAACTATACCGGGAGATTTGGCAGGAACACCAGAACTACCCGGACCGAATCAACAACTCAACTTTGGAGCCCAAGCAGGGGCAGACCCGTCACGTCTACATCGCACCCACCGATGCCGAGGCAATAGAAGAGGCCCGCAGCGCCTGGAAAGCCTGGTGCGACAACATAAATTACCTGTGGAACATCGGAAACTCAGGCAACCTGAAGTGGCTGTACGACTTCGATACCCTCCTGGCCGACGGCAAAATCGTCGCCGGTTCACCGCAGACCGTAAAAGAAAAAGTCTGGCAGAGCATTGAAGAGTCGGCCATCAATTACTTCATCAGTGTTTTTGCCTGGGGGAATATCCCTTACGAAAAAGTCCTGCGCACCATGGAATATTTCGTAAATGACGTAATGCCCAGTCCTAGATAGCCAGTGGAGTCTGACTGCCCTGGTTTCCCGATTGGAAATCTCCCCTAATCTCCTTCTGCCTCGGTTTCTGCGTTATTCCCTCTAAACAATCCGCCGGACAACCCGAAATTCAATCAGGTAGAGGAGAACCAGGCCATATAACGGAATAATGGCCCATCATAGGATGAAGTTTGGCGTATTCATGGCACCGTTCCACCGGGTCGGAGAAAATCTGACCCTGGCGCTGGACCGGGACCTGGAACTGATTTGATGGCTTGACCTTTTGGGCTATGACGAGGCCTACTTTGGCGAGCATCACAGCTCTGGCTAGGAGACCATCTCATCTCCTTAGGTGTTCATTGCCACCGCCGCAGAGCGCACCCGTCACATCAGGATGGGCACTGGCATAATCAGCCTCCCCACCATCACCCCTACATGGTGGCCAACCGAATGGTATTGCTAGACCACCTAACCAAGGGTCGAGTGATTCTGGGAGTGGGGCCAGGCACATTAACTTCCGACGCCGTAATGCGGGGGCTGGATCCGGCGCGTCAGCGAGAAATGATGGACGAGTCTTTGGATGTGATTATGAAACTGTTCACCTCCACCGAGCCCGTCACCCATAAAAGCGACTGGTTCGAACTCAACGATGCGGTGCTCCAACTACGACCATACCAGCAGCCCCATATACCCATCGCCGTGGCATCGGCCCAGTCACCGGCCGGGCCTCGGTTGGCCGGCAAGCACGGTCTTTCCATCCTGTCGTTGAGCGTACCCCGCGACACCGTGCGGCGGACGATCCTGGCCGAATTATGGTTGATCGCCGAGGAAACGGCGGCAGAGGACGGCAAGACCGTTCACCGGGAAGACTGGCAGTTGGTCATACCCTGTCACCTAGCGGAGACCCGTGAGCAGGACATTGAGGATGTGAGACTGGGCGGCGGTCGTCCTATCAAGGAGTACTTCGGCGATACCTTGGGGAACGATGTGCCGGATGTCCCGTCTGAGAAAATAGTTGACCACATGGTGGAGAACAACCAATGGATTGTGGGAACGCCCGACGATGCCATTGCTGCCATTGAACGCCTGCAAGAGATCAGCGGTGGGTTTGGCGGGTTGATGATCTTGGTCTCCGACTGGACGACTCGAGAGAAGATACTCCACAGCTATGAGCTGCTGGCCCGCTACGTGTTCCCCCATTTCCAGGGGACTCTGGCCGGAATTGAGACCACCGCTCGGTGGGCCACAGAGCGAAGGATAGATATGCAAGGTGGCAGACTGGCCGGACTAAAACGAGCCGACGAACAGTACTACGACGAAAAACAGCGCACGTCAGCCTAAAACTACTACCGGCAGAAATAAGACCAAAAGCCAAGCCCCTGGTGTTAAGCAACACTAGGGGCTTGGCTTTTTCATGTAACGCAGGCTTCTAAATCGTTGGACAGACCTTGGATTGGGGATTAACATCTTTGATGGCTCGCTTCGGCGACCCACCCTCTTTGTATCCTATAATGCCAATAAGGCGGTCTCCCTACCTCTCCATGCCTCTCCTCCACACCGCATCAAGCCGTTAATTTGAACTTAGTCTCAAATATCGGTCGAGCAACAAAGCCCATCTCCATACTCAGACAACGCAACTTTGGTCTCGTATGGTCGTCCATGGCCCTTTCCCAGATGGGGCAGCAGATGGAAACGGTGGTCGTTGTCTGGTACGTACTAAACCTCACCGACTCCCCAGTGCTGGTTGGGCTAACTGCCACTGCCCGCATGGGATTCAACTTCCTAGCGCTGTTTGCCGGGGCCACCGCTGACATTGTTCCGCGTCGGACCCTGCTGATGATTGCCCAGTCGGCCATGGCTGCGCTGGCGATCTTGATGCTGGTGCTAATCGTCACAGACTTGATCGAAGTCTGGCACATCTTCGTCATTACCTTGGCCGCCGGGTTAGCGCGTATTTTTCAGCGTCCAACGGCCCAGTCGCTGGGTGTGGATAGTCTAGACCAAGAGCGTATTCCTAATGGCGTTGCCCTGCTGAACGCGGCCACCAACTTTGCTTTGGTGGTGGGTCCGGTGATGGGCGGCGTCTTGTTTGGCATATTTGGGCCTGAGGGTGCCTATGCGATGGTCGCAGTGTTTAATGTCCTCAGTGGTGTGGCCGCGTTCTTTATCGGCGCTACACGGGTTAGCGCGGCTAAAAAAGGCGAATCGGTTTTCGCGGTTGTGGCCCAGGGTGCAAGGTACGTCAAGGGCGAGCAATTGCTCTGGTCGGTGCTCCTGGTGGCGGTCATCTTCAACATCACCGGGTTTTCGTTCCACGTGACGTTGGTGCCCATCTTTGCTAAAGAGGTGTTGGACGTTGACTCAGTGGGTCTGGGAATAATGATCTCGTCCTTTGGAATCGGCGGGCTGATCGGCTCTCTTTTCTGGGCGTCCATCCCCGACCTGCGTCATATTGGACTGGTGTGCATTCTTGCGGTGATGGGCTGGCACGCCACCATGATTGGCTTCGCCGCCTCAACCAATTTCTACCTATCTGTGGGGATACTGGTGGTAACAGGCATGATGTTCTCATCTAGCCTTGTTATGGTGCTTACAGTGCTGATGAAGACTGCTCCGCCAGAGTTCCGAGGGCGAATCATGGGCCTGAGGACCCTGGCAATCTACGCCCACGCCTTTGGTAGCGTGGCGTTCGGGGCGATTGCTGGGATACTAGGCGCTCCGACAACCGTGGTGATCTGCGGGATGGGTGGAATCGGCATGATGGCGGTCCTGGCTTTTATCGCGCCAAAGTTACGCCGGTTTTAGGGATTGGCCACGAGAACGGCACAATCCTATTGGACAGGTACCGGCTGGCGCAGTAGTATTTCTGAGGTTTACTCAGGCGATACATCCCTCCATCCCCTGAGGCGGCCGCAACTTAACTATGCAGCACCTCTGCCCCGGATTAAACCAATAATTTGAAACTGGTCTCTAACATAGGCCGCGCGGCCACACCGATCTCAATCCTCAAACAACGCAACTTTGGCCTCATCTGGTCTGCAATGACCGTATCTCAGATGGGAGCACAGATGGAGACGGTGGTGGTCGTTTGGTATGTACTGAACCTCACCGACTCCCCATTACTGGTTGGCCTGACGGCAACAGCCCGTTTGGGCTTCAACTTCATAGCCCTTTTTGCCGGCGCAACTGCTGACATGGTGTCGCGTCGCACGCTGATGATGATTGTTCAAGCAGTTCTGACATCGACGGCATTGCTGATGCTGGTGCTGATTACCACTGATCTGATTGAAGTCTGGCATATTTTCGTAATCACTCTGCTGGCCGGACTGGCGCGTGTCTTTCAAATGCCCACAGCCCAGTCCCTGGCAGTGGATAGCGTGGTACCGGAGCGCATACCAAACGCCGTGGCCCTAATCAGCGCTGCAATGAACCTGGCATTGATTGTTGGGCCGATAATTGGCGGACTGTTATTTGATCTGTTTGGCCCGGAAGGCGCATACGTGATGATAATGACCGTTTACATCCTCAGTGGATCACTGACGTTTCTGATCGGCGAGACCCGAGTCACCGTCGCCAAAAAAGGCGAGTCGGTGTTCTCATTGGTGGCTGAGGGGTTGCGTTACGTCAAAGGCAACCAGCTACTGTGGGCGGCCCTGTTTGTGGCGGTGATCTTCAACATTACCGGGTTCTCGTTCCATACCACCCTGGTTCCCATATTCGCCAGAGACGTGTTGGGCCAAGACTCAGTGGGGCTGGGAATTCTTATCTCTACTTTTGGTATTGGTGGGTTGGTGGGCTCAATGTTCTGGGCGTCGATACCAAACGTGAAGCACGCCGGAATACTCTGCTTCTTGGCCGTGATCGGCTGGCATAGCACCATGATCATCTTTGCCGTATCCACCAATTTCTACGTGTCGGTCGGAATCTTGGCGGTAACAGGAATGATGTTCTCATCAAGCTTGGTACTGGTACTTACAGTTTTGATGAAAACGGGCCTGCCGGAATTTCGCGGTCGTATCATGGGTTTGCGGACACTGGCCATCTATGCCCACGCCTTTGGCAGCTTGGGAGCGGGGGCGGTTGCCGGTGTGTGGGGAGCACCGACTGCGGCAGTGCTCTCCGGTATATTTGGCGTCAGTATGATTCTCGGCCTGGCCATGTTGGCACCCAAGCTCCGCAGGTTCTAAGCCCGAACCATTTCAATCATCAGACTTGGGCCCAACGGGGGACCCAGTCCACTCCATCCCTCATTTTCACTGCCGTCTGGCGGGCGTCGGGCTCGTATTGCTCCAAAATCCTCCAGAACCGGTCCGAGTGATCCAGTTTTAGACAATGACATAACTCGTGGACTAGCACGTACCGCGCCAAGTGCGGTTGGACGAAAAGCAGGTTGCGGTTCAGGCTGATGGATTTCTCTCCGGAGCAGCTACCCCACTTGGTCAACTGACGGCGCACGGACACCCGATTGAAGGGCAACGACAATTCTTCACTGAGTCGGCCCAGCCACGGTACCAACATTGCCTTCGCCCTTTTCTGCAGCCATTGGTTCAGCACTGCGGCAATTGCCACCGGGTCGTCCACCTGGCCGGTGATCAGTAAAACATTGGGGTCTTGCTCTACCAACTTCGTCTTGTCCGCTGCGGAACTGGCGTATTCAACCCGCCAAAACTCGCTCAGGAGATCAAATTGGACGGAGTCTGGTCGTGTGAGTTCGTCTTCAGGCTGGATGCGGCTCAGGCTTTTTTCGATCCAGTCTGCCTTGGATTGGAGAATCTCTGGAATCTGGGATTTTTTGAACCCAACGGGAATCACCACTTCTAGGCCGGTATAGGCCGACACCTTGATGGTTACCCGTCTGGCCCGTTTGCTCACCC
>JAPKDE010000341.1 GCA_028822675.1 Dehalococcoidia bacterium | reverse complement strand
CTGGGACAGAGGGGCCGACCCAGACAGTACTTTGTCAGTGGAAACGATCTCTTTCTTGGGCATAAAAACCTGCCTTGTCTAAAAAATTAATTAAATATTATTGCGAGGGCATTCCCATCAGCAACCGCCTCAAGAAAGACTGTACAGTGGGTAGTAGCCCATTATATCTATGACTGTCTGAGTGTCAATCTGACATGCTCCTTTTTCGCCATTATTGACCCCAAATGTCATATTACGCGACTACCTTAAAAGCCATTGAATTAGGCTGCACACTGTGGTGCGTCACGGTTTTAATATCACTTTTATTAGACGTGACCACAGGATTTGACAACAGGTAAAGCAAACCCCAAATTGCTACGTCCACTGGCCCTAAAGGCCAGTTGGCTCATTCCCCATATCACCAAAATGAAAGGGAGGAATGCCAAACTATGGATGCAAAAGACCTGAGAAATGTGGTCCTCCTCGGCCACTCCGGATCGGGAAAGACTTCGCTGGGCGAAGCAGCCCTGTTCCATACCAAAGCCACCACACGCCTGGGAAGTATCACCGACGGCAACACTGTGTCTGACTTCGAACCGGAAGAAGTCAAACGGGGTGGCAGTGTCCAGACAACCCTGGTATCAATTACCGCGAACGATACCAAGATTAATTTTCTGGATACACCCGGCTACGACGACTTCCTTGGCGAGGTGATCAGCGCACTTCGGGTAGTTGAAGGGGCCGTCATTGTGGTATCCGCCCCCACCGGCGTGGACGTGGGCACAGAACGCGCCTGGAACATGTGCGACGAATCTCATATTCCCTGGGTGTTCGTGGTCAATAAGATGGACCGCGAAAACGCCGACTTCGCCAAGAATGTTGCCGAAATCCAGGCGGCTTTTGGCCGACAGTGTATCCCGTTCCAAGTAACTCTAGGTGAGGCCCACGATTTCAACGGAGTCGTGAGTATCATCCCCCCCGGACGACATTCCCGCCGATGTCGCAGAGGAAGTTGCAACGGCACGAGAGCGCCTAATTGAGGCTGCCGCCGAGAACGACGAAGAATTGGGCGACCGTTATTTGAACGGTGAGAATATCTCCGCTGATGAGATTATCGCCGGCGTGCGAGCCGCAGTTTTGGCCGGAGACCTGGTGCCGATTCTAGCCACGTCATCGGTCCCTGAACCCATCGGATTCGCTGAGTTCTTCGACGTCACCCGCTCTTTCCTGCCTTCCCCAATTGATGGACTGCAGTCAGAGGTATTCAATGGCAGCGACGCCACCAAGTACGAGACCGAACCAGCCAGCCCCTTGGCGGCTTTCGTTTTCAAGACCACGGCAGACCCTTTTGTAGGTAAGCTTTCGGTGTTCCGCGTCTATCAGGGGACCATCAAGAGCAACTCATAGGTCTGGAACAGCAACCGGGGACGCCCGGAGCCCATCGGCCAACTTTACCTGCCCAAGGGCAAGAACCAAGAGAACGTGACCGAGATCACCGCCGGCGACATTGGTGCCATCGGCAAGTTGAGTGAAACCCTGACCGGTGACACCATCTGCGCCAAGGACAACCCGGTGACCTTTACCAAGATCAAGCAACCCGTCGGGTTCTTCCGCATGGCTGTCTCCCCCGCCACCAATGATGACCTGGACAAGATGTCTATGGCCCTCAGCGGGATTGTGGAAGAGGACCCGACTCTGCACTTCAGCCGCGACGCCAGCACCAGCGAGTCTCTGATTACCGGCTTGGGTGACGCTCAAATAGAGGTCGCCCTGGAGAAGATTAAACGTAAGTTCGGAGCCGACCTCAAGGTAAAGATGCCCAGGGTGCCGTACCGCGAGACCATCACCAAGATTGCCAAGAGCGAGTACCGTCACAAGAAGCAG
>JAPKDE010000110.1 GCA_028822675.1 Dehalococcoidia bacterium | reverse complement strand
CTTCTTGGGACAGGTATGGCACTACAACTTGCTATATCTACACGGATATTACAGACCGGATGGACACCATCGCATTTGAGATCGAAATTGAAAGTCTAGATGATTACTTTAGTAATCAGCGTTCCAATTACGAGGTGCTATCCCCTGAGACTATCGAGGCTGTCCGGCAATTTAATATCAACACAGTAGAAGGGGAGCGCCAGATTTGGGAAGTCGTTCCCTAGAGTAATAAAGAGACCGGAATGCCGTATCCTCAGGGGAATCTGAAAATCTTTCTCTTTTGGAGAACAAACATGATCTGGTGCCGCTTTGAACTGGAAGGAAAAGCCTCCTACGGAATCGTCGAAGGAGACCGCGTCACGCAGGTTTCTGGAAGTCCGCTCGAAGAGTATGCCGTCACTAACAACACCCACTCATTGAAAGATGTAAAGTTATTGGCGCCCATCAAACCAGGCATGCTGTACTCCGCGGGCCCCAATTACCGTGGGCACGTAGAGGGCATGGCCGCCCGACGCGGGTCACCGCCAAGCTATCCTGATCGGCCTTCTCCAAACTATCGGTCGGTGCACGCAGTAATTGGTACCGAGGAGAACATCGTGATACCAAAGGATAGTGCCGGGGCGGTTCAACCTGAAGGGCAGCTGGCGGTGGTCATCGGCAAGAAGGCCAAGAATGTATCTGTAGATGAGGCTTTGGACTGTGTGTTCGGATACACCATTGGCAATGACGTTAGCGAGCGGCCCTGGCAGCAAGCCGACCGCACCATGTTTCGTGGCAAAAATTGCGACACCTGGAAGCCAATGGGACCGTGGATCGTTACTGATCTTCCCCCCACAGGATTCCGCATCATCGTGCGACACAACGGAGTCGTCTGGGAGGACTTTTCTTCCTCTGACCAGATTTGGGACACAGCTACCTGGATCCACGAACTCAGCAAGTATGCGACTTTGTACCCTGGCGATGTGCTGTGGATGGGAACCCAAGGAGCCGACGGAGACATGGTACCTGGCGACACCATAGAGGTTGAGATCAGTGACATTGGCACTCTCAAAAACTACGTGGTTGCCGAAAAGTAAGTCTGTTCGGCCAACACACTCATCACCACACTTATGGCAGTTTACTGGAATTGGTGTAGCTCATATAAAAGAGACCCCTCAGGCTCATTTAGAACCTGAGGGGTCTCTTTTGTGTTTCCGAGTGAGCCAACCAGAGTCGCGCATCAACTATTTGCAAACGCCGTTGTTTGTTCACCTGACTGGCACATGGTGAATAGCTGTTAAATGCCCTGGACGGGGAGTTCTACTCAGATGAATAGGCCATTCCATTTAGTAATTCGGTATGCAACCTCAGTGTGTATAAATCATTTTGCTTTATTTCTTCAACCTGCCCCGGTAAGTCACTGTCCTCGTCGTAGACGCTGATGAACCTACCCGACAATTCGTCGGCCTTGCCTGAGGCTAAGACCATGAACATATTCACGCAGTTTTCAAGAGGAGTGTCCGCGCCACCCTCGATCACTTCGTTAAACGAGTTTCGGATTGAGCTATGAACGTCCTGGGAATTGGAGACCCCATCGACCATCGCCGTACGTACAAATCCAGGAGCATATGCGAAAACCGTCACCCCAATGCCATCCAGTTGTCCTCCCAGGATTTTGGAATACTGAGAGAATGCCGCCTTTGATGCGGTGTAAGCTCCGGTAAAGGAAATGTCTCCAATAGCAGCCCCACTAGTAATATTGATAATCCGGCCTCTGCTTCGCTGGATCATTCCAGGCAACGTTCTCCGAATATGTAGGCGTTCAGTGATAATGGGACTGCGATGATAGGTTCGGGCTACCTCGGTTCGGGCCTGACCCTTAATGTGACAGGCAATATGCCTTCAAAGTGATCTGTCGACCCGATCTCGAGGTGGCCCATCAGGTGCAACGGCTTGGCGAGCAGTGACTTTATAGGAGCTTGGCGTTTAGCCCCATCGCAGTCCTGTCCGCTCACCTAGCCTTCGCAACCATTCTTGAGGAGGTCGAGATGACAGCATTGATGGCTCGCCAAGGTAGCCACGTTGTTCGAGTAATCATCGGGGTTGACACCCACCAAAACCAGCATGTGGCTGTGGCCATTGATGAGCATAGCCTCGGCTGAGCGAGCATCGCGTGGTGGCCCAACAGTCAGGGAGATGATGAGCTACAACGATGGTCACTCAGTCTGGGGGAGATTCGCGCCTTCGGGATTGAGGGCACGGGCTCTTACGGCGCCAGTGTCGCTCAGTTCCTCACCTGCCTAGGCTATGCCATCGTCGGGGTCAATCCTTCCGTGGAAGGAGCGGTCGACCCGCCGTCGGAAGGGGAAGAGAAGACGGAGAAGCGGAAATAACTCCAAGGAAGATTCGGTCTCCTCTTCCCCCTTATGGAAAAGGGTGTAGGTGATTACGACTGCCTGGTCTTCAAATCGTCAGCCGCTCAATGAAGAAATCCTATCGGAAAATTCCATCAACCAAGGTGATACTGCTCCTAAGCCCCACAACCCCGAAATCGATAGTACGGGCTTGGATGCAGTTAAGCCCGTGGCCTCGGCATCAGAGGAATCACTCTCTAATGCGGATAATAGAGCCCTTGGACCAAAGGAGCCAGAACGACTGAACGGGAACCAACCCAAGAGGAAGCGCAGGGGTTCAAGTGAATTGTCTCCAGAGAACCGGGAAAAAAGATTACGAATAATAATGCAGCCGATTTCGGTCAAACTGGACAAGACCAACGGGTCTGAACCAGTGGTAACGTTCGTCCCAGAAACACAAGATGAGCCTGCGATTGAGAAATAGTTAATTGGAACCGCATTGATTTATACCCTTCGTTCAACCTGGGTTGAGCAAGTGCCAACTACATATGTTTTGGCCTCAGGAATCGTCGTTCTGGCGCCCGATGATTGGATTAATCAGTTATCTAGCGCAGCATAATTTCATAATGCAGTTGAATCGCTTCGGGTGGTGTCCCAGGGAGAATTTGAACCCATTACCACCCTCATGTTTCTCTCCCCTTATAAGCGTCCCGTTACCGCTGAACGCCTACACAATTGAAACGTCGTAGCCTTATTTGTTGAATACGAAGGCCAGAGACCAGACATTGTTCAGTTCGTCGTCGACGACCAAAATTCTGTTGCCACGCAAAGCGTGATATCTCCCAGGTCGGTCGATACGATCCGTTCAGTAGACTTAAGTTAATCTGCGACCCTAATCACGGCTAACCGATAGTGATTTAGTACTTTAAGTAGCGGTAAGCACCATACTAATCTACCCTCAGATTACCTGCGTGATATTAGTTAAGCTGATTAATTCTGCATGAGTATCGCAAGGGAATCAGAATTGCTAGGCGTGAATACTAAGGAATCCTGGGTATTGCAGAGTTTTACGTGGCAATTGGGATTAGGCCGACCGGGTTTTTTCTTCGTATCCGCGAGGGGTAATCACCCGGCCGCTGTGAATATAAGTGGTGGAATTTCCGATTACCACGATGGTTACCATGTCTACGAAATCGGCATCCTTCTCAAGGTCTTCTAGGGTGGTTAGCTTCACACGCTGACCGGGCCTGAAGGCGTCACCAACAAGACCAACGGGAGTGTCTCTGGGCCGGTGTTTGAGAAGAACCTCTCTGGCTTCAAGTAGCTGGCTCTGTCTGCGCTTGCTGCGTGGGTTGTAGAGGGCAACAACAAAGTCTCCCTGCCCGGCGGCTTCGAGTCGGCTACGAATCTTCTCCCAAGGTGTGAGTAGGTCGCTCAGACTGATGGCGCAGAAGTCCTGCATCAGCGGAGAACCCAGAACCGCCGCTGCTGCCTGCATTGCAGATACACCAGGCACAGTGACCACCTCCGGGGTTTGGCCGTCCCAATCACGGTCTGTGAGCACTCGGAACACCGGGCCGGACATGCCGTAGATGCCGGCGTCTCCGGAAGACACCACCGCAACGACCTTGCCAGAGTAAGCAGAATCTACCGCTGCGGCAGCCCGCTCCAACTCCTGGCCAAGTTCCATGGAGACCACCTCCTTGCCGGTGATCAAGTCCTGAATCTGGTCAATGTAGGCCCGGAAGCCAACAATGACATCACTCTCAGCCATTGCCTGGGACGCGGCTGGAGCTAAGTATTGGGGATCCCCGGGGCCAATGCCTACCAGATGAATCTTGCCGTTGCCAGATGAGTTGGTGGTCGATGCGGTGGTCATTTACTTGTGTTCCTTGGTGGAAGTATTTTCGTGCAGCTTGCGATTATTTTTTGCTGTGATTAATCCGGGCGACAGCGATGGTTGCTCTGGGGGTATTTCTTCTCGTTACCACTAGCTCGCTGGCTCCAGAGGTTAAAAGCGCAGACGGTTCAGCCACGCCCCAAACGCCGACCAGGCCACGGGCTCGCTCCGACTTGGAGGTTATCGCACCGGGATTGGACTCGAACACTTCGTTTAACTCGTCACCCTGGTAGAAGGTCAATGGTACACCGTGCCGCTCGGCTAGTTGTTCCAGACCGGGTTCGCCTCGCTTGATCTCGGCGGATGATATTTCAGCTAGACATTCAATGGCCAGACCATTTTTTTCAAACGTGCTAGTTAGCAGGAATTCCAGTTCACCTACGGGGACTCCTCGGCGACAACCCATTCCAATCACCAAGCTTTTGGGCCGGTAGACCACGATTATCTTGTCAGCCAACAGGGTGTCCAACGGCCCAGTGTTGTCCGTCGTGTCGGTTATGATTAGGGTCGCAGCGCATGCTGAAGCTGCCAAATCATCCAAAGCTGGGTACACCGTGATGTTCTCTGGTAGCGGAGTTTCATTGGGCCACCAGTCTGGCTCCCCGGCCGACTGCCAAACTCCGATGGGCTGGCCATTGATCACCGCGGCGCTGGCCCGGGTGACCGAGTTGGAATCAGCTTTGATCTGCCAGCCAAACTCTCTTCCCAACAGGTCAACTGCCAGGGTTCCAGACGCATGGGAGGCCGATGTTACTACGGCAGTTGCGCCGATGTGTCGTGCTACGTCTTGAGCCAACTTATCGGCCCCGCCCACGTGGCCGGAAATCAGACTCACACAGAAGCTCCCGGCGTCGTCAACACAGACCACCGCCGGGTCTACCTGTTTGCTTTTTAACAGTGGCGCCAGCAACCGGATGGAAGCCCCGGCAGAAATGAAAAGAATCAGATGGGAATACTCGGCAAATGCCCGTTCTACAATCGGTCGTAGCGGCAGGTCAAAGACCTCAGCAGCGTCGCCTTCTTCATGAAAACGGCGGTCCAAGAGCAGCGTGAATTCGCCGTTGATGGAACCAGCCAGCGCCCTCGCCATCCTGGCCCCATTGCGGGTTAGCGCAATGATGGCCGTCCGGTCGGTGGTGCTAGCTTTTTCCGTTGCCACTGGCCGCCTTCCGGTAACGGTGGGTGTAATCGGCGGAATAAAGGTGCGAAACGGCTCCGCCTTTGTCCAAGCCGGGGTCCACAGCATCCCCCACGACAATCAAGGCCTGGAGGGTAATCTTGGCGGCCCGAACCTTGGCGGCAATGTCTTTCAGCGTGCCCCGGATTACCAGTTCATCGGACCAGCCGACGCGGTAGACCACGGCCACGGGCGTGTCTTCTGTGTACCCGGAGGATGTGAGCTCGCGGACGACCTTGGTCATGCGAGTGATGCTCAAGAATATGACCATGGTGCAACCGTGGGCGGCCAGGTCTTTCAGTTGTTCGCCTTCCGGCATGGCCACACGGCCTTCCATGCGGGTAAAGATTACGGTCTGGGATTTCTCCGGCACTGTAAACTCGGATTTGAGTACTGCGGCGGCGGCGAATGCTGCGCTCACGCCGGGGATGATCTCAAACTCCACACCGGCGTCATCAAGGATTCGCATTTGCTCCAGAATGGCGCCGTAGATGGACGGGTCACCACTCTGAATGCGGGCCACTACCTTGCCCTCTTTGACGGCGTTCAGTTCAAGTTCCATGATTTGGTCCAGGTTCAATTCGCTGCTGCCAATGACCTCGGCCCCTTCCTTGGCAAACTCCACGATTTGAGGAGGCACCAAGGAGTCGGCGAAGATTACAACGTCGGCCGACTCGATTATTCGCTTTGCCTTCAGGGTCAGCAGTTCCGGGTCTCCGGGTCCGCCGCCAACTATATAAACCTTGCCCTTTGTTTCAATCATGCTTCGCGTTCCTTAGAGTTTTTTTCTCGGGAGTCTTATCTAGGTCTTTGACTGGGAATTGCTCTTGACGATGAGGAGGGAGAAGTAGTCCATGTCCTCATCTTTTATCTCGGTGATATCTCGTATCACTTTCTCGCGGTCGGTGGTGACCCGCTTGACGTAGGTGCTCTGTTTTGTTAGCCCCAAGCCTTCCAGGTCTGCCAGGGCTTTTACGATGATTGGGCTAACTTTCATCAACACAACAGTGTCGAAATTAGATGTGGCCTCGGACAGGTCTTCCAGTCCGTAAGCTGCTGGCAGGATGGCCAGCTTTTGCCCGTGAGTTACCAACGGAACGCCGGCGCTCGCCGCAGCGGCCATCACAGATGATATACCAGGAATGATTTCCACGGAGGCCTCTGGGCACAATTCTTGAACGCCGGTCAGGACGTAGGAGAAGGTGCTGAACAGCATGGGATCGCCCTCAGTCAGGAAGGCCACATCTTGTCCTTTCACCAGCCGTTCAACCACCAATTTTGAGGCTTCGATCCAGGTCTGGGCCGCGCCGTCTGCATCGTCGGTGGGGAACGGCGCCCTTAGTATCTCTTGCTCTGGCTTTACGTAATCTTTGACGATTGTCAGCGCGTAACTGTCCCGCCGGTTTGAGGCTTGGGGCACACAGATTACGGGCACCCTTTGTAGGGCCTTGAGGGCTTTTAGGGTTATTAACTCCGGGTCGCCGGGTCCAACGCCAATGCCGTATAGGCAGCCAAATTTATTGGGTTCTTGAGTCATATCTCTAGTTACTGCGTCGTCCGGAGACGATGAACACTGGGTTTAGCGCCTCCAATCGGACTGCGCCGTCAGGCATTTCTTTGCCTCTGGAAGATGCTACCTGGGTTATCTCAGCCGTGAGGCCCAGCTTTTTCAATAGATGGTAGGTTTCTGATGTGCGTTCCAGAACCGCCAGGTTTACAACGATGGTCCCATTGGGGTTCAGCCGAGAATTGGCGTATTCCAAAATCTCTGAGAGGTTGCCTCCGCTGCCGCCAACAAATACCGAGTCTGGGTTGGGCAGGGGTTCCAGGGCGGTGGGGGCTTCCCCACTTATGATCTGTATGTTGTGGGAACCCAGATTCGCAATGTTCACTTCAAGTAGCGGTAGGGAATCGGTGTCGCGTTCTATGGCGTAGACCTGACCCCGGTCGGCGATTAACGCGGCTTCCACTGAAACCGATCCGGTTCCAGCACCAATATCCCAAACAACGCTGTCGTGTCGGAGGCCTAAGGAATAGAGGCTGACCGCCCTGACTTCTCGCTTGGTTATCTGCCCCTTGTCGGGCCGACGCTGCTCAAAGGCATTATCTGGCAAGCCCAGTGCTCGGTCTAATCTTGGTACATCCTTGACCAACTTAAGCCGCTCCGGAACGAGAGACCATGGGTATGCCATCCGGAGATGTAGATGCATAACCCAGCAGAGTGCCATCGAAATCGAAGCACATGGCGTCTACGATCAGCTTGTCGGCGTCGTCGCCCAACAGCTTGTGGCTCTCGTCGCAAACCATCTGACTCATAAGAGTGAACAGTTTAAGTTGGTCGTTGGCTAGGGCAATCTCACCAAAGTGGCGGCCAGACGTGGTAGCCGCCATCTCTTTTTGCAATTCCTCGGAGGCGCCGCACTTCCCAGCCAGCTCGGCCAGGAACGTGGTGTCTACTTTATTGCCGGCCACGTGGGTTACAAAATACCCCATCGCCATTTTGGAGAACTTGCCCACCATACCAACGTGGGTGGCGCGTTTGAACCCGCGGGCAACGCAGCGTTTGAGGGCTGCGCCGCTAAATATCCCAATGCCCACGTAGGCCATGTCTGGCAGGTCCAGGTGGTTCTTGGTGAATTCTTCGCTGGCTAAGCCGGTGGCCAGAACCATGTGGTCTAGCTTATTGGTAGCAGCAACGTCCACTGCCAGGTTTACGCTGGCCCGCCAGGCGGCGGTGGAGTACGGCTGCACCACTCCGGTGCTGCCAAGGATGGAGA
>JAPKDE010000007.1 GCA_028822675.1 Dehalococcoidia bacterium | reverse complement strand
GTAGAGTACAGCGACCCCAACGCCGCTGCCCGCTACGGCGCTTAAACCGCCAACTAATAACGGCAATTAAAAGGCCCTCCTTCCGCGGAAGGAGGGCCTTTTTGCGTTCTGAGTTGATTGCCGTCTTAACTAAGACTGCTTAGCGCTGCTGTCACTTTGGCGATGGTGGCATCAATGTCTGCCTCTGTGTGGGCAGTGGAGACGAAACCAGCCTCGAACTGGGACGGGGCAATGTAGACGCCCTGTTCCTGCATGGCGTGGAAGTAGCGGCCATACATTTCTGTGTCTGAATTCTCAGCATCGGCCAATCCGGCCACTGGTCCCGGATTGAAGAACCCGGTGAACATGGAGCCGACACGGTTGATCGTTGACGGTATCTCAGCCTGTTGGAAAGCTGCTGTGACCCCGTCAGTCAACCGCTTTGCCAGGTCGTCTATACGCTCGAACACGCCCGGTTTGTTCAGCTCTTTTAGCGTTGCAATTCCGGCGCTGACGGCCAAAGGGTTGCCCGAAAGTGTACCCGCTTGGTACATGGGGCCCAGAGGCGCAACCATTTCCATGATCTCTTTCCGTCCGCCGTAGGCTCCCACCGGGAGTCCACCGCCGATGATCTTGCCCATGGTGGTGATGTCTGGCGTGATGTTGAACAGTCCCTGGGCGCCGTTGGGGCCGACCCTGAATCCGGTGATGACTTCATCAAATATCAAGAGTGCGCCGTTGTCCTGGGTGACTTTTCTGAGGGCTTCCAAGAATCCCGGTGCAGGTGGGATCACGCCCATGTTTCCGGCCACTGGCTCTGTGATGACGGCGGCGATGCCGGAAGGGTTGGCGGCAAAGAATTTCTCTACCGACTCAATGTCATTGTATTCAGCCACCAAGGTCTCGCTGGCGTAGGAAGCCGGAACTCCGGCGCTGGTGGGTACGCCGTGGGTCAATGCGCCGGAGCCTGCCTTAACCAGCAGTCCGTCGGCGTGACCGTGGTAACAGCCGGCGAACTTGATGATTTTGTCCCGGCCGGTGTAGGCGCGGGCCAGGCGGATGGCACTCATGCACGCCTCGGTTCCAGAGCTGACCAAACGGACTGAATCCACCGACGGTAGCGCCGTGCAGATCATCTTGGCCAGTTCAACTTCTTGTTCCACCGGAGCGCCGAAGCTGGTCCCGCCCTCGGCAGTCTTTTTCAGGACTTCGACAACAGCAGGATGGGAGTGTCCCAATAGCAACGGTCCCCAAGAACCCAGGTAGTCTAGGTATTCGTTGCCGTCCACGTCCCAGATTCGGGCTCCCTTTCCTCGGGCGATGAAAGGAGGAGTGCCGCCGACGGCCTTGAATGACCGCACCGGGCTGTTAACGCCGCCGGGGATGTATTTCTGAGCCTCGGCGAATAGTGCTTCTGATTTGCTAAGTTGCATGCAGCTTCCTGATTAAATATTGGGAGTTCAGAGACTATTCAGTCTCGTTAAGTCGATTGACTATTATTACTCTAAATCGATTGCTAAATGGCTACTCGGTTTCCTTGAGCCATTCGGCTACTTCTTTGGCGTGGTAGGTGAGAATCGTGTCTGCGCCGGCCCGTTTGATGGAGGTCAGCACTTCCATGGTGACGGTTTTCTCGTCAACCCAGCCAAGCGAGGCTGCGGCTTTAATCATGGAGTACTCGCCGCTCACATTGTAGGCGGCTAGGGGCAGGTCAAATCGGTCTTTAGCCTGCCGAATCACGTCTAAGTAAGCCAATGCCGGTTTTACCATTACGATGTCGGCGCCCTCAGCGACGTCGGCTTCGATCTCGCGCATGGCCATGCGGGCGTTGGCCGGGTCCATCTGATAGCTCTTGCGGTCGCCAAACTGGGGCGTTGAACCAGCGGCCTCTCGGAATGGGCCGTAGAACCCGGACGAATACTTGGCCGCGTAACCCATGATGGGTATGTCATCGTAGCCGTTGGCGTTCAATGCCTGGCGAATGGCCCACACCTGGCCGTCCATCATTGCTGATGGCGCAGGGAGGTCGGCTCCGGCTTGAACGTGAGACACAGCGGTCTTGCCCAGCAGTTCCAGGGTCTGGTCGTTGTCGACCTTGCCGTTCTCGATCACGCCACAGTGGCCGTGGTCGGTGTATTCACACATGCAGACGTCGGTAACCACCATCATCTTGGGGTGGTTCTTCTTAATCATGCGTACCGCTTCCTGCACGATGCCCTCAGGGTCGTAACCCTCCAGGCCCAGCGGGTCTTTCTCAGCGGGCAACCCAAACAGCAGGACAGATGGGATGCCCAATTCCGCGGCCTCGCCAACTTCCTCAGACAGAACGTCTATGGACATTTGGAATTGGCCGGGCATGGGCTCAATGGCTTCTTTGACACCTGAGCCGTGGGCAACAAACAATGGGTAGACGAACTCTTTAACCGTCAAGCGGGTCTCTT
This sequence comes from Dehalococcoidia bacterium, assembly GCA_028822675.1. Next base: position 30,024 of record JAPKDE010000007.1, on the reverse strand, counting down.
TGACCATGTTGCGCATGGACTCGCTACCGCGCAGGCGGCGCAACCGTGAGTCTGGGAAGCTGGTCATGACGTCCTATTCTCCTGGAGTGCTATTAAGAACTAATACTCGGGGATATTATAGTAATACTAAGCGTGGGAAACTTCGCCAACGGCAAAGTGGTTTGTGAGTGTGTCCACCAGACCTTCAACGGTGTGTTCGGACGCTTCCAGGTCTACGCTGAGACCCAGTTCACGGGCAGTGGCGGCGGTTATTGGGCCGATGCACGCTATAAAGCTGTTTTCAAGGGCTTTCAGGTCGCCGTCCAGCATGTCCACCAGGTTACGCACGGTGGAGGAACTGGTAAAGGTTACGACATCCACTCCGTCGATGAAAGCTTGTTTGGCCAGGTCACTGATTCCAACAACCGGAACGTTTCGGTAGGCGGCCAGACGCTTTACAGTGGCTCCCATGCCCGCCAGTCCCTTTTCCAGTTCGTCACGGCCAATGTCTGCTGAGGGCAACAAGACTGAGACACCGTTCCAATCACGGCCTGAGAGTTCACTCAGAATTTCTTCTGAAATAGAACGGTTGGGTACAAAGTCGGCGGTGATTCCACGGTTAGCCAAGGCCTGGGCGGTGGCTGGGCCGATTGCTCCAATGGTGGTACCGGCCAGGGCACGGGCGTCCTTGCCTTGTAGGGCCAGGCGCTCGAAGACCGATTCCACCGCGTTGGCGCTGGCGAAGATGATCCATTGATAGTTGGCCAGTTGTTCCAGTGTTGCGTCCAGTTCTGTGTGGTCAGCCAGTGGGCCAATCTCGATGGTCGGTAGTTCCAGCGGGTTGGCTCCGGACTGCTCCAGCAGGGTTTGCAGTCTAGATGCCTGAGAGCGTGAGCGGGTGTTCAAAACACGCTTGCCAAATAGCGGCCGTTTGTCGAACCAGGAAAGGTCTTCCCGTAGGTTGACCACATCGCCAATCACGGTAATCACTGGGGCAGTGAGACCGGCAGCCGTGCCCAGTTCCAAGATGTTCTTGATATTGCCGGTGACCGTTTTCTGGTCGCTCCAGGTTCCCCATTGCACCAGGGCTGCGGGGGTCGTCGGAGGAAGGCCATTTTTTTCCAGGGTCGCTAAAATTGTTTCCAAGGATTTCCAGCCCATCAGCACCACCAGGGTGCCGCCGTTCTTGGCTAGAACGTCCCAGGGGATGGTGGATTCTGGCTTGGCGGGGTCTTCACTGCCGCTCACCACGGTAAAAGTGGTGGAGACGCCCCTGTGGGTAATCGGTATGCCCGCGTAGGCGAGGGCTGCGATGGCTGAAGTTACGCCAGGAACAACTTCAAAGGGCAGTCCATTGTTTTTCAGTTCTAGGGCTTCTTCGCCGCCGCGACCAAACACGAACGGGTCACCGCCCTTGAGCCGGACCACGTTCAGTCCCTGAGCGGCTTTGTCTACCAGGAGCTGGTTTATTTCGGGTTGAGTCAGTTGCTGGTGGCCCCTGGCCTTGCCAACAAAGATCATTTCCGCATCTTTGGACACGAATTTTAGCTGTGCAGGGTCAACGAGGCGGTCGTAGACGACCACTTGGGCCTCCTGCAACACTTTCATTCCCTTTACGGTTATCAGTCCGGGGTCGCCCGGTCCGGCACCCACCAGATAAACTTTACCGGTCAATTTTAATCCCTTAGTAACGCCGAATATGGGTAATGCCCATGAGGGCAAATAGTTACGCTTGGAATGCCTGATTTTCCCGGGCCACGGCTACCAAATCCGCTCCGCCCTCTTCTTCAAGGACGCGGAAGGCTTCGGTGGCCAGGGACAAGGGGTCTGTTTTAGGTCCGCTTACTTCAGATGTGAAGTTCTTGGTGCCATCTTCGGTGCTCATGAAAATGGTCATCTTCATGGTGTCGCCCATGCACTGGGCAAATGCGCCCACCGGCACGCTACAACCGCCGCCAAGCCTCTCTAAGAAAGTCCTTTCTGCGGTGGCTTCATATCTGGTGTCGGCGTCATCTATAGCTGCCAACCGTTCCAACATCATGTGGTCGTCGGCCCGGCATTCCACAGCTAGGATGCCCTGGCCAGGAGGCGGCACAAACTTGTTGGCCGACAAGTACTCGGTGACCTGGTCTACCAGTCCCAATCGAATCATGCCGGCGGCCGCCAAGATGGCCCCGTCTGCTTCATCGCCCTGGGATTTTCTGAGCCTAGTTTCCACGTTGCCACGGATGGAGACAATCTCCACCTGGGGGGCAAACATCTTCAGTTGGGCGGCGCGGCGTGGGCTGCTGGTGCCGATGCGGGTTCCCTTCTCAAGAGCATCCAGGGAGCAGCCAAACCGGTTTACCAGCACGTCTCTGGGATCCTCACGGGACAATACTGCGCCCAGTACCAGGCCATCGGCCAGTAGGGTGGGCATGTCTTTGAGACTGTGCACGGCGATGTCCAGTTTCCCGCTGAGCAGTTCGTCTTCAAGTTCTTTGACGAAGATGCCCAGGCCCATGCCGGCCAGGCGGGAAGTCTGATCGGCATCGCCTCGGGTTCGGATGGTATCAACTTCATAATTGAGGTTGGGGCTGTTGGCCTTTAACCGGCCAATCACCACGTGGTCTTGGATTAGAGCGAGGGCGCTGCCCCGGCTCCCAACTTTGAGAGCGGGGCCGCCTCGAAAACCTGAATCGTTTGAACTGTCCGCTGATTCGCTGAGAGTCAAGCGGTTAGTCCCCCGCGGTCTGGGCCATGCGGTCTTGGTTTCCGTTTTGGGTCACGTTTTGATTCAATGCTACGTTGACAGGGGCGGTGTTTTTGATCTGGCAGCCGCCGTCCACGCATTCAGCCACGTTGGAACATTTACCGTTGGAGTCCTTTCCCTGCAGGCGATCCATCAGCAGATTCAATGCGTCGTCTTCGTGTCCGGCTTGGACCATGCTCAAGAGGTCATCGGTCATGCAGCACTGCCACCGTTGTGGGTCTATGGAAATCTGTTTTTCCTTGACGACCTGGCGGGCCTTGGAGAGCACGCTGGTGGCGTCGGCCCAATCCAGGGCAGATGAAACGTCCATCTTCTCGCGAAGCTTGCGGGCCAGAGCGGGGCTGGCACCGCCGGTGGAGATGGCCACGGTGACCGGGCCCTTTTCCACGATGGACGGAGCGATGAACGAGCAGCGAGGCATGTCGTCTACGGCGTTCAGCAGAATGCCCTGTTTCTCTGCTTCCTCGAAAATCTCTTGGTTGACCACAGTGTCATTGGTGGCGGCGACGACTAGGAACGCGCCCTGGAGGTCACCATCTTGGTACTTGCGGAGTTCGAACTCGATCTGGCCGCGCTCGGCAAAGCCACGGATGCCCTGAGTGGCGTCTGGGCTGATCACGATGATCTTGGCACCTGATTCGAGCAGTTTGGAAATTTTGCCTTCCGCGACTTGTCCGCCGCCAATGATGACGCACTTGCGTCCGGTCAAGTTTAGAAAAACGGGATAAAAAGTTGGCATAAGACCTCTGTAGTAGAAACCTGGCACCAGCTAGGTTTTTGGAATAAGCCGTTATAACGGTTGGAGTAGTACCGCTAGGTTTGCTGCGGTGAAACCATGGCGTTTACGCTAAAGAACCATGGCATCACCGGTGGTTTTGAATCAAACCGTTATTACGGCGTCGGGCTTTTCCGCGTCTAGATATTCGTCATAGTCAGGCACAAAGTAGCGCACGCGAGTCTTCTTGTATTCCCGTGTGCTGTAGAGCACCAAACGTTCGGTGATACCGGTGGCTTCGCTGATCTCATTGTTGATCTCTTCGCAGCCTTCGGGCGTAGTCGCATGGACCATGGTGAAGTGGGTATAGGGCCAGTCTGGGAATGTTGGTCGCTCGTAACAGTGAGTCACTGCGTTGTGAGCGGCCATGGTCAGACCAACTTCTTCAGCTCGGTCTTCCGGTACCTTCCATACAATCATCGCGTTGGCCTTGAAGCCGGAACGGCGATGGTGCAGCACGGCGCTGTAACGGCGCATTATGCGGCGCTCTTGGAAGTCTTTGGCTAGGGCAAACAACTCCTCGGTTGTGAGGCCCAGATTCTTGGCGGTGTCGTCATAAGGGCGAGGGACCAGTGCTAGGTCTTCTTGCATTCCGCGAATGGCGTCTTTCTCGAAATCAGTAACGGGGACGGCCTGGTTCCAGGAATCGGCGGCGCCTGTGTCGGCGGCGTTTTCGCCACCTGCTTTAGCATCACCTTTGCCGGCCTTAACATTGTCTGGACTAAAGTTGAATGAAGAGCCCTTCTTGTTGACCATGTCAAAGTTGACACCAATTTTGAAGAACCGTTTGGTGGGCATCAACCTTTGTTCAAGGGCACCAGTCTTGCGGGCCATATATCCCGCGGTGGCCGCCAGGTCGTGTTCCGGCGGCACGGCTAGGGTGAACCATAGGTTGTAGTAAGAGCCTTCCCTTGCGTAGTTGTGGCTAACGCCGGGGTGCTTGTTGATTTCCATTGCTGCCTGGTGCAATTGGTCTGGCTCGTAGGCTGCGGCCACGAGTGTGGTCTTGAATCCCAGGCGTCGTGTGTCGAAAATTGCGCTAATCTGACGGAGCACATTGGTCCGTTTCAACTCAGTCAACCGGTCAATGACTTCTTGTTCACTGACTCCAACCTCTTCACCCAGTTGTTGATACGGTTGGTCAACCATGGGGAAGGGCGATTGAATCAAGTTCAACAGCTTGCGATCGATGATGTCCATAGCTGTTCTTGGTCCTCCTGATGAGTTTGAATAAGTTCTCTAAGTTAATTCGCTATTTGGTGCTGCGTTGGTTCTATATCCCTTAGGATTGATTATGGGACTATGAAACGGGGTATTAACCCATAGATTTGCTAGGTTCTTCATATGAATCCGCCATTCCAACCAGCACGCGGTCTGCGGCCTCAATAATCTTGGCCCAGGCACCTGGGTTGGTTGAGTCCAGGACCATGGTCCTGAAAAATACGAAGGCTTCGATAGTGTCTTTCAGGGTTACGCCCCTTTCAGACATCTCTGTGCCGTATTCGCGGCCCAAAAGGTGGGCCTCTTCTAGCAGTTCCAGTCGGCGACGGCGGGCCCCCGACTCCTGAAGTAGCAGGGAAAGCAGACGGCGTCCAAAGAGCCGCATCCTAACCTTGCCCTCTTCCTCCACACTCTGATACCAGGGTTGCTGGAGGACATCGTTCCGGCTGAGACGGCGGCGAATCTTACGGAGGGCCGAGCCTTCAATGGCGTCTTCCCGTCCGTGTTCCTGAGCCTGCTCGGGCGCATTGGCGAACGATTCCACATCCGTGCGGAGGAACCGTCGGTGACCACCGGGCGTTCGGTAAACTCTCAGGTAGCCGTTGTCGGCCCACTGACGCAGTGTTGTGTTGCTGACATCAAGGATGCGGCAGGCGTCTCTAAGGGAAAGCCATTGAGACTTATCTACTATTTGACTGTCAGCGGTCTGAATTTCTACCAAAATTAATCAATCCGACGGGTTGTATTGAGGGGTTTTAGTCCAAAAAACCTATAAAAATCTGTAAGAAACTGAGCTTTTAACTCATAACTTTATCAAAGTTAGCATACGGGTTTGCAACAGTCAATAACTCCCAAATCATGCTCAATAATAATGCTAAATACGTGCGTGAAATTCCTTTTATTAGACCAGTTATGTAATGCTATATTCAGGTCAATGTTGGAACGAGAACTGGACAAGAAGCTCATTTCCGACCGAAAAGAGTTGTTCTCCAATCTACGCCGCAAGATCAGGGCGATTCCTGTCCTGAGAGCTATGGAACGCGTACCCCGCGATGTTTTTGTTCCAATCAGTGAGCGGCCCCTCTCCTACCGTGATATTCCTCTGGCCATCGGTGCCGGCCAAACGATTTCTCAGCCCTATATAGTTGCCCTGATCACTGAGGCTCTTCGTCTCCAGCCCGACGACTGCGTCTTGGAAGTGGGCGGTGGATCTGGCTACCAAGCCGCTGTTCTGGCCGAAATGGTCCCTAAGGGCAATGTTGTGACCGTAGAATTGGTCCGGAGCCTGGCCCAACAAGCCCGGGAGACTCTGAGCGAGCTTGAGTACCGGAACATAGTTGTTGAAGACTCTTCCAATGAACTGGGCTGCTCCTGGCGCGGGCCTTATGACGCCATTGTCGTCTCTGCCGCCATGCCGAGATTGTCCCCAACGCTCATTGGCCAACTGGCGGTTGGTGGCCGTATGGTTGCTCCGGTGGGTGACCTGGAGCGTCAAGAACTGGTCTGCATGCTGCGGACCGGTGAGGGAATTTCGATCCGGATGCTCGGTTCCTGTCGATTTGTTCCCCTGCTCGGTGATGAGGCCTTTCCCTCTTCCTAACGGAACCCCTTCTCAGTAAACCTTGGCGCGGTTAAAATAGCCAACTAATCATATTGAAGCTAACCGCAGAACTCTCCGATTCACTGAACCAAGCCGCCACGCTCATGTTGCGCTCAAAACATGTCGTTGCCCTGGCCGGGGCCGGGCTTTCGGTTGAGAGCGGAATCCCGCCGTTTCGTGGGCCAGGCGGACTTTGGACCAAGTATGGCGAGCCAACCAATCTTTCCTACCGGGAGTTCTTGCGTGACCCGCAGGAGTGGTGGGAAGCCCGGTTTCGCAATGAAGACCGCCCCGGAGACCCGACTTACGAGTTGAAAGTGGCTGTGGATCAGGCCCAACCCAATCCGGGGCACTACGCCATGGTTGAGATGGAGCAGCAGGGCTTTTTGCAGTACTTGGTTACGCAGAACGTGGATAACCTCCACCGGGTTGCGGGCAGCCAGAATATGTTGGAGATTCACGGCAACCGCACCTGGCTGCGGTGTATCGATTGCGCCGACCGTCAGCCCAGGGACGGCTATCATTTTGACAGCCTGCCACCCAGGTGTATCAAGTGCGGCGGCATCATCAAGATGGACACCGTCATGTTTGGCGAGCCCATACCCGCAGATGTGCTACTGGCTTGCCGTCAACAGGCGGAGACGTGCGACTGCATGCTGTTGGTGGGCACCTCCGGCACGGTTAACCCGGCGGCCCGCCTGCCGATCGTCGCCAAGGAGTTGGGCGCAACGCTGATTGAGATCAATCCAGATGAGACTTCGCTCACGTCCTGGTGTGACATAACCCTAAACGGCCCTTCCGGAGAGCTATTGCCATTACTGCTAAAACGGCTCCAGAATGGCGGCGTTGCCGAGCCTGGCAAGTGAGCCTATATGTTATAATTTTGACGCTGTAATCAGGCGTTAACTGTCGGATTATGCGGCGCATCCACGGTTAGAATTGGCCCCCTTTGGCCGAGAACACAGTGCATTTAGCTTAAGTATTAGCCCCTTTTAATGGAGCCCAACTTGGTGGAACCCATATTAGCCCGTTTCGGACTGGGCGACCCAGAGTGGTTGGACCCCGCCACCGCCGCCGTCATCGTTGCAATCGGTCTTGTGGTGGCATTTTTGTTCCACAAGTTACTCTTTCCCCTGATTATAAAATTTACCCAATTGACCCCCACTGACCTGGACTCCCGTTTGGTGAAGTCAGCCCGCTGGCCCCTCTCCTTGGGAATCGTGACGCTGGGAGTCTATCTGGGGCTGACCATTGGGTTGGATCTGACCGGCGGACAGCAAGACCGGACCGACACCATTGCCAGCGCAGTTGGCGTTGTCATCGGCATATTGGTGGTGGTTGGGCTACTCTCCAGCGCCATCGATTGGTATCTTGCGTCGTTGGCCTCCCGTGCCAACCACATAGTGGACCTGCGACTCTTCCCGCTGATACGTCGAGTGGGCGGCGTGGTCATCTACGGCATCGGCGCGCTGCTGGTGTTGGATGTGATGGACATCAACATTAGCCCCCTGATCGCCGGTCTTGGTCTGGGTGGTTTGGCTGTCGCCCTGGCAATTCAGCCGACTCTCGCCAACCTGTTCGCGGGTACCTACGTGATGACCGAGGGTGTTATTGCCACTGGAGACTACATTGAGCTTGAGAGCGGCATGGCCGGGTACGTGGTGGAGGTCGGTTGGCGGAGCACCCGCATCCGCACCTGGGGCAACAACCTGGTGGTTGTGCCCAACGCCCGTTTCGCCGAGACGATCATCACCAACTACCAGCAACCGGTTCCGGCGGTCAACGTCTATGTGACCTGCGGTGTGAGTTACGACAGTGACCTGGATCACGTGGAAGACATCTGCCGAGAGGTGATGGACGACCTGGTGACGAATGACCAAAACGCAATCCGGTCCTACGGTTCTTGGTTTGCCTTTGACGCCTTTGGCGAGTCCAACGTGGATTTCTGGCTTTTCATGCAGGCCCGAGACCGCCTCGCCAGCTTCAACCTGCAATCGGCTTTGATTAAAAATCTGCATCGCCGTTTCAGAGAAGAAGACATCGTCATCAACTACCCGGTGCGCACTCTGCAGTTTCCAGACGGATTCACCCCCGACATGGTTGGCGCAACTTCTACCGCAGCCAATTCTCCGGCAGCTCCGTCCCGCCCACCTCGCCACGCCCGACCTCCCGGAGAATTGCATCTAACTGAGGAAGGAGGCCCCGACATTGGCGGCGTCCCACCCGGCGGCGGAGAAAGCCCAATGGGGGGGGCGGATGGCCCCGACGGCCCCGGCTAGGCGGGCGGCGAAGCCGCGTTTTGTCTGGGGGGTTGGCGGAGAAATTTTGGTTTTTTGGTTTTTTGGTTTCTTGGTTTTGCTTGCCCGTGCCTCTGTCAGTCGCTATAATCCTGAAGTGGCTTTTGGCCATGACCCACAATGTGGGCCTGTAGCTCAGGCGGCTAGAGCGCGGTCCTGATAAGACCGAGGTCGTTGGTTCGAGTCCATCCAGGCCCACCATTATGTATAAAACTTTGCCCCAGCCATTTATGGCCGGGGCAATTTAATATCCAAGACCAAGGCTGGGACTAAGGGACGATGTGTGAGGGAAGATGGATCTGAAACTATTTATACTGATGTTATTGGGGTCTTTGGTAGTCTTGATCGTTGCCTGCGGGGGCGGAAGCAAAGATGCTACCCCTGTTTTGCCCACATCAACCCCATTCCCCATTCAGTCGACCCCGATTCCACCAACGCCTACCACGGTCATCCCTTCCTACAACGTTAGCGGTGTGGTGCTCGACAGCAGCACCAGCTTTTTAGAAGGCGGGACGCTGACGTTGGAACCTTCCGGTAGAACAATAAACATTGATCCTCTGGGGGCGTTTCTACTTACCAACGTGCCTGACGGCGATTACACGGTTACTGTCACGCCCCAATGTGTTGCCTACGGTTGTTTTCAGAACACTGTGTTGGTTGTAGCGGGCGGTGACGTCTTGGACTTCAACCTGGCCCCCTTGCCGGCCGCCGTGCTGCAAAGCGGGCCTCCAATGGCCTGGTACTACTCAATGACCAGCAGCCGTTTCTTAGTGCTGGATGAAATCGAATTTGCAGCGACCAGCCTGGTGCTGGTTGGGCAAAACGATATGCAAACTGGTGAGACATCCAGAATGGTGCTTGCCGGTCCGTCTTGCCTTCGGTGTGCCGAATTGTTGGAGGTTGTAACCCCCGTGGAGTGGTCGGTCAGTCCGCCCATAGACGCTAGCATTGAGCCAGAAACAGGTCTAGTGACCATCAGTGATGATGCGCAGGTGGGCTCGAAGTTCACAGTAACCGCCGACATTGGTGCGTTTGTGATCTCCAAGACCGTGACGGTCTACTCAGCGGACGAGAGCCCAATGGTTGGTGTTTGGACTGAGTTGGACACCGGCAACGTCAACCGCCTGCTGCTTACGTCTGATGGCGAGTTTGCTGTGACCATCAACCCCTATGGCCACTACCAAGACTACTGGGGCTTCTACACATTTGAAGTGACCGCCGGTGACCTGGCCATCGGAGACATTGAACTAACTGCAGACGGTGCCAACCAGGTGGCACCAGATGGACAGGGTACCGGCACATTTTCAATCAACGCCAAGGGCAATCTGGTCCTGGAGAGCATCTGCCTAGGCCAGTGGGACCCGCCAACCCAGTCTCTGATTAAGAACTGCGAGCATACTTTCACCAAATAGTCTCCTTTACGTAACCCCACGCTACGTGTAAATGCTGAAAAGTCCGACCTGTTCGTATCCCACTACGATATGGTAATGTTTCGTATCGTTTGCGGTTGTGCCTCCAACTAAGACCAAGTACTCAGCCGGATTTGAGAGGGATTTTTATGCGTCTTCACGATTTTCTTGATTTTTACGCTCGGGAGCGTCCGGACTCGGAATTTGCTGTTATGGGAGATTGAACGGTTACATATAGCGAGGCCAGCAAGCGGATTAACCAATTGGCCAACGCATTTACCAGTGCCGGTCTCAACAAAGGAGACCGAGTCGCCTTCCTTTCCAAAAACAGCATCGAATACATGTACATGTACTACGCAGGCGCCAGGTCAGGTGTGGTTCCCGTGCCACTGAACTATAGGCTGGCTCCAAATGAGTTGGCCTATATCATCAACGATTCACAGTCAAAAATGCTGATGGTGTCCAGTGAGTATCTGGAAAGCGTGGATGGTGTGCGGGAAGAACTTGAGATTGTTGACCAATTCGTGTCGGTGGGTGCGTCTAACAGGGGGAATAGTTCCGAAGAATGGACGGATTTTGATACTTGGGTCAATGCCCAATCAGATTCGGCACCTTTAGAGGAAATCTCAGCCAACGACGACATTTTCCAAATGTATACCAGCGGGACTACCGGGCACCCCAAAGGAGTCATTCTCACCCATGATTCTCTGACCTCTAACCTGGTACAGTTCGCCCCTGATATTCCCATGTCTCCGGGCCACCGGACACTGGTTGCCGCGCCTCTTTATCATATCGCCGGGGCATTCAACGGTTTTTATGCTTTATACCAAGGCGGCTGTCTGATAATTCACGAAATTTCCGACCCGGCTGAAGTCGTCAAAACCCTGGACGAAGAAAAGATCAATTGGGCCATATTGGTTCCTGAGATGATCCAAGCTTGTTTGATCGCAGTTCCAGACGTTGATCAACGCAAATTCACTGACCTTGAAATTATCGCCTACGGAGCGTCTCTCATCGCCGAGGAGACACTTTCCAGGGGTCTGGAGGTGTTCAACTGCGACTTTGTTCAGGTCTACGGCCAGACCGAACTATCCCCAATCGCGACTATCATGACCGCAGCCGACCATCGCATGGCGTTGAACGGTCGACCGGAGTTGCTGCTCTCTGCGGGACGGGCGGCCCTGGGTACAGACCTGCGGATAGTAGATGAAGACGATAACCAGGTTCCCAACGGGACTATGGGAGAGATCTGTGTCCGAGGCCCTCAGATGATGAAGGCATATTGGAACCTACCAGAGGCGACCGCAGAGACGATGCGTGGCGGCTGACTGCACAGCTGTGATGCCGGAACCCTTGATGATGAGGGTTATCTTTACGTCCAAGACCGAGTCAAGGACATGATCGTGTCGGCCGGAGAAAACGTTTATCCCAGGGTGATAGAAGAAGTCCTATTCAAGCACCCGGCCGTCGCCGATGCGGCGGTTATTGGGATTCCAGACCCGCAGTGGGGTGAGGCAGTGAAAGCGGTGGCCCAATTGCGCGAGGGCGCATCAGCCACCGAAAACGAACCCATACAACATTGCCGCGGCCAGGTGGGAGGCTTTGAGCTTCCCAAGTCGGTAGACTTCATCGCAACCCTGCCCAGAAACGGCTCAGGCAAGGTGCTCAAGCGGGAATTGCGAGAACCATACTGGGAGGGCCAAGGCCGCCGAGTAGCCGGTTCGTAAGATTATGGTTGACTAGCCTTCCCCTACCTGGGGATGTTCTTCTCCATCCATTCCAGCTCTTCTTCGGCTAACTTTGGCCTTCGCTTACCGCATTGACATAATTCCAGTGACATGGAAGAATCTAGATAGAATATAGATTAGATTAAAGAAGGACGCATTCTATCGATGATTTTCAATTTCTCCGAAAATGATTTCGAAATAACCAGGGATAGAGTCGTAGCAGGCGTCAATGGAGTTGCGCCAGAGCGACCCGACAAAAGGCACAGGTATTTCGTCACCCTGGAAGGCGGACGTTATCCGATTAAGCAATTGATTGCCAATGTCACCGGCCTAAGTCACGCTGAGATTACCGCCCAAAACGCCCTCAGCATCCTCAGGAAATTAAATTTCCAAGTACAAGAATTTAGGCCGAGGAGCCAGAGGTTCCAGTTCAGTCCTGGGTCTTTGTTGGTTGCGGATGCGGGTCTCCTAGAGAAGACTCAAGGATCACTGCGATTTGCTGTCACCGTGGAGACTGACGAGGACGGCTTCTACGTCTCCAGTTGCCCCACGCTGTCTGGATGTCATAGCCAAGGACGGACTCGTGACGAAGCTCTGAATAACATCGCTCAAGCTATTAAGGGATACTTGGCGAGTATGCAGAAACACGGGGAGGCCATACCCAACGAGAATTGGGAAGTCGTGGAAGTAGCTCTCTAGTGGTCCGACTGCCGGTGATTTCCGGCGATGACCTTGTGCGAATACTAGTTCAAGCAGGATTCACCTGGGATTACACACAAGGAAGCCACATGGTTTTGCTGAATTCAGACAATCGTCGAGTCACGGTGCCAAGGCATCGCGAACTTGGTAGAGGCTTGCTAAGAGCATTGATCAGAGATGCAGGGCTGACACGCGATGAGTTTTGGGAGCTATACCAGCAACAGTAATCGGTGCCGTTGCCCCAGGCATGTAGCCTTCCCCTACCTAGGAATATTCTTTTCCACCCATTCCAGCTCTTCTTCGGCGGTGTCGAAGTATTCAAAGCGGTGGAACAACTTTGTTGGTCCCCTTGATGCGCCCAACGCCTGGCGTTCGGCGGTGGTGGCGCGTTCGTCGATAACCAACGTGTCTGGATCGATGACCACCCCGTACGACTCTAGAGCCGCTGCAACGCTGACAAAACCGTCTAGAACGTCGTTCAGGACGTGGTCTGTTTCCCTTTCCAGCGGGTCGCCCCATCCGCCGCCGCCGGCCGTGTAAACACGCACCAAGTCGCCCTTTTTCCAGATGTTGTCATCGGAAAAGGCCCGTACCTCTTTTTCCTGCGGCGTTCCAGGGTTTTGAACCACCCTTGAGGTGCCGCCACCCATGCCGCCGTTCACACCCCAAGTTGGGAAGATGTTGTTCTCAACACGTAGCCCAAAAGTGCCTTCATCGGCCAGGATTCGGACGTCGCGGATGATTCCGCAGCCGCCACGCAGCTTGCCGGGGCCGCCCGAGTCCATGGCGATGGCATAGCGTTCCATGCGCAGAGGGTACTCCATTTCCATGAACTCGCCGGGGTAGTTTTCGTTGTGTCGGCTGTAAATCGCGTCCAGGCCGTCGGCGAACGGTCGCGCTCCGTGGCCCACTGCGATTCCGTCGGTGCAGAGCAGCCAGCTATTCGTCTCTGAGTCCTTCATGCGCCAGTAGGCAATCACGTAGACCGCCGAGCCGGCCATGACCTTGCCGTCGGTCGCCTCAGCCAGCAACGCCCGCACAGAACTCTTCAGTTTGGTGAAGGTGTGGGCGCGGCAACCCAACGCAGCGGGCCAGTCTGGCTGCAGGATGCTGCCCTGCCTGAGTTGAACATCGTCGACGGCCGACACCAGGCCGTGGTTGGACAAGAGCGATGTGTCGTACTGATGGAAATACTGGCCAAAGTAGGCTGCCAGAGCGCCGTCACTGGCTAGGAAGTTGATGGAACCGTCTGCCTGGTCGTCGCTGGCGGTGGCGTCCAGTGTGATCCGGTCGCCCTCGCGTGTTAACTTCACGTGATACGAGTACCAATGGTCACTGACACCGGCGTGGTCCATGTAATCTCTGACACTGAAACTGCCTTGAGGGATGATTTCCCGAGATTTCTCCCGCACCATCTTGGCTGTGTCGACTTGGTCGGCGTCCAGCGCGGCCAGAGTAGTCTCCTTTCCGAAGCGTGCAAACATCTCCAGCAGGCGTTCTTGGGCACGCTTAGCCGCAGCCATGAGGGCCCTAGTGTCGCCCTCCAGCAGGTCTGGGTAGCGGGAGTTTCTGAGAATGATCCGATAGGCCTCGTCGTTCAGCTCGCCTTGGTCAATGATCTTGATCGGTGGGACGAGAGTGCCTTCGTGGAATATCTCCGTGTTGGCCGGGCCGATGCTGCCAGGCCGGGAGCCGCCCAGATCCCAGAAGTGGGCGAACGAATGGCAGTAAGCAACTGGCTCACCCTCAAAGAACACCGGGGCCAAGAAAGTCATATCTGGAGTGTGGGTGACGCTGCCCTTGGACATGTACGGGTCGTTGTACCAGTACAGGTCGCCGGGGGCCATGCCCTCCACTGGATAGAAGTCCCAGACACAACCGACCATATCACTGCCCATGGCGTCGCCAAACAACTCGTGTCCGTTGCGGTCCAGGAAATTAACCTGGTAGTCCTTCTTCTCGCGGATGAACGCAGACATGGCGGTGCGCTCGATAAGCAGTTCACATTCCAGTCTGGCAGCCCGGAGCGAGCCTCGGATTAGCTGTCGTGTTACCGGGTCCACCACCAAATCGTTATCAGTAGTTGTCATGAGGTTCTTGGTCCTAAGAAATTATTACTTGGTTGGCCGCATGATGCAGTTGCCGTATTCGTCGATCTTTCCGGCCCAGCCTGGGTTGATCAGGACAGTCGAGTCCATGCCCTCTAGGATTGCGGGGCCGTTGATGCTGGAACCGGGTGCCAGCCGGTCGAAATGGAAGATGTTGCAATCGACGAAGCCACCGGCCTCATCGAAAAACACCGGACGCTGGCTGGCGATGGCTTTTTCAGGAGCGACTAGGTTGTCGGGACGCTTGGGCATTTCCACCGATCCCACATCTCCGGAGGCCGTCATTCGGAGCGTCACAAACTCCACTGGCTGGTCCAATGAGAACCCATAAAGCTGTTCGTGGTGGGCGTGGAATCCCTTAACCACCTCGTCGATGGTCTCTTTGGTTACTTTTTTCGAGCCAAAATCGACAGTCACCTCAGAGCCTTGATGCTCGTAGCGGACATCGGCCCACCGGGAGAATACGTGCGCATCTGCAGGCACTGCCTCTTCAGTCAGCCAGGCGCGCCCTTCCGACTCCATCTCCGAGTAGATCCGCTCCATGCCCTCCGGGTCGTAGTCCGGCGGCGTTTGCAGGGACGTTCTGGCGTAGTCGTTCTTCAACTCAGCCACCAATAATCCGTAGGCCGAGGCGATTCCCGGATGCAGCGGGGCCACCACTTGGTTGATGCCCAGCAGGTTGGCCACGTCGATGGCATGCATCGGACCGGCCCCACCGTAGGCGACCAGGGCAAACTCGCGAGGGTCGTGGCCCCGTTCTACGCTGACGTTGCGGATAGCGCCGACCATGGTGTTGTTGGCGATACTCAGGATGCCGCTGGCCGCTGCGTGCACATCCATGTTCAACGGGTCGGCGATCTTCTCTTGGACGACCTTGGCCGCGGCGTCGGCATCCAATGGGAGTGACCCTCCGGCGATTTGAGTGTTGATACGACCCAAGACTATGTTGGCGTCGGTTACTGTTGGCGCAGTGCCGCCCTTGCCGTAGCACACGGGCCCAGGCACCGAACCGGCGCTGGCCGGGCCAACAGTGAGACTGCCGTAGGGCGAGACGTTGGCAATGCTACCGCCACCACAGCCAATGGTTGCGATGTCCAGCATGGGTAGTTGGATGGGCCAGGTGCCCAGCCGCCCTGCCAAGTTCAAGGTGGGGTTGCCGTCCTGCAGTAGCGCAACGTCGGTGCTGGTGCCGCCCATATCAAACGAAATTGAATTCTTTACACCGGTATTCTCAGCTATCTGCAGGGTGGCCATAACACCGGCGGCGGGGCCGGAAAGGGCGGTGTGGACTGGCTGCCGCATGGCAACTTCGGCGCCGATCATGCCGCCGTTGGATTTCATGATGGAGAAAGACGAGTCGACGGCGTTGGCTCGCAGAGAGTTCTCCAGATTGCCAATGTAACTGCTCACCCTGGGCATAACGTAGGCGTTTAACACCGTGGTCATCGTGCGCTCGTATTCCCGGAAAACGGCCAGCACTTCGGATGACAGAGACACCTGGGCGCTGGGGTACTCCTCCAGAATAAGTTCCCTGGCCCGGTTCTCGTGGTCCGAGTTGGAATAAGAATGGATAAAGGAAACGGCGATGGACGTAATCTCGTCGGCCCGAAATTTGCGGGCGGCGTCGCGGACGGCTTGTTCGTCCAGCGGAGTCAGTATCTCGCCGCCGAACCCGGCCCGTTCTGGCACCTCGACGATGTCTCGGGGGCGAACCGGGCGGTCTGGCTTGACCCATGATTGCGGGTTAACCTGCCTGGGAGTGCCGTGGCGGCCAATCTCAAGCACGTATTTAAACCCGTCTGATACAACGAGACCCACCGGAGAGCCCTTGTTTTCCAGGATGGCGTTGGTGGCGATGGTTGTGCCGTGGAAAACGTGCTTGACCTGAGATGCCTCAACGGAGTTTGCGGCGAGTACCTCGCGGAGGCCGGTCAGAAATCCGGTGCTAGGGTCGTCCGGGGTGGATGGTGTCTTGTGAACCATCTGCTCGTTGGTGGTCAGGTTGCAGAGAACGATGTCGGTGAAGGTCCCACCCACGTCCACTGCAACGGAATAGTCGTCCATATTCTTGTCTAGTCCTAGTGTTTAGTTCTAGTGCAATCACGATTCAGAGGCCATTCTAACAAAGGTCAATATTCGGCGCGCGGGTGCCCTTGTTTCGTTGACAGCCTTTACCCACCGTGACTACACTCACCCGGAATGACATAACCACTGAAAGAGAATAAAAAATGAAACGATTTGAATATTTGGAAGCTAGGACGGTGCGTCAAGCCATCTCCATGCTCCAGCGTCACGGCGAGAACTCCCTCATCGTGGCTGGGAGCACCGATTTCCTGGTGCGTTGGCGGGCTGGCGTTTGGAACCCCGATTATGTGATCAACATCCAGCGGGTGGCTGGTCTGAGCCGGATCACCTACAGCGCCCGCAACGGCTTGCGCATTGGCGCTTTGGTCACGATTCGCGCTATTGAACAACACGCGGCGGTGCGTCGGCACTACCCCGCCCTGGCGGCGGCTGCGGCGTCCTTCGCTGGCGTGCAGGTGCGTAACCTGGCGACCGTAGGCGGGAATATCTGCAACGCCTCGCCCTCCGGAGACACCATTCCGGCGCTGCTGGTGTTTGGCTCCGAGTGCAAAATCGTTGGCGCGGACGGCGAACGAGTGGTTGCACTGGACAAATTCTTCACCGGCCCCGGCCAAACGGTTCTGGAACACGGTGAACTGCTGACCGAAATCCGAGTTCCGGTGCCCGCCAGAAACACCGGCTCACACTACATCAAACATAGCCCCAGAGGAGCCATGGACATCGCGACCGTTGGCGTGGCCTCATTGGTTTCCCTGGACGGACGTGGAAGGCCCTGCTCGGAGGCGCGCATCGCTCTGGGCGCGGTGGCTCCGACTCCCATCCGTGCCTACTCCGCCGAGGACTCGCTGCGGGGCCAGGCTTTAACTCAGGACTTATTAATCGCTGCCGCCAATATTTCCCGAAACGGCGTCAGACCCATTGACGATATCCGTGGCTCAGCCGAGCACCGCAAAGAAATAGTGGGCGTGCTGACTCGCCGGACGCTGGAGCAGGCCTTCAACGCGGCCGCCAGCGGACCTTTGACCTTTAACGAACAAAGGAGGCTAACGGTACAGGCCGCTTTCTAAGGCGGGTTCTACCGGGATGATAATCGGGAACATAATTATGAAAAAACAACTACAAATTACAGTTAATGGTGAACTTAGACAGGCTCTGGTAGAGCCGTATTACTCCCTGCTGGACACACTGCGGGACGAGATGCAACTGACCGGCACCAAGAAGGGCTGCGACGAGGGCGACTGCGGAGCCTGCACGGTGCTGCTGAACGGCAAACCGGTCTGCTCCTGTTTGGTGCTGGCCCACGCCGCCCACGACGCGGAGGTCACAACAATTGAGGGTGTGGCCAACGGATTGGAACTGCATCCGGTGCAGAAGGCCTTTGTTGAGCACGGCGGCCTCCAGTGTGGCTACTGCACCCCGGGAATCATCCTCTCCACCGTGGGGTTCCTGGAGAGCGGCGAAGAACCGTCAGAAGAGAACATTAAACACGCTTTGGGCGGCAACCTGTGTCGGTGTACCGGGTACACCAAAGTCATTGAATCGGTATTGGTGGCCATCAAAGCGACAAACACCGCCAGCCAAGCGGCGGGGGAATAACGATGGCTGAATCTGAATTTAGCGTGATCGGTAAAAATTCCATCCGTGTGGATGCCATGGAAAAGGTAACTGGCCGGGCCACCTATGCCGGTGATGTCTACCTGCCCGGCATGCTCATGTGCAAAATCATGACCAGCACCCGCAGCCACGCTAAGATTGTGAGCATTGACACAACGGCGGCCGAGGCTCTGCCCGGTGTGCGCTGCGTCATCACCGGAAGCGACTATCCGGACGTCCGATTCGGCTCCGGAGCATTAAAAGACCGGCGGATTATGGCCCGCGAAGAGGTCTTTTACATCGGTGAACCCGTGGCCGCTATAGCAGCGGATGACGAAATTACCGCCCTGGAAGCCATCGGCCTGATTGAGATCAAATACGAAGACATCAAACACGTAGTTGACCCTCTGCAAGCCATCTACGGTAGCTCCGTGGACGTCCACTCCGACCTGGAAGACTTTGAAGGCTTCGGTTTTGCTCTGGGCGGGAATAACTGCACCATGTTGGACTCCGACCGGGGTGACGTGGAACAGGGCTTCAAAGATTCAGACGTAATCATTGAGGAGACCTACCACACCCAGCCCATCAGCCAGGGTTTCTTGGAGCCCATGGCCTGTGTGGCCGATGTTGAAGCCAATGGCCGTTTGGACATTTATGCCTCGACTCAAGGCCCGTATCAGGTCCGCTCCCAACTTTCCTCTGTATTAGAGATGTCCATCGGCAACATCAAGGTCACAGCGATGGAGATGGGCGGCGGGTTCGGCGCAAAACTTCGCCTGGCCCTCGAAGGTTTTCCCGCGATGCTGTCCATCAAGACTGGCAAACCAGTCAAGCTGGTCTGCACTCGCGAAGAGGCCTTCACGCTGAACGGCCCACGACTCGAGACAAATATTTATCTCAAAACAGGGGTTACCAACGACGGCAAGATACTGGCCCGTGAAGCCAGGAGCGTCTTTGATGTCGGTGCCTATCTGGGCGCTGGCCCCAATGCCGGGGTTGGTCACGGTCTGGGTGCCTACAACATCCCCAACTTCAAGCTGCGCAGCTATGGTGTCTATACCAACAAGCTCTACGTTGGTTCCTACCGGGCCTCGGGCGTGGCTGATATGAACTTTGCCACTGAGTCCCACACGGACGTAATTGCCCACAAACTGGGCCTAGACCCCATGGAATTCCGAATCAAGAACGCGTTGAGCGAAGGTGACACTGCAGTCAACGGCTCAACCATCCCGGTCAACGGTCTCATGGAGACGATATTGGCCGTCAAAGAACGGATGGGCCTGCCCAAGAAAATGGAAGAGGGCCGGGGCGTGGGCATTGCGGTCGGCGAATGGCGTAGCGGCAGTGGCCCGTCCACCGCCTCCATCAGTGTCAATGAAGACGGCACGGTCAGCCTGCTCACCGGATCGGTGGACATCTCCGGCAGTGATACATCCCTGGCCCAGATTGCTGCCGAATCGCTGGGTTTGCGCTTGGAACAGGTGGTGGTTGCCAAACGAAACACCGACATGGCCCCCTTCACCGGCCCCAGTGGTGGTAGTCGTATCGTCTACAGCCAGGGTCGCGCCGTGCAGAATGCCGCTGAAGATACCAAGGCCAAGCTAATGGATCTGGCGGCTGATCGTTTGGGAGTCCCGGCCGACGCCTTGGAGTGCGCTGGCGGCTCTGTGTACGTTCAAGACAACCCGCCCCAGTCTCTGGACCTAGGTCAATTGGCCCGGATGAGCCTCACATCTCGAGGTGGGCCAATCATTGGGACCGCATCCCTGTCTAGCCTGCCATACGCGCCGGTGTTCAATGCCCAGGCCGCAGAGGTGATAGTTGACCGGGAGACCGGACAAGTACGGGTGACACGGTTTGTGCAGGCCCAGGACATTGGCAAGGCAATTAACCCGATGGGTGTGGAAGGCCAGTTGGAAGGCGGAGCGGTGCAGGGAATCGGTCGCGCGCTCAGTGAAGAGATTTTGATAGACAAAGAGACCGGGCAGGTCAGGAACCCGTCTTTGGCAACCTACCTAATGCCTTTGTCCGTGGATATGCCCGACATCGAGAATATTCTGGTGGAGGTGCCCAGCGCTGACGGGCCGTTTGGCGCGCGTGCGGTGGCGGAATCACCAGGGTTTGGCCCGCCGGCGGCTATTGCCAACGCCATCTTTGATGCGGTGGGTGTAAGGATCAAAACCCTGCCTCTGTCGGCGGAACGGGTCCTGGCCGCAATCCAAGGCCGAGATGCCGATGAGTACACGGTGGACGCCGAAGCGTTGCGGGCGGCTGAGTCAGCCTAGGCTGGAACTTGGGCGGACTTCAACTCAGGAATTCGGCTCTCGCGCAACATAGAACAGAATTCTCAGTCCGGAGACGCACTCCCGCCAAATGTCACCCTGAGCATGCCGAAGGGTCTGGCAAATTTCGGTCTGGAAGATCCTTTGTCGCTTCACTCCTCAGGATGACAGTCTATGGGAATGACATTTTAGAAGCAGATACGCGTGACGGTATTGGTCACGCCTTTTATCGGGCGAATCTTGTGCCGCAGAATCGCTGTGATGTCTTCTCGTGTGTCGGCTTCCAGGTCGGCCATAAAATCGTATAGTCCCAGGACTTCATGGACCACTGCGCCGGAGATACCACCCAGTTTTTGAATCACTTCTTCGGTGCAGGTAGGGTCCGCGTTGACCAGGATAAAAGCGTTAGCCGCCATGGTGTGACCTCCCTCAATAGGTTGTAGCGAGTGCGCGTGAATGCTGGTTGGCCCGTCACTAGTCGTCACTACACTTTTAGCATCCACGGTCCTCGCCATGAGTCTGTTGCTAAGACTCTAATCGATGCTCCAGTGGGGCGGTAGATACGGCTAGACCATCTGCATCACCTGAGGCCACCATAAGCTCTCTTTTTCCCGAGTAATTAAAAAAGCCGCCTGGTGTAACAACCAGGCGGCTTTTGATTGGCTAATCGATGAGAGTCAGGCTTTGCGCACCGTGATTGGCACCGAGTGGATAGAGTTGACCTCGTAGCCCCTGAAATTCCAGGTGGCCAGCATGGGCTGCACGTTCCCGGCGCAGTCGGTGGCTCGGGACCGAATCAGCGAGTTGCCGATGCTGACGGCCTCCCAGTCGTATTCCCAGTGCTGCCAAGAATATTCGCCGTCGTGCTCTTGTAGCTTGGCGTCGTGCCAGGTGCGGTTGTCGTCAGTGCTCACCTCAACCTTGGTGATGGAGCCTTCGCCTGACCAGGCCACTCCCGTGACCTTGTGCTTGCCGGGCTGGATGACATCGCCTTTGTTCGGGGTGCTAATTAGCGACTTAACCTTTAGGTTGGTAACCCGTCTGGCCTTGGCATCGCCCTTGCCATCAGTGGCCGGGTAGATCCAATAGTCCATCTCATGGAACCCGCCGTTGGGGTGGTCCATCGCCACGATCTTGGCCAGCCATTTGACTGAAGTCATCCCGTACCAACCAGGAATCAGCAGCCGGATGGGGAACCCATGGTCATTGGGCAGGACTTCGCCGTTCATCTCGTAGGCCAGGATCGAATCTGGGTTGAGTAGCTTCTCCAGCGGCACACTCATCTCGTAGACCATCGTGCCTTCCGCGTGGGACTCGGTGCCGGAATCTGCGCCCACGAACAGAACATTGGTGACAGAACCCTTCAGGCCTGCCTGTTCCAAAACGGTCTTCACCGACACACCCTTCCAGGTGGAGACACTGAGACCGCCGTTGTCCCATTGGACACCCTCTGCCGGTGACTGCATGGTTGACCGGCTGTTGCCGGCGCACTCCATGAGGCTGGTAATCTCATGGCTGGGCATCTTTAGCAGGCCGTCGTAGGTCAGCGTCAGAGGGTTATTAACATCGCCACTGATCGGGAGTGACCAGCCGCCTGCAGCGATTTCAGGTGCGGCAAAGTGGCTGCGAATAAAGTGACCCTCAGTCTTGGAGATCGGTAGGTTCATGTCAGGCAGGAAAACGCCCGCACAGATGGGGTCCTGTGAGAGAACGTTGAGGTCGCCATACGAATTTGATGCTGGATCCGGCATTCTAGCCTCCCTAAGTTGTGGCCCGCAAAGTCAGAACCGGCTGGGCCGTGATGAGTTCGATTGATTGATCAATTGGACCCAAGTTGCAGGCAATATCTGCCAATCACTGGGTCAATGATTTCATCAATTTAGACGTCATTCGTGTTGCGGCGGGGCAGGCTACAGGCCGGGTCACGAATCATCGCCGGATGCAGGACATCTCCCATAGGGGCGGTAGTTTATTGATTTTTATCACAGAGAAAATAGGCTCGTAAGGGCCGAATGGACGTGCTGCAGGACGGCTGATTGGCCCGAACTATTTTGTCTGATTGCTTGTCTGTTTTGATGGATGTGGCTATGCTAGCGGCAAATTAAAGCGGGCCCCGATCATAAGGCCGACAACTCCCGGCCGCACGCTCATAAAAAGACAAAACCACAAGTCCCTGACGTTGAAACAACCCGGAAGTCAAAACAAAAGGAAGATAGATATGGCCAATACGATATCTGCCACAGACCTTAATGCCCTGTTGCAAGGCAAGACCAAATTCGGGCTCATCGACGTTCGAGAGGCCGGTGAATACAACAGTTCACACATCGCTGACTCCAGCCTGATTCCCCGTAAAGAGTTGGAATTTAGGATGGATCTCTCCGCGCCCGTCAAGGGCGAACACCTCATTGTCTGTGACGACGATGGCCGCCGGGCTACACTAGCCGCCGGTACCCTGGAACAGATTGGCTTCACCAACGTGTCAGTCTTGGACCGGGGCATCAACCAGTGGAGCACAGAAGGATTCCCCACGGAGTGGGGCAGCAACGTGGTCAGTAAGGATTTTGGCGAGCGGATGGAAGTTGAACACCACGTCCCCGAGATTGAGGCCACCGAATTGCACGCCCGTATCGAACGCGGCGACAAGTTGGTGATTCTCGACACTCGCACGCCGGAGGAGTACCAGCGTTTCTGCATCCCCGGTGGCCGCAGCGTGCCCGGTGGTGAGCTGGCCCTGCGCGTTACTGACATCACGAAGGACCTAGATCCGGACACCACAGTGATCGTTAACTGCGCCGGACGCACCCGCAGCGTCATTGGCACCAGGGTGCTGCAACGCATGGGCCTGACCAACATATTTGGTCTGAAGAACGGTACCTCCGGTTGGTTGCTGGCCGGGTACGAACTGGAGACTGGCGGTGACCGCCTAGAATTGCCGGAGCCGTCGGCAGAAGGCCTGGCTGCCGCAGAAGATTACGCTGCCAGGTTGGCCGAAGAAGATGGTGTTCGCTATCTGGACGTGGACGCGGTGCAAGCGATGCTGGACGACCGGGAAGAAAAGACCTGCTACTTCGTCGATGTGCGCACCACCCAGGAATACACCGCTGGGCACATCCCCGGTTTCCGCTGGTTCCCTGGCGGACAGGTTGTGCAGCGTTCGGACGATGTGCTCGTGGTCAAGAATTGTCCGGTGATCTTCTCCTGCGATGGTAAGGCCCGGGCCACGTTCATCGCTTCTTGGTACCGGCAATTCGGGTTTGAAGAGGTCTACGCGATGGACGGTGGGGCCGTTGCTTGGGCCGCCAGCGGACGTGCATTGGAGACTGGCTCCGGCGATGCTGGACCCAGCGGCCTGGATGCGGCCCGTGGCCAGGTAAAACTGCTTTCGCCCCAGGAACTGGATGCCGCCAAACCAGCGGTGGTCATCAACGTTGAGATCAGCACCGATTTCTCCGGCGGCCACGTGCCCGGCGCTCGCTGGGTGCCCCGTGGTTCCATGGAACTGCAAATCGCGGAGGTTGCGCCGGACAAGAGCGCGTCCATCGCGGTCACCTGCAACAACGGTCAAAATGCTCTTTTGGCCGGGGCCACTCTCAAGGGTCTAGGCTACCAAGATGTATCGGTCCTGGACGGTGGTATGGCCGCCTGGCGACAGGCCGGACTTGGCATGGAACAGGGGCTGTCCGGGGTGATGCGACCCCCAACTGACGTTGTACCATCCGGCCCGGAGCGGAACTTCGCCGACATGATGAACTACCTGCGTTGGGAGACCGCACTGGGCGATAAATACGCCGCCGATTAAGTTAAAATCAGCGCCTAATTGCTAATTAAAAAAGCCCCGGCTGCATCCGCCGGGGCTTTTTATATGCCCACTAGCGTGCGACCACGAGATCGGCACCGGGCAACTGTTTTTCTTTGATGGTGTAAATGGTGCCGGTGGCCAGTAGCAGTAGGGCGATATTGCTCCAGATGGCGATTGCATAGGTGCCTTGAGCATCGTAAAGCAGCCCGCCCAGGTAGGCGCCGAACCCGGAACCCAAGGGCATCACGGCAAACATGAAGCCATAGATAGTCCCCAACTGGGTCAGACCAAACCGGTCCGATGCGTAGGCCGCCGTGATGGATACCACCGCGTTCCAAGAGAATCCCACCAGTAGTACGCCGAGCAACAGCACCGCGATGCCCATTGACGGTATGCCCAGAAATGGGATTCCCATGGACAGCAGCACGAACACAAACCCGAGACCGCGTAGGTTGTAAGAAAGGCTAAGTAGCTTGCGGCGTCCGTGCTGGTCCGATAGGTGGCCCAGCAGCAAAGCCCCGATTATCGCGGCCGCTCCGATGAGGCTGAAGGCTCCGGCAGCCACCATCTTGTGGTAGCCCAGGTCCTGCACGTAGGTGACGAAATGAGCGTTCACGAAGCTCATGGAATAGCCTCAAACGAAGTACCCCAGGGTTAGCCTGGCAAACAAGGGTGTGCGCAACGCTTCCCGGAATGTGGCGTCCCGACCGAGTAATTTCTTGAGGTCCGATGCCGGGCTTCTACCGGGGCCGACTTCCGACGCGTCAAGGGGTTCCAGCCCCATTTCCTGAGGGCGGTTACGGATGAGCAGGAACCCGCCGGGTAGGACAATCAGCAGCAGCAACCCGGCCAAGAACCAGTAGGCGTCTTTCCAGTCCAGCAGCACCAGGAATAGGGAGGCCGCCGGCACCAGGATCATGGCACCGAACGAACCGGCGCCGCTGACCAGCCCCAACGTGAGACCTCTCCTAGTGTGGAACCAGGCGCTAACCACCTTGGTCAAAATTGGGCCGGTGCCCAGGGTGATCCCAATGCTCATGATGGCGAACAGCGCGTAGAGTTGCGCCAGGCTACTGATGAAGGGGATCAAGAGCAGTATCGTGCCCATCACAGTGACCCCAGAGAGGATGGCGATCTTTGGGCTGTACCGGTCTGCCAGATATCCGGCGAGGGGCCGGAGCAGCCCGGAGATCATGAAGGTCAAGGCAAAGGCCAAGGACATTGAGCCCCGGCTCCAACCGAATTCGTCGGTCATCGGTTTGAGGAACACGCCAAAGGAAAACTGGCCGCCGGATACGCCGAAAGACACCAGCACACACCCGGCGACAACGAACCAGCCGTAGTAGAAGGCCTTTTTGTTAAACAATCTCATCTGTTTCCGGCCTGTTGTTTGTCTTTTTCCTATTTAGTTCCTGGGCGTTTTCAACCTACAAGTCAGCGGGCCGTTCCAATGCTGGACTGTTGAAAGATGCAGGGGATGGCTGAAAAACCCAAACCTCGGTCTGAGAGGGTAGTTCTTGTGCCGAGAACGTGGCAGTCTCGCCAACCAGCCGTTTCACCCTTGGCTGGGTAGCTAGCCAGCTTTCCGGAGGCTCTAATCCAGTGTCATCGGCCATCAGACCTGGAATCTGATAATGCATGGGAATCACGATCTTGGGCGACAACCGCTCGACCAGAGAATCCACTTCTTCCGGTTTGAGCAGGTGGTTGGAGTCATCCACAGTCACCAGCAGCACGTCAATCTCGCCGATAGAGCGTGTTACATCCGCTGGCCAGTCGGCCCGGTTGTCACCCAGATGCAAGAAGCTGATGCCACCAGTCTCCAGCCGGAACATTATGTTGACGAATCCCTGCAGCCCAGACCGGCCAGAATGGATGTCCTGCACGCCCCGTACCTGCATATCCTGGTTGGCAAATTCCCCCGACATCCTGATCAAGGATGCGCCCTCCGGCAAACGCTCGGCAGCGTCATGGTCAAAATGGGCGTGGGTAATTATGCCCAAGTCACATTCCACGTCGGGAAACTGCCGGGTGAACCAGTAGCGGTCGGAACGGTTGCGGTAGGGGTCGGTCAACACCTTCAACCCAGCCTCGGTCTGCCATTGGAATGCGGAGTGGCCGTAGTAGGTCAGGGTTAGAGGGCCGCTGGGGTTTTTTGAATTGGCGGGATTGGAATCAGGGGTAGTCGACATCTAAACCTCTAGTCGGATTCTTGTAACAATTGAGTGTAATTCTAGCCGAGGCGCAGTTTTCCTGCCATCGATAAAACCTCAGGCGTACATGGGGGTAAAATATGCGGTTTGAGAAATTAATTGGTAAGTAATATTATTAATACAATTACAAAAATAGAGAGTTATTACTAATGAAGGCCTATCCCATGGGGGCGGTGGCATCCCCGTTGCGTCAGATTGCCGAAGACCGTGGTGGCAGAATACCGGAAAGGCTGCGGGCCAAGCTTTGGAAAGAACGGGCAGCCCGCCTCACGGCATTGCGGACGGAATCTGGTCGGCGGATCAGAGTGGTCTATCCGGGTCGTTCCGGGGTGACTGCTGGTCCGGATTTTCGAGACGCCCTGCTGGAAGTTGAAGGCGTTGGTTTTGTTCGCGGTGACGTTGAGTTGCACATCAGGCAGAAAGACTGGGATTCCCACGGTCACGGCGGAGACCCCAACTACAACGGTGTGGTGTTCCGCGGGGCCCTGGAAGTCCACTCAGAGGAGACTCGCCTGCAGAGCGGAGTGCAGGCTCCGGTAGTCGATCTCAGTGCGCTGCTGGTAGATTCGGCCACGCCTGCGTTTGAGTCTGAATCGGATTCGGAATTTGGGCAGCTGATCGATCTCTGGCAGGTGTTGTCCCAGCGCGGATTTCCCCGCCCTAAGACACTGGACGAGGTTGAAAAATCCTTGGATCTGGCCGGAGACCGGCGGTTCCAATGGAAGTCGGGTTGGTTATTTCAGTGCATCCAGGCTGAGGGGCCGAACCAGGCTTTGTATCAAGGCTTAATGGAAGGGTTGGGTTACCGGACCAACCAGCGTCCGTTCATCGAGTTGGCGTCGGTGGTGCCGTATCAGGTTTTGGCCCAGGCAGCAGGGCAGCTGGAGGCGGGCCAGCGTTGTGCTGCAATCTCTGGTTGGCTGCTTGGACGCTCCGGCTTGGGTGGGTCGATGTCGGCTTTTTCGCCCAATGAAATAGGTGAGTCGCCGCCGCAACCGAAACTGCCGCAGGCGCTTGGTGCGGCCATGAACCGGGAAGAATGGTGGTTGTTCCGTGTTCGCCCGACCAACCACCCCCGGCGGCGGATTATGGGCGTGGCCGTGATTATAGACCGATTTATGTCCACTGGTTTGGCTGCTGGATTACGTGAAGTGGTGCAGCAGTTGAGCGCCGCCAAGCTGACAGCGTTTTTGTTGGCCAGTGGAGCGTCCGGCCCTGCCTACGTGGGTCGCGGTAGGGCTAAAGACCTGGCTGTGAACGTGGTCTTGCCGTTCATGCACGCGTGGGACCAGTGCCAGGCACTTGAAAGGGGTGAGGCTGAAATATGGTCGGCCGCGCCTGGCGTCAAACAACTGGGAGTTCCGGAACAACTCTACCGGCGTTTTACGTTGCTGGCTGAAAACGAGATAACCCGGGAGATGACCAGTCAGTTATTGCCCGCCCGTTGGCTGAGGGCCGTGAGCAACGCCCGGCGTCAACAGGGGTTGCTACATCTGTCAGAGGTGTTAAAAGGGGCCTTCTAAGCTAGAAAGCCCCTTTGTATTAATCGTTTTGCGGTGGGGATTGCTGTTTAGGTGGGGTCTGCCAGCGGCACAGCCAGAGAGGCTCTGGGGGTGTCGCCCAGGCTGCGGGCGATGTGCCCGTGGCCTTCCAAGTCCTCAGCCACCAGGATGTCTCCCGGTTCCATCTGGACTTTTGATCCGTCGGCGCATTCAAACTCGGCAGTGCCAGACAGGTTGACCACGTATTGTCGCCTGGGGGCGTTGTGGTAGTCGCTGAATGACGGAGAAGTGCGTAGGCCCAAGGTGATGTCGCCGGTTCCCAACCGGTTGACGATGTTGGACATCTCCTCAGCGGTGACGTCTTCGAAATGAGACTCGCCGTCGTCGCCGGAATATACTCTGATGATTTTCATGATTGGCTCCTAGTTTCGTTAATAGCCCATGGCCGGGTTTCGTTTAAATCTTTGGTCTAGGTCTTTGGTATTTGCCTAGGCTTCGGCTAAGGGTATGGCCAGGATGAAACGTTGGCCATCGCCCAGGCCACGGGCGATGTGTCCATGGCCGGTCAGGTCTTCGGCCACCAGGACGTCACCCGGATGCATTTTCTGCTTGGTGCCGTCTGCGGTCTCGTACTCGGCGGTGCCAAGGAGATGCATGACGTACTGACGGCGGGGCGCCGTGTGGTAATCGGAAAAAGATGGGGCTTGGCGCTCGTTGAACTGGATATCTCCCTCGCCCAGCCGTCCGACGATGCCCTCTAATTCCTCGGGACTGACATTCTCAAAGTGAGACTCGCCGTCATCCCCGGAAAAAACTCGAACTATCTGCATAAAGGGATTCTCCCTAATTTTAAAAATTTGGTCTCTGGAATGGAAATTCCAGAAACAAAGCAATGTTAGCGAATATCACCCGCCTAAGGCCCAAACCCGGCTGCGCCGGTTAGTCAGCTAGGGGGACTGTGCAGGTGATGCCGGGTTCGTTTCCAGCGGTCAGAGTGGTGTGACCCTGGCCGGTGGTGTCCTCGACCAAGCGGGCGTCGCCAGGACCAAACGTGTGCTTGGAGCCGTCACCGAGGCCAATCTCAATCTGGCCTGAGATGCAGATCACATACTGGCGGCGGGGTGCTGGGTGCCAATCGATGAAGCGACCAGCCTCGTTCTC
This sequence comes from Dehalococcoidia bacterium, assembly GCA_028822675.1. The sequence continues at coordinate 822 of JAPKDE010000007.1, read as the reverse complement.
GCTGAATTTGATAGTGGTGGTCTTGATGGCCTCGGACAACTCAGGATGTGAAGCCAAGTTGGTTTCTTCAATGTGGGTTTGTCCGTCGTCGCCGGTGTACATTCTGTAGATTCCCATGTGTTCTCTCCGCGTTTTAAAAATGAATGATTTGAGTGGTGAAAATTAGGCCAGGGGTATAACTGCGGTGATGCTGGGCTCGCCCTCCGGTACCTTGGTGGTGTGGCCCTTGCCGCTGGTGTCCTCCACCAAACGGGCGTCGCCAGGCACAAACCGGTGGGTGGTGCCGTCTTCCAGGCCAACATCAACCAGGCCTGAAAGAGAGATTATGTACTGCCGTTTAGGGGCGGGGTGCCAATCAATGAAATGACCGGGTGCCCACTCTCGGAAAAAAATGTGTTGGGTATTGACCGCCTCTGCCAGCTCTGGGTGGGACGCTAAGTCCAACTCCTCGATCTGACTTTTTCCGGCGCCATTTGTGTACAACCGAAATATGCCCATTTGCCGTCTCCAAACAGAGGGAATTGCCTCTTTTGCGTCAGGTACGAATTGGTGATAGCGACGCTTGGTCGAGACACTGTAATACTTGAAGTGCGATTGGGCAATATCTAGCGACGTTTTTTCGGTTATCGTGCCTTCAGATTTAAGTCGCAGACGTCAGAAAAACCGGGGCGTAGAGCCAACCTTCCAGCCGGGCCCTTTGAAGTTCGTTCTCGTCCGGACCCGGCGTTCCGCCGCGCTTGGTGGCATCTCCGGGGCCAGATTGAGGCACCCTGAACAGTGTTTGGTCGTTGGCCCATAGGCAGGCAGCAACGGCGGCGACCA
>JAPKDE010000340.1 GCA_028822675.1 Dehalococcoidia bacterium | reverse complement strand
ATTTAAACGACTGTTAACTCTGCGCTGCCAAGACCCTCAATCATTATGGAGGCTGTATCGCCGGGTTTCACGACTTTGGGCGGCACGATACTGCCGGTAATTATCACCATTCCAGCCGACAGACCCAAGCCTTGTTCTGCCAGTTTGTTGGCCAGCCAGGCCAGTGGTTCTAGTGGGTGGCCCATCACGTCAGAACCGTGGCCGTCACCCACCATCACATCGTTGATGGTCATTGATCCGTAGGCGGCTTCAAGGTCCAGTTCCCGCCAATTGGTCACTGGTTCTCCCAGGACGACTCCGGCATTGAAGATATTAGCGGCTACTCCGGTTATGAACGCAATCTTGGGGTCCATTCCTTGTGTGCGGCGTATATCCACAACTTCAAATGCCGGCATCAAGGACTCAACAGCTTCTGAGACCTTGCCTCGGTCATAGGGTGCGCCGGCCGGGCTCAGGTTGGCCCCCAGTCGGACTCCGACTTCACATTCCAGAGCCAGTTGATAGAAATCAGAGGCTTTCAGTGTACTTGGAGAATGTCGGATGTTGTCCTCCAGCATTATCCCCAACACGGGATCACTAACACCAACAGACTCTTGCAGAACCGATGTCGTGTAGGCCAATTTATAACCGGCTGTGGCACCCTGTAGCTCCGATACATGGGACTGAAATTCTCGTTGAATCAGATAAGCCTCGTCCAAGTCAGAAGGCATCAGCCTTTCTTCCAGTGAGTACAGTTCTTTGTAATTGAACTGGTCTAATAATGCTTGCGCTGCCTGCTGGACTTTGACGTTTACCGACATTTAACCGACTTCCTTTCTTTTGTTCGTTTCTATTGATACTTTTGGGGAATGCTTTTGGGTAATGCTTTTGGGCAGTCTGCAAGACGTGATTTAGACGAATGGCTGCAGTTCTATCTCATGCAACGCCGGGATAACTTCGCTACCTAGAAGCTCCAATGACCGCATCACATCCTTGTGGGGAATGTTGCCATCACTGCCAATTAGAATCAAATAACCGGGACTCAGCTTTTGGACGGTGTCCTTCAATTTTGCTATCACGGTTTTTGGACTACCGACTACTATCGCATTAACGTCCTGCAGGTCCTGATAGGTCATGGGAGGGCCACCTCCGCCGCCCAGCCGCCTGGTGGCCATTTGGCTGGCAACGCGAGACTGATACCCTGGCGGATCAGTGTGTTCTATTGGGCCGCGCATCCGGTGCTGCTGTGCCCAGAGAAACCCTTTGCCAATCTCCTGAGCTTTTTCATCAGTGTCGGCAACGAGTGCGCGCACCTGGTAGCCAAAATGCTTTGGCGTTGGTGTGAAACCTACTTCCTTGGCAGTATCTATGTAGACCTTTTTCAGTTCTTGGGTGAGACCAATTAGCGCGCCAAGGTTCATGTAGGCGTACTGGTGCTTGGCGGCCCAGACCACGCTCTCCGGGCTGCTTCCACCGGGAAACCAGACTGGGGGATGGGGTTTCTGAATTGGCAGAACCCAAGGGTTGACCACGCGGCGTTGATAATATTGACCCTCAAAACGGAACGGGCCTGGCTGGGTCCAGCACTTGATGATCAGGTCATGGGCCTCTTCAAACCGGTCTCGGTTCTCAGTGGGGGACATACCCGCCTGCAGCGTTTCAACCGCGCCACCACGGACAAATCCCGAGATTAGACGCCCGCCGGAATAGCAGTCCAACATGGCCAATTCCTCGGCCATACGCACCGGGTCATTGATGGGACTTATGTTGCCCAGAATGGCGATGCGCACCTTCTTGGTAAGTCGGCAAATCACCGCCGCATCGATGTTGGCAGACGGTTTCATGTTCCAGTAGGCGGCATGATGTTCGTTGGTCATGATGCCGTCCATACCAGCTTCGTCGGCCTGTATGTAT
>JAPKDE010000339.1 GCA_028822675.1 Dehalococcoidia bacterium | reverse complement strand
ATTTCATCTTGCGAATGTCTGAATTGCGCTGCCCTGTGAAATAGGCGAGATAGAATGCCGTCCGTGCAATACCTTCGAAGTCGGACATGGCGGCCTGGATGGCTTCCGGTTCCCACTGTTTCCAGCCCGAACCGTCTCCCTGTTCCAGTTTCTGGATTTTTACAGCGGGGTTATGGTTGAGGCCATAGCCACGATCCATACCAAAACCCAACAACCGACATAATGCCTTGATGTTTCGGTTTACGCGGGAAGGTGCCCACTTCTTTGCCATCTTATCTCGGACGAACAGAACTTCCGGGCGACCAATATTTTTGACAGGACCGTCCCCCATATTTGCCTTTATGTCGGCAAGGGCAATTTCATATTCGTTCTGGGTCCTAGCCCCAATTTCCTGGTTGAACTCAAATGCACGGCGTTGATCCCGGGATGAGAATTGTTCAGGGCCGAGGGGTGGTCGTGGAGAAAACTGGGAAGGGGAGCAATTCACTGGCCGAGCCTGGATAAGTCGAAGCTAGAAACACTCGGCTATACCACCTGTGCTGACTGATCTACCATTGGCAACACCTCCTCCGTAATACGGCGTATGGTATTCGTGCACTGTTCGTGCGTTAGGCCTGCATAGCGGGGAACTATTGAGATTTCCGTAAATCCTAGGTTGAGGCAGAGCTGCATTCGCTCAGCCGCCTGCTCTGGCGAACAGATTAATGTACGACGACGGAATACATCGCGCCAATCATCACCTTCACACATTCGCAAGAGTATAGAGACGTCTCCTGCATAATCCGTTTCCCATTGCCGACCTTGCATCACTTTTTCAAAGGCCCCGGCATGTTCCTGTAATGCACCTTTGGCTTCCTGAATGGCCTGCTCTTCTGTATCACCAATGTGGCACATAAAATTGACCATCGCCTTGCGGTCTGACGTCATTCGTCCCGCCTTCTCCCAAGCTTCGCAATACCAACCAAACTTTTCCGCAAGCGCACTGAAGCTCATCGGATAGTGATTCATCATTAGATGGTAGCCACATTTAGCGGCGTTAACAAAACTCTCCTTTGAATTGGAGGCCGCATTCCAGATTGGCAGCGCACCAGTCTCTGTTGGCGGCCAAGGTTGTAGCTTGTCGAACGAAAAATATTTTCCGGTAAAGGAAAATGGTTCTCCAGCCCAAAAGCGCGAGCAGATTTCTAGCCCCTCGGTGATACGCTCTGCCGTTTCGGCTTGGTCCACATTGAAGGCACCGAATTCGTGGGGTGCGAAGCCCCTTGCGACGCCCATGTCTACGCGCCCACCTGATAACTGATCAACTAAAGCGTAATCCTCCGCAACTTTCAGCGGGTCTCGGAGTTGTATCAAAGAGACGGCCGGAGCAAGTCTAATGTTCTCGGTCTCTCTTGCCCATGCCGCAAGTATCACAGCTGGATTTGGAACCGCTCCACCATAATAATGAAAATGATGTTCCGTAGTTAATGCCCGCGCCCAGCCGAGCGTATCAGCGAGCTTTACCGTCTCTATTATTTCCTCGTAATAGCGTCCTAGCGAAATCCCAAAGCCATCTCGCCAGGTCGGAAGATAAAATAATGAAAGGTCCATTGGTAATCCTCCATGCTCGGCCACCTCCCTCGTTCGGAACTGGTCTGTCCGACGACGGGCGAAGTGTACCTTGCCACTAGCTTTAGCGAGGCTCCAGAACGCCTTCGTGTCGAACTCGATGCATCATTATATCTCACCAGTGCCTTACGGTCGCCTGCTTTGGTTCAGGGCCGATCGGTGGTCCTGGCTGAAGCTGGGCCGATACTTTGGCTGCGGCAGCTGCTAGGTCAGGCTGTGCTGGCGGGGTGGGATTGTTGGTTTGTGGGAGAGGCTTAGCCGAATTTAGGTTCACGGCGTGACAGGCAGGGTGTGAA
>JAPKDE010000006.1 GCA_028822675.1 Dehalococcoidia bacterium | reverse complement strand
AGCTGGAGCATTTTCTGTGACCATAATTAACTCCTGTGTGGGGGTATTACCTGTATCGGATTTTAAATGAGGTATTTAGTGATGAAATCCAAGAAAGGCTAGCTTACTACTCGCCATTCGGGAACTTTCTGACCGTTGGCCGTTTCTTCAAAAATCACTTCCACCGCGGCACCAACGGGAACATCGTCTATCGGGGTGCCGGGCAGGTGGGAGTACATCTGAATTCCAGAGTCTTCATCCAGCGTGATGACTGCCAGGTTGAATGGCTGGTCCTGTTGCAACAACCTAACGGGGCAGTCATACACCACACCGTAGTTGTAGATCTTGCCCTTGCCACTCATAAGTTTCCATTCCATGTTGTCGCCAGACTTACATTTTGTGCAGGCCGCCACCGGGGGGTTGTGGAGCCGGTTACAGGCGCTGCAATTTTGTATTTCCAATCTGCCTGCGTTGGCGGCATCCCAAAATGGTTTCGACAAATCGTCGGGTATCACACCCTGCTTGACCATAATTTCCACCTACTTCTGAAATTTTATTGAGCGTACCGCTCGTTTTTGATAACAAAGGATTTACCGAGTCAACAATATTAACATTTCTTGATTATGTCAAAACGTTGGGGTAGCAAGTTTAATTGTAATGGGCTATTCCAGCAGTTAACCAGTAGTAGCCCATCAGTAATCGAACAACCCAAAAATCCACCGGGAAATTGCCGGGTCCAGTGGGTTGCAGGGCTGAAGGGTCACGTCTCTTCGCAGATGGCTTGGCCCTCCCGTGGGGATGCCGGGAGCTGGGTCTACGGCCACGCACAAACCGTCATGGATGCCGTCGCCAAGGCGGATTATGTCAAAGTCCACTGTGAAAATCTGGTTTGGCGAGTTTGAACAGGGCCTGAAAAATATCTTGGAACCAGATGTGGTTCCATCAGCCTCAATACACAGATCGTAGGCTTCCATGTATATCTGCCCCGGACTGGGGTAATCAAAGGCAAAAAGTTCATCCTCGGCAGTCTCAATCTGTTTGCAAGTGTGGACTTGGAGGGCGGCCTGCAATCTGACGGAGGTACCGGATCCGGGAACGTCCAGGCAGTAGAACTGGGGTTCGTCCAGGGGATCAGTCAGTTGGATGAAAACCGAGCTGATATCAGCCGTGTCAGGTGTGGTGGCTGCCGGTGGTTCTTTTGTTAGCGTCTCTGTGGGACTGGTTTGCGTGGCGAGTGGTTCTATAGTTGGAACCGGAGCACTAGTTGGCACAGCCGTTGCTTGGGGCGGGGAGGTGGAGGTGGCTGCGGTTCCGCAGGCCGTGAGAACGACCAACGAGAGCAGAGCAAGCACAAATACAATCCTTTTCGACATTGAGACGGAGTATAGCGGTTAGATACCGACCCCGCCAGAATGACTCTACATTTAAGAACCACAAACGGGAACGAAAAGCGGGAACCACAATCGGGCAGTCCATTTAAATTTTGCCCCCCAGAATTGAGCGTACTCGTAGCCTGTGACATTGACACTTTCAAGCGCCAAACCTACGATGTCTCAAATTGCTTTTTACCGTGCTGATCTTTCCCCGATGACGTTACGCATCAGTACGGTTTGTACTGCGCTTAGGCGCTATATTCGGAGATTCGAGTATGCCCACCAGACAAGAGATTGCACTGATCGCCCATTTGATGCGACGCGCCGGTTTCGGCGAGCCACGTGCGGACCTGGTAGCCCGTGCCGAAAAAGGTTATGAAGCTGTCGTTGAAGAACTGCTCCATCCGGAAGACCAGCCTCCCATTGATGAAGAGTTGATGTACCGAATCCTCCCCGGTTACGAAGGTGCACTTGGCCCGCCAATCAGTCAGGCTGATTGGATGTTCCGGATGGTGAATACCCAGCGTCCATTGGAAGAAAAGATCGCCCTGTTCTGGCATCAGATGTTCGCCACCAGCAACTCCAAGGTTGACAATCCGCCGGAGATTGGCCGTCAAATTGCCATGTTCCGAGAGTATGGACTCGGCAAATACGGTGACCTACTAGTTGAATTGGCCAAGTCACCCGCCATGATCTTCTGGTTGGACAACCACGGCAACCATGACGGCGCCATCAATGAAAACTGGGGCCGCGAATTACTGGAACTCTTCTCTTTGGGAGTGGGCAACTACACCGAGGACGATATCAAGAGTGCGGCCAGGGCCTTCACCGGCTGGACCATTGCCCCGAAGATTCCCCGGAACCCGCTGGGTCGTTTCTTCTGGAATTTTGAGTACAAACCCGAGGACCACGACAACGAAGAAAAGACGTTCTTGGGCCGCACCGGAAACTTGAACGGCGAAGAAATAATGGGCATCATCGTGGACCAACCGGCCTCTCCCCGATTCTTGGCCCGGCATCTCTATAGATTTTTTGTTGCCGACGAACCAGAAGTTTCCAGTTGGAATTCCACACCTCCCAACGACCCGGTAGCCATCGACGTTCTGGTGGACGCATACAACGAATCGCATGGCGATATAAGGTTTATTCTGCGGGTACTTTTCAATTCTGACTTCTTCAAGAACTCCCTATTTGCCAGGGTCAAAAGCCCAGCAGAACTAATCGTCGGCACCGTGCGCATGGCCGGGAATTACGAGGGGTTCAGACCCGGATTCAACAACCTGGCCCTTGAGTGCGCCTGGCAGGGACAAGAACTGCTCAACCCGCCCAGCGTTGAAGGTTGGCACACCGGTGCCGCATGGATCGACGCCGGGGCTTTGATGCGCCGGGTCAATTTTGCAGCGGGCGTTCTGGGAGATATTTCCCACCCTGGAGTTCGAGCAATCGTTGACCGGGTCCAGTCCCAGCCGAACAACTCTGCACAAACCATGGTTGCAGTCTGCCTAGACTCCATGGGGCCGCTACAGGTCAGCGACACAACCTTGAAAGAACTACTCAGCCACGCCCTCAAGGGCGGGGAATTAGCCTGGAGCACGCCCGAAGAGATCAGCTCTTCAGAAGATAGAGTGGGCAAGTTATTAGCCCTGATTGCCGCCTCAAGGGATTATCAATTTGCCTAACCCAGGTCGCCTAGCCCAGGTCACCTAGCCAAACACCCGGAACAACTCCGGGGGAGATAGATAATGGCAACAACATCCAAAGACCCCGTCTTGGTCATACTGCAACTCACCGGGGCCAACGATTACCTAAACACGATTGTTCCGTATACCAACGGCCATTACTGGGACGCCCGACCCAAGGTCAATATCCCAGCCGACCAGGTGGTGCCCATTGATGCCGAACTGGCTTTCCGTTCGGACATGGACCAGTTCAAAGATATCTACGACAAGGGCAACATGGCCATCGTCCACGGCGTTGGATTTGAGAACTCGCCTCGGTCGCATTTTAGAGCCATGGATATCTGGCATACCTGTGAGCCGAACAAGATTGGCACCGACGGCTGGGTGGCCAAGGTCATCCGAGACCTGGACCCTATCGGGGAAAACGTGCTGAAGGGTGTGAACTTTGGGCAGGGTCTGCCCAGGGCGATGACCATGCGCGGCGTGCCCATAACATCTGTTAACCACCTGGCTACCTACGGCGTGTTCTCGTCAGTGTCCGGGATAAATTCCCAAGACGAGCGCACCCAGCTCCTCGATAGCTTCGCTCGGATGTATTCTCCCGCCATTGGCAGCGGACTGACCATGGAGTATCTGGGGCAGACCGGACTGGATGCGCTGAGGGGTGCCGACATCATCAAGGTCGCCCCACAGCAATATTCGTCAACTGTCGAGTACGGAAACACAACAATCGCAACCAACCTGAAGGACGTGGCGCAGGTACACCTGGCCGACCTGGGAACCCAGGTCTTCTACACTTCCCACGGTCCCTTTGACACGCACTTCAACCAAGGCGGCTCCCACGCCAAGCTCTGGATGGACATCTCCGAGGCCGTGGACAGTTTCTTTGCCGACCTCCGTGAGCACGACGCCAACGAGAACGTGGTGATGATGATATTCAGTGAGTTTGGCCGGCGTGTCCGCGACAACGGCACTGGAACCGACCACGGAGCAGCCGGTGTGGCCTTTGTCATCGGCGACCGGGTTAAGGGCGGCATGTACGGCGCTTACCCTTCGCTGAAACCGGAAAATTTAACCCAGGGTGACCTGGAGCCGAACTACGACTTTCGCGGCTTGTACTCCACGATCGTGGACAAATGGATGGGATTGGACGCCGTGCCGATAGTGGGCGGTCAGTTCGAGCAAATGTCATTCGTCTAGAACAGACTGGCAAAACACACAGACTTATAAAAATTGTGGGCGGGCCTATTTTGAGTTCGCCTTTTGGAGAACCGCAGTGCTGACAACAGTCGCCGCCGGTCGGGTTTTCGACTATAGCCATTGCATCGGCATGTACAGCCAGTCCGGCCAAGGATTCTGGACACCCCAGGATTTTGTTCTGGGCAAAGATGGCCGTGTCTATGTACTGAGCCGGGGTGTGGAACAGCTAGGCCAAAGGGTCAGCAAGATTAGCCTCGACAGTGAGTTTCAAGGCCAGTTCGGATCGTTTGGCGGTGAAGATGGACGCTTCATCTGGCCCCGCTCCATAGACGTTGATCAGGATGGTCGAGTCTACGTTTCCGACGAATTCACCAACCGGATTTCAGTCTTCGATGTCGAGGGGGCTTTCCGCTTTCACTGGGGCCGATTTGGCACTGACGATGGTCTGCTGAGCGGTCCATCAGGAATCGCCTTCGACTCACAAGACGACCTCTGGGTTGTCGACAGTCTGAACCACCGGGTGCAACGCTTCGCCAGGACCGGCGGGTTCAAGTCGAACTTCGGACAACAGGGCACTGAGGATGGAAGTTTCGAGATGCCTTGGGGTCTCTGTATCGACCGCAACGACGACATCTATGTGGCCGACTGGGGCAACAACCGAGTCCAGAAATTTTCCCCAGACGGCAAGCTGTTGGTGAAGTTTGAAGGCACCGCATCTGGGCTGGGTTCGCTGAAGGGGCCGTCCGGCGTGGCTGTAGACTCGGATGGTGATGTTTATGTGACCGACTGGGGTAATCACCGCGTTCAGATCTATGACGCTGATGGCCGTTACATCACGACCCTAGTGGGAGACGCGCAGGAGCCGTCACCCTGGACGCAGACTTACATCAACGCCAACCCGGAGATAATCAAAGCCCGACGCCGGGCGGACATGGAACCGGAGTGGCGCTTTCGCAGACCTGTGGCGGTGAATGTCGATGCCAATGACCGAATCGTGGTCTTAGAGTCATACCGGCACCGAATTCAAATCTACAACAAGCTCAAGGACTACGAGGAACACTCGCTAAACCTGTAGCCCGGCAGCCAACGAATTCCGGTTTTATTCTGTGTTTATCTAGGCTTAAGAAGAAGAGTCGATTGTTCCAATCACACGGTAATCCGAGTCTAATACTGGAACCAATTAAAGATCGTTTACATGAAGAATATCTTTGGCATGCGACGATGACTGGGACGACAATACGAAGATATTCCGGTCGCTCCATTTTTTCGCGAGACTTAAAATTGTAGAAGCACTATCTGTGTCAGACCGTTCTTCGAAGTCCCTCGCATATATTAAGCCCTGGAAGATGTTTCCGTCATCGACAATTGGAAAGACTCGCTGACTTTGATCAGAGATTACCTTCTTCATTGTTCCAACCGTGGTGCTAGGTTTTACTATGAAATATCTCATCAATCGTCAAGTGTACCCTTTACAGGTTCAAGTATTTTACCTGCCTCTGGAATCAACTCCGAAGAAGCTCTATTACCAAAGACACTGAGATTTACCCGCCATACCGCGGCTGCAATTACTAAGTATGGCAACATCCCAATAACCCTCACGAATAACGCGGACTGCCACTCGAAATCAAGCCCTGTTACCGTTTTCCATTTTCGCGCAGCTATCGCGAAGAGCCCAACAGCATAAATTAGCAAAACGAAACTTACTACACCAATTTCAATATACGCCGCAATTCTCGCGTCGATTGTCAAATCGCAGAATCTAGTCCTAGGTTGCTCATTATTCTCTCGAATAAGACTTCTCCTACTTGCTTTTTGCTAACTATATTAAAACCCTTGTGCAATAAACACTCTGCAACCGTAAATCGAGCTAAAGATTTGATTACGGACAAATCTTCTGACCGCCTAATTAGGCGGTCAGGTAGTCGTAGTGCTCACCGGCCAGGTCGACTATCCGTTCCAGGTCTTCATCAAGCAGGTAACGCTGTTCAATCAGGTCTTTTGTTGCCTGTTTTACCAAGCCCAGATACTGATCCTTGGAATCGTATCGCTCTTCGATTGACCGACGCTGATCTCCGGTTGCCTCCCGTTTTTCGCGGGTGGCCGGGAACGGGATCATGGAACCCCGCAGTGTGCCACCGGACGCCCCGCCCGTGCCGATAACCTGTCCGCTACCGCCAATGTCCGGGTGGCGCGTGTTCCAACCAGCGTGGGTGGCCAACGGCACAGTGATAAACGGCAGTCGGATACCTGAGATTTCGTTGGCGTCGTCGTCGACCGCCGACACTTGATGCGGGAAGACCTTGCCAATTACCGCTGGGGTCTTCGTCGGGATCTTCGGATCTGGTCCAAAGTCCAAGCGAGTGAATCGGCGCGCGGGGTTGGGCAGTTTCGCCCCTGGGATTTTTGCGAAAGCCGACGCAACTCCTTCCGGGCTGACCGCTGTACCGTTGTCGATTCTTGGGTGCTGGCTGGGTGGTGCGGCTTCTCCGGTGGTCACCCAACGGTCAAGGTTGGTCAAGGCAGCCCGCAGCAGACCTCGGTATTCGACGATGCTGAACTTGTGCTGGCCGTGGTAATTATCAGCATCGTTGTCCGTGGGTGGGAAACTGCTCAAGGCATGTTGGGCACCAGACACGACGTAGATGCGCACTTCTTCGGGCGCAGCCACGTCTTTGTCCCCAGCAATGTTGCTGTGCATCAATGAACCGTGGCCTGCCCAGTACTCCGAAGGGGTATGGGTGTACATGACCTTGGGCAGTTCGCCTTGGGCAGAGAGTCGAGCCAGGATTCCGTCCGTCAGGCCGGTCTCTGGGTCGGTTTGAGTGGCGTCGCTGAACGGGAACAGGCTGTTGCCGCTCCGGGTGGCCTGGCTGGAGGGCTGGGCGAACCGGTTGTTGAACTCCCCCATTTTGCCGCCAGCCACGTGGGGCATAAAGCCGTCAAACGCCAAGCGGCCTGATTCGTCACGGTTCAAACCCAGATAGAGGAACAATCGCAGGAAGCGGGCACTTTGGGAGACTCCAAAGCTGTAGGAGTAGTCGATGAGTCCAGCCAGGGGGTTTCCCTCTGCTGCGGATGCGTAGCGCAGGAAGGTGGCCGAGTCCCTAGTTGCGAGCTTGCCCAGGCCGACCACCGGCGCGCCGGTGGTGGTGTAAATCACCTGGTAAACCTTGCCCGGTTCGAACCCCGCTGGTAGGTGCACGTGACTATCGTCGGCGACGGCTGATCCGTTCTCCAACCGAGCAAATGACCACTGGTCTCTGGGAACAATCTGCTCTGGTGCGTCTTCGTGGTCCTGAACAGTCATCACCGCAGACTGATCGTCAACGTTGCTGGCCTTGTAGGCCTGGTGGTTGCGGCTAGATAGGAATTCACCCTGGGACGGCGAGTTCAATTGGAAAGTAACAACAATCTTGCCGGAGATCGGCCCATCTGAAGTTACGGCGTCGGGGATGTTGACCCGGAGCATCCCCGGGACATTGGGCACGTCGTGCTGCCAGGCACACCAGACCACTACGTAGCCCTGTCGCATCAGGAAGCCGTTGCCTGGGTCAATGGGGGCGTCTGGCGACTGTTCCGGCGCGCTGTTGATGTTTCTGATAGCCAGTTGTTTGCCTCGGTTTGGCACGTCCAGCAAGATGCGGCGGTTCCCGAGTTTAGGGTCAACGGGCCTCAGGATACGAAAGTCTGTCGAAAATTCGACCAGTCCATCTGCGTTTCTGGGGGCCAGTTCTATATCTGCGATGGTCTCGTTGGCGCTGTGCTTTGGGTCCACCGCAAAATGAAACACGCCGTCCAGTTGCTCGTACGCCCCGGCGTCTCCGAAGACCTGGCCTCCGGCATACGGGTGAGTGGACTTAATCTCAATTGATGTGACTGGCATTGCACGTCCTTTTTTAAACAGGTCTAAAGACAAATTGGATGTTGGCTGGGATTCTAACTCAAGTCGGTAGACAGAGTGGCCGTTACTCCGGAGGACTCTAGCCGTTCCCTTTCGGGGGCTGAAATCCCCAACAGGGAGCCGAGTAGGTATTCATTGTGTTCGCCCAGCAACGGTCCGGGCGTCCTGACCTCTGCTGGGGTCTTGGAGAACCTAGCGGGCGTCCTGGAATAGGGGTAGATCACTCCGTCTGGATGGGTTAATTCCACCAAGAAGTCCCTGGACACCGCTTGTGCGTCTCGGTAGGCCTCCGCCTGATCTAGAACCGCGCCCGCCGGGACTCCGGCCTTCTGCAGTTCTCGCATGGCCTGGTTCTTCTCTCGCTGACGAGTCCAATGCTCAATCATGCTATCCAGCGCGTCATGATTATCCACTCGGCCACGCCCGTTCGCAAAGCGTGAATCTGACGCCATTTCGGGATTCTGCAGAACTACGCACAACGCTGCCCATTCCTCGTCAGTGGTCACTGAGATGCTGACCCAGTTGTCGTCGCCGGTGCACGGGTAGACGCCTTGGGGGGCCATATAGAAATCTCGGTTTCCGTTACGTTGCGGAGGACGGTCGTTGACTGAATAGTCCAGGATCGCCTCTCCACCCAGAGGCACCATGGATTCCAACTGGGAGAAATCAATGAACCGGCCCTGGCCTGTTTTGGCCCGGCCGATAAGGGCGGTCATAACGGCAATCGCACCATGGACGCCGTTCAAAGGGTCAGCCACGATCGTCCCAGTCTTCTGTGGTGGGCCGCCTCGGTAGCCGGTGCGAGATGTTATACCACCCATGTGTTCTTGCGCCCAGCCAAAGGACACATAGTCTCGGTACGGGCCGCTGGAACCGTAGGCAGGCATGGACATCATTACCAGATCAGGCCGGTATTTCCGCAGGTCGTCATACCCTAGCCCCAGCCGGTCCATGACGCCGTAGCTGAAATTCTCCATGACCACGTCACAGACGCTAACCATGCTCTTAAAAAGCTCTTTGCCTTCCGGGAACGACAGGTCAATTGAAAGACCAAGCTTGTTGCGGTTCAATTGCTCAAAGGCGACCCGGTTCCCTTCTCTTTGAGCCGCTTTGGAGATTGCCGCGATAGGGCCTGCTGTGTTTCCGCTGCCCCTGCGACCGAAACCTCTCGAGTCGGAACGCCCTCTGGCCTCCAACTTGATGACCTCGGCCCCAGCATCGGCAAGCCAGCGGGAACCCTTGGGGCCAGCCCGAATCTGGGTCATATCCAAGACGCGTATTCCGCCGAGTAACGGGTTAGGCATTTCAGTTTGCCTCTTTTGCTGAGAGCTCAGTTAACTCTAGTTCAGACAGTCCAAGCTGACCGACATAGACTTCATGATTGTGCTCGCCAAGGAGCGGTGCCCTGGTTTGGATCCACTCGGAATCTGAGAGTTGGTACGGCGCGCCGGGGTACATCTGAGGGCCGGTTGAGGGGTGTTCCACTTCTTGGAAGAAATTTCGGGCCTGTAATTGGGGCGACTCCAACAGATCTGCCGGGGTCATCAGAATCCCCGAAGACATACGGTTCTTTTGGAATCCTTCGAACACTTCCATCTTGCCCAGGTCTTCAAGCCAGGCCACCAATATCGGGTCGATCTCGGCATGGTACTGCTTGCGCTCTGGGCCAGTGTACTCAGGCTTGCGCAGTGCGTCATCGCCCACCATATCAGCCAGTGCTCCCCATCCGGCCGGTTCAATGCCTAGTGCCACGTAGCCATCACGGCAGGGATACAGTTGGGTGGGGTAGGTCCAGTGGTGGGCCATGCCGGTTCTGGGTTGGTCACCACGCCCCAGCACAGCGTCAATGCCCCACCGGTCGAGCATGTCGGTGTTGGCTTCTGCAATGGAACAATCTACAATCTGGCCCTCACCGGACATCATAGAATGAAATACGGCCATCAGCGAAGCGGCACAGGCAGCCTGCCCGCCGACGTACTGGGCTAGGCACCCTCCGACCATCAGGGGTTCACGGTCTGGTGCGCCGGTGATCTGAAGGTTGCCGCTCACGGCTTGCGCAATGATCTCACCGCCCTTATAGCCGCTGTAGGGTCCATCCTGACCAAAGAAAGTAACGGAGGTCATCACCAGCCCTGGGTTGTCCGCTGAAAGCTGGTCATAGCCCAAGCCTAGGTCGACCATGGTGCCTGGCATGAAGCTTTCAACGACCAAGTTTGCGTCCTTGGCCAAACGCCGAAACAGGCTTTGGCCTTCGGCTGAGTGCACGTCTAAGGTGACGCTTTTCTTCCCAGTATTGAGATAGAGGTGCATCAGGCCTTGCTCCACGCCTGGTTGGTCACCAGAGAATGGGCCTAGGCGGCGAGTGCTTTCGCCAATTTTAGTCGGTTCAACCTTGATGACGTCAGCACCTGACCCTGCCAGCAGCTTCGTGCAGTAAGCGCCTGCCACACCCTGGCTCAGGTCAAGGATCTTCACTCCTTCTAGAGCGTTAGACAAAGGTCATCCAGCTAAACGGGCAGTTGGGGATCATCGGCCCTTGAACACCGGCTTCCGCTTTTCAGCAAACGCAGTCAGGCCCTCGTTCGAGTCCTCACTCTGGCTCACCGGGACGGCGATGCGGCGTGAGTTTTCCACTCGGGTCTTGAAATCGCTGATGCCCATGCCGGTGATGGCCGACTCTTTGATGGCTTGCACGGCGAGAGGCGCGCAGTTGTCAACGATGGATCGGGCCAGTTCCTCTGCCCGTTCCAGCAGTTTGTCTTTGGGCACCACCTCTTGGAGCATGCCCAGACGATAGGCTTCTTGGGCGTCGCAGAACTCGCCGGTGAACAGTATCTTGAGCGCGGCACCCATGGGGATGTAGTGGGACAGAATGGTCGGCCCGCTGATGGACGCGATACCACGCTTTACCTGCGGCCAGCCGAATTCGGCGTCTTCAGAGGCGATACGTATGTCACTGAGCAGGGCCAGTCCGCCACCCTGGGCCAGGCAATATCCGTTAACTGCTGCGATCACCGGCTTCCATAGTTGACTCAAGAATATGTAAAAATCGTCGGTGTCGCCGCGGGGTTCGTTCCGGCCCATCACCAGGTCGTGGCCGGAACAAAAGGCCCGTCCTGCCCCGGTTAAAACCACAACCCAGATGTCTGGGTTGTCTTTGATTTCCGTGAACGCTTCAAAAAGATCGCCCAACATATCGTTGTTGATGGCGTTAAGTTTTTCTGGCCGGTTCAAAGTGACATAAGCAACCTTGTCACGTACTTCTAATAATGCTGTTTTAGCCATGGCTGGCTCCTTGTTTTTTGTCTGACTAATTTCTTCTTGGCGCAGTGGTTTCGCTGCCTAAAAGAGCATCTGCAAAAGGGCCATCCTGATAAAGAGGCCATTTGAAATCTGCTGAAAATAATGCGCTCTTGGGTCTGAGTCCACTTCCAGGGCGATGCTATCTACCCTGGGGAAGGGGTGCATTATGATGGCGCGCTCTCGGATCAGTCGCATCATATCCGGGTCGATACGGAACGCCTGACGAGACGACCCGCCCTCGGTGGGTTGGTAATCTTGGGGCAAATCAGTCTGATAGATCACTCCGGCCTGTTTCAGCGCGTCATCCAGTTCCGCGCCTGGGCCGTGTATCTGCTGTACCTGAACGCCATGCCGACCCAGGTACTCCAACAGATCATTGCCCAAAGACAGTTCTTTGGGAGACACCAGCCACAGCTTGATTCCAGAATATTTAGCCAGGAAATAGCAGAGAGACCGGCTGGCGCCACTGTTTGCCAGATCGCCCATCATCACTACCGCCACGCCGTCGATGCCGTCAATCGATCGGTAGATCGTATAGAGGTCCAATAGCGCTTGGGTTGGGTGTTGGCTTCCGCCGCCAGCGTTGATAACCGGGATGGATGAAACTTCAGACGCCCGGTAGACCAGGTTGGAATCGGGATGGCGCAGGACTATCAGGTCGGCATATTGGTTAACCATTCTGATCGTATCTTCAAAATGTCCAACCGAATTGTCGACCGCATCTCCGAGTGAATTTCCGGGCGAATTCCTGGCAGAAATCAACGAAGGCTCAAAGTCTGAGAAATACTGGGGGTTTTCCGTGGAGATTACGCTGCCACCCAGCCGGTGCATGGCCGACTCAAATGAAAGCCGCGTACGGGTACTGACAGAGTAGAACAGCGAGGCCATAATTCGGCCACGCAACTCTTGGCTGCCGCCAAGGGCAACCACTTTCTCCATCTCCTCTGCGGCGTCAAACACCTGGGCGATGAGCTTTTTATTAAATTGTTGTGCTCTTAGAACGTGTTCCATTTCATCTGTACGGGCTTTCAAACGCGTTATCTTGCGTCAGCTCGGTAATATCTGAGTTCCGGCCCGGCCGGCCAGGGCTTCTTCCACCCACTCTAGGCCGGTAATCACGGCCCGTTCGCCGCCAAATTCAACAAACTTAATGCAGCCCAAGACCTTGGGAGCCATGCTCCCAATGCCAAACTGACCTTCTTGAAAATATTCTTTTGCCTGGGCAACGGTGATATCCCGTAGGGACTGCTGCTTGTCGGTGCCAAAATCCAATGCTACGGATTCAACATTCGTTAGCACCATATAGATGTCGGCATCCACACTCTCGGCCAGGTTTTCCCCAGCCAAGTCTTTGTCGATCACTGCCTCAACCCTGCGGTAGGAGCCGTCCTGTTCCAGTACCACAGGAATACCGCCACCACCGCCGGCGATTACGATGGCCCCTTGGTTGACCAGCGCTCGGAGCGACCGGCGTTCCAACAATCGTAGCGGCATGGGTGAGGCGACCGAGCGCCGAAACGGTTTATCGCTGCCCGGTTGCACTTCCATTACCGTATGGCCGCGTTCTTCATATTTTTCCTTGCTAACTGCATCCAAAAACGGTCCGATGGGCTTGGAGCCAAGGCTAAAATCCGGGTCATCCTCGGCCACTACAAAATGGCTAATCAGCGTAACTACATCGCGCTGAATACTCTCAGCACGCAGAATCTTGTCGAGCACCTGCTGGAGCATGGTGCCAATCTGGCCCTGGGTCATTGCCACACAGATATCCAGGGGCTGAGGAGGAATATCCGAAGCAGATTCCTCCTGTTGAATCAGCAGGCTGCCAACTTGTGGGCCGTTGCCGTGGGTGATTACCACTCGATTTCCAGAGCGAAACAGCGGCACCAACTGACGGCAAGCCAGTTCCATGCTCAGCATCTGCTGCGCAACATCGCCAGCATCGCCGTCAGAGAGAATGGCGTTGCCGCCCAGCGCGATAACAATTGTTTTGTTTTTATCCGGTTCCATTATTTTGCGTTTATCCCGCTCTGATACACTTGCGTTTATCCCGTTCTAATACAGCCGAAGGCACGGATTTTCCTTGCAAAATTCTTGGATTGACGCTCAAATTGAATCACAGCAGTTGGGGTATGAGCAACTCGTTTATTGGCGCAGGCAGGGGCGCAGGCTCAAGGCACGTAACAAAAAGTTAACATCTACGACATATGTGCGAAACACCAACCAGCAATAATAACCTCTCATTGTTATCGTCATTCCTTGTGGAAATCCTCTCTCCGTCGCCATGTTTGGCTACGCAGGAGTTCGTTTTTGCCTATCACTTTGCCCTGGTTGGGTAAATCCAAAAGCAAGACTAGTCTGTCGCCTTCCAATGGCCCAGAAGTATCAGACCAATCGGTAACTGAATCACAGGACGGCCTGCGGGGATCAGATGCTCATCCATTGCTCGCCCTACGTGGCATCACCAAACGGTTTGGTGATCTGGTAGCGAACAACAACATCACCTTGGACATCTATGGCGGAGAAGTCCACGCGGTGCTGGGCGAAAACGGTGCCGGTAAAAGCACGCTGATGAAGGTCATCTACGGCGTGAACCGGCCCGAAGAAGGCACCATTTTATTCAAGGGCGAAGACGCCCAGATTCAATCTCCGCACGACAGCCGAGCCATTGGTGTTGGAATGGTCTTCCAGAACTTTGCGCTGATCCCTGCTCTGACTGTCACTGAAAACGTTGCGCTCTTCTTGCCTGACCAAGGGCTGATTCTGAGTCGGAGTGCATTGACCAAGCAGATTGAGGGAGTTTCAGAGAGGTACGGCCTGCACGTGAGTCCGTCAGCCAGGGTCAGCGACCTCACCATGGGTGAACGCCAAAAAGTTGAGCTGATTAAACTCATCATGGCCAAAGCCAGGGTGCTGATTCTTGACGAACCGACCAGTGTTTTGGCCCCCCACGAAGTGGAAGGTTTATTCGAGGTATTCAACGAACTGAGGCGTGACGGCTACGCCATTTTGTTCATTACTCACAAGATTCCAGAGGTTCTAGCCTCCGCTGACCGGATTACCGTGCTCAGGCACGGCGCTGTGGTCTCAACAGGAACGAGCGAGGGAGTTGACGGAGATAACCTGGTGGCCCTGATGATGGGTATTGACCTAGAAGCAGTCCCGCCAAGAGCTCGAATACGCAGCGACATCGAATACGATTCCAAGAAGATCGCTTACCAGAGAGAAGTCGCAGATGGCGACGTTACCCCTGCTGTTGAATTCAAAGACGTGTGGACCAGTGAAGCAAACGACCCCAGAGGGCTGCACGCAATTAATTTCAAAGTAATGCCTGGCGAAATGTTGGGAGTCGCTGGCATATCTGGCAACGGCCAACAGGAATTGGGCGAAACTCTACTGGGAATGATCAAACAAAGAAGTGGGAGCATCTTCCTGGCCGGAGAAGACGTAAAAGGCTGGTCTGTCTCAAATATCCTTGAAGCGGGCGTCAGCTACGTTTCAGAAGACCCCATCACTATGGCCATGGTGCCCGAAATGCGGGTGGATGAAAACCTGGTACTTGGCGAACTCAGTAACTACGGCAACGGGGGAATTTGGCTGGACCTAGCCGGCATCAGGGAAAAGATCAGCTCCGCCCTGAGCGGTTTCCCGCTGCGGTTGGCACCCCATGACATGCGGGTGGACAAGTTGTCCGGCGGCAATGTCCAGCGGGTGATTCTAGCCCGTGAGATGGAACTCACACGCGATGCAGCCGTTGCGCCCAAGGTCCTGATGGCCTACTACCCAACCCGTGGGCTAGACGTGATAAACGCCGAAGCAACCCGACGTCTGATGCTGGATTTCCGGGACCGAGGCGGGGCCATCGTCCTGGTATCAGAAGACCTTGACGAGCTTTTGTCGTTGAGCGACCACATGATGGTGATGTTTCAAGGCAACATCGTGGGTGAATTCCCCACTGAAGCAGCCTCCGTCCAAGAGATTGGCATGCTGATGACCGGTACGACTGAATAACCGATGACTACCCCAATCTCCATAAACCAAGCTAGAGGCATCGCAATCAACCTGACCGACCGTCCCATTGTGCGGTCTCTAATGGCCATTGCCTTTGCTTTCATCGTCTTTGGCATCTTCATCGCCATCATCGGACGAGATCCATTTGAAGTCTATTCCAAGATGTTTGAAGGGACCCTGGGCAGCAAGGTGGGCATTAGTGAGGTTGGCGTCAGGATGATTCCCTTCGTCCTAACGGCGCTGGCGGCATCGATACCTGCCCGAGTAGGACTAATCAACGTGGGCGGCGAGGGCCAACTGTATATCGGCGCTTGGGCCGCCACCGGCGTTGCCCTCTACATGGATTTCCCGACCATTTGGCTCATGCTCCCAGCAATGGCTATCGCCGGTTTCCTGGGCGGCGCTATCTGGGCTGGATTTGCCATCGCCCTGCGGCATTTTCGAAACGTGAACGAAGTCATCTCCACCTTGTTGTCCAACTACGTGGCCATCCTTTTCGTCAACGTATTTGTTTTTGGTGCCTGGAAGAACCCTACGGGCTTCGGCTACCCCTACACCGCCAACTTTGAAGTTGAGTCTATCTTGCCGGCCATTGCCGACACTCGCCTCCACTTTGGCTTGGTGCTACCCGTGATCGGAATTATCGCAACCTACCTGTTCCTCAGCCGTACCCGGTGGGGGGCCAACATGCGTGCCGTTGGCGGCAACCCTGACGCGGCACGTCGGCGCGGCATACCCGTCTTGCGATACATCATAATTGCCATGCTGGTCGGCGGCGGCCTGGCCGGTCTCGCAGGCATGAGTGAGGTATCCGGCATCCAACATCACCTACGACCCGGAATCTCCAACAGCCTGGGGTTCATGGGATTCTTGGCCAGTTGGATGGCCAACCACAACCCAATCGGCATTATTGGCACCAGCTTCCTGATTGCTTTGATAGTTGTTGGCGGAGATGTTCTCCAATTCAGCGGCAACCTGCCATCAGCGGCCATGTTGATATTGATTGGTCTTGTCCTGTTCTCGATCCTCGGTTTTCGCCGATTCGAGCGTAAGACAGAATGAGCGATATATGGCTAGTACTTGGTGGAACTTTAACTGGGGCAGTTGGCCCTGGGATATCCGTTCTCTACGCCACCTACGGTGAATTGATTACCGAGCGGGCCGGCAGGATTAACCTGGGTATTGAAGGCTCAATGCTCATGGGAGCCTGCTTTGGCTTCATTGCCACCGTGGAAACTGGGTCAGTCACGCTGGGTATTTTTGCCGGCATGATTGGTGGCAGCGCTTTAAGCCTGATACTGGCTTACCTGGTCATATATAGGAACACTAACCAATTGGCGACGGGTTTTGCCCTGACCCTCTTTGGAGCGGGCATCACGGCCTACGCCGGACGTAGCTATGTGGACAGTACTATTGGGGGATTGAACCCGATCGCCATACCGTTCTTGTCTGAAATACCCAAGTTCGGCAGCGCATTGTTCGATCAGGACATATTGGCCTACATAGCCTACGCGCTGGGGCCATTGCTCTTCTGGGGACTGCATTACACCCGAACGGGTCTGAGCCTGAAAGCAGTAGGCGAGAGTATCAGCGTTGCCTACGCAGCCGGTAGAAACCCGTACGTCATCCAGGTAGCCGCCATCGCCATTGGCGGAGCTTTGGCTGGTTTAGGCGGTGCCCAGCTCTCATTGGGATTCACCCACACCTGGTCAGAAGGGATGACCGTGGGTCGCGGCTTCGTCGCCGTAGGCCTCGTCATCTTCGCCATGTGGTCTCCGCTCAGAGCCATGGTGGGCGCGTTCTTATTTGGCGGCGCAATTGGCCTGCAATTACAGCTTCAGACGGTTGGCGCTCCAGTGTCGCCATTCATTCTGGACATGCTCCCGTATTTGATAATCATCTTCGTCATGGCCCTTTGGAGCCATGCCGCAGCCCGTGCCATGCCAGAGGGGCTAAAGGGAGTGTTAAAAGCAACAACTTGACGCATCCACCAGCAGTTTCCAGCTAAAAACGGGCAAAAACCAGCCAAGGGAATGACATGATCGCCGTCTTATCAGATAAGTCATGTTTTGAATATGTCGGGCTTTTCAATCACATTGATTACTCGATTTCACTAAATAGTTCCTAAAATTTCAGGAGGAAGAAGTTTGTATAACCGGATTCGGCAACTACCCATATTTACGCACTCCCATCGAATACTGATTGGAGTATTCATTCTCATGGCCATTGTGGCCTTGGCCGCCTGCGGCAGTGACGACCCAACCGCTGTCCCCGCTGAGCCAACGGCAGTCCCGGCCAACTCCAGCACAGACACTTCAGGACCAACGTCGATCACTGCCACCAGCCCGTCCACGGCTGAACTCCGCGGTGGTTCTACGGAGTTATTTCTCAAGGGATTTGAGGATGCCACTGCCAACAGTTCGTTCCGCGCGACCTCTGAGTTTGCCGCCGCAGCCAAGCCCTTGGCCGCCGGTGAAAAACTGAAGGTTGGCTTCATATTTGTTGGTTCTCAGAAGGACCTCGGCTACAACCAGGCCGCCGCCGAAGGCAGCCAATACCTGGAGAAGGCTTTCCCGGACATTGAAGTTCTCCGCTCTGAGAACATACCGGAGACTGCCGACGTTCAGGCAGTTGAAGAGCAGATGATTCGAGACGGCGCCAAGATCATCTTCGCCACCAGTTATGGCTACTCCGGCCCCACCAAGGCCATCATTGAAAAGCACCCAGATATCATGTTCCTACACATGGGTGACGTAGAGAGCTTTGAAAACTACTCGTCATTCTTCGGCAACATCTGGCAATTAGAGTACGCCGCTGGCCAACTGGCCGGTCATACTTCCAAGACCGGTAAATTAGGCTTCATAGCAGCATTCCCCATCCCGCAAACATTGCTCAACGTGAACGCCTTCCACCTGGGAGCGCAATCAGTTAACCCCGACATCAAAACAACATTCGTGTTGACCAGCAGCTGGTGTGACCCGGCCAAGCAGGCCACCGCCGTACAGGCCATGGTTGACGCTGGCGTGGACGTACTAACACAGCACCAAGACTGCACCAAGACCATCGTTGAGGCTGCAGAGAGGGCGGGCATCTTCGTCTCCGGCTACCACCAAGACGCTAGCCCCGCCGCCCCCAATGCTTGGTTAACCGGCGCCGCCTGGAACTGGGGCCCGGTCTACTCTGAAATCGTCGCTGCAATCCGCCAGGGAACCTACAAGAGCTCGGTCATGTTCCAAGGTTTGGACGCAGGCTGGGTTCAGTTGTCTCCCTTTGGCAGCTTCTTATCCGACGAGGTTAAACAGAGCACATTGGACACAGTGGAGAGGCTACGGTCTGGCAATTTCCAACCCTTCACCGGTCCCATCGTTGACCAAGATGGAGTGATCCAGATTGCCGACGGCGTAGTCGCAACCGATGAACAACTGCAAGGAACCGGCTACCTCCTGCAGGGAATCACCGGCAGGACCAACTAACTTCCGGCATAATTAGGGTTCAATAGCAAATATTGGAGCAAACAGTGAGGCAGGCCCGGTTATCGCCGGGCCTGCCTCACGTTATCGGGCTTATATCAAACTCTCGGGATTGCCTCATTTTTCAAGGAGTAAACCGTGGCCACTACAGTTTCCGCCGACCCATACGAATGGCCTTACGACGGCGACATTGTTCCCGGTCATACGGCCCTACTCCTCATTGATTGGCAGCACGATTTCTGCGGGCCAGGCGGCTACGTGGATACCATGGGCTACGATATTTCCCTGACCCGAAGAGGCGTTGAACCAACGCGAAACGTGCTGGAATCGTGCCGTCAAATACCCGGATTCACCATCGTTCACACCCGAGAAGGTCACAAGCCGGATCTTTCAGACTGTCCGCCCAACAAGCTTTGGCGGTCGCGTCAGATTGGTGCTGGCATCGGTGATGCGGGACCAAACGGACGAATCCTAGTGCGCGGCGAACCAGGTTGGGAGATCATTGACGAACTGGCCCCACAAGAAGGCGAGCCCGTCATCGACAAGCCGACCAAGGGTGCGTTCAGCTCCACTGACCTGGACCTGGTGCTCAGAAACCGGGGGGTCACCCATATAGTGCTCACAGGCATCACAACCGATGTCTGCGTGCACACAACCATGCGCGAAGCCAACGACCTTGGCTACGAATGCCTACTATTGGAAGACTGCACCGGCGCCACCGACGAAGGCAATTATGCCGCCGCCCTGAAGATGATTAAAATGCAGGGTGGAGTGTTTGGCGCGGTGTCTAATTCCAGTGATTTCATCAACGCCATTACCCAGTAGATTCTCCCAGTAGATCCACAATAAATGGAGACCAATGGATACCCGTACAAGTTTCCGGATTGCCATAGAAGACGCCCAAGCCTTTGCCACTGACAAAGTAGACCGCAGACCCGGTTTTATCTCCAGTGTCGCCAGGATGAGCAAAACCCAAAAGCGGGACATCCGCGCCCGTCCTTCCATAAAAAGTGGACGGCACGGGCCGGTGGGTGATGCTGGCCGCCTGATGGCGGAGGGCGCAACTTCTGCCGTTGAGCAGACAAAAATTGCCCTTGAGGTGATCAACCGGCTGCAGCCGGAACTCAACGCCTTTGCCTACATTGCCCCTGAAGTTGAACTGATGGCCATTGCGGAAGCATTGGACGCAGAACGGGCCAACGGCAAGCTACGCAGCCCTATCCACGGTCTACCAATCTCAGTGAAAGACGTAATCCACGTTAAGGGTATGCCCACCAGCTCCGGCTCCAAGGTCATGGAAGGGTTCATGCCCGACGATGACGCTACCGCAGTGCGACTTCTAAGAGAGGCTGGCGCAATCATAATTGGCAAAGCCCATACCCACGAGTTTGCCCTGGGGGTAACCACACCGCAGAGCAGGAACCCGTGGGATACCAGCCGCGATCCGGGCGGCTCCAGCGGCGGTTCGGCAATCACTATTTCCACTGGCATGAGCCTGCTTAGTTTGGGCACTGATACCAGGGCATCCATCCGTGTGCCCGCATCTTTGTGCGGCACTCTGGGCTACAAACCGACTTACGGACTGGTGTCCACGGACGGTATCGTCACCCTGTCTTGGACCATGGACCACGCCGGATTGATGGGACGCACCAGCGAAGATGTGGCCATCATGATGAACATTATCCAGGGCTTCGACGCCAAAGACTCCGGGACCCTCGATCAGCCCAAAGACGACTACACTGATTATCTGTTCAAAGACGTAACCGGTCTTCGTGTCGGCCTGGCAGTTGAGGCTTTGGAGGGCGCAGACCCCGAGACACTGGAGACATTCAATGCCTGCGTGGAAACCCTGAAATCGCTTGGTGTTGAAGTGATTGAAACCAAGCTGCCGTCGGCGGACGATTTCCGTCTAGCAAACAACCTAGGACTGATCATCAGCCGGGTTGAAGCCGCAGCGTACCAACGGGCGTTCCCTGACGCCGGCCCGTTGTACATCAAACAGGTATTTGAACAACTTGACGAGGCATCACAGATCAAAGCGGTGGACTATATAACCGCCCAACGGTTCCGAGCGGAGTTCCAAGAACGCATGCTCGCCGAGATGCAGGGTTTTGACGCGTTCATCATGCCCACCACCCTGGTACCAGCGGTCAAAGCAGAAGACACAGAACAGTACCTAACTATTCTTTCCAGAAACTGTATTCCCTGGAGCATGATCGGCTTCCCCACGCTATCAGTGCCGGCTGGTCTCACCTCTGGCGGACTGCCAGTGGGAGCCCAATTGGTGGGAGCTCCCTTCGATGACGGCATTATCCTAGCGTTGGCCTCAGCACTAGAATCGGTCACCGAGGATCTCCGACCCTAGTCGGGTGCCATGACACTAACGACGACCCTGCCCGACTGGCACCCCGGCTTTCGCGTTGGCGAGTATTGTGCTCCCAGATACAGCACGATTGGCGTCAAAGCCAACCGCTATCTGAACACGCCGGGAGTTTGCGGAGAGGTCATTCTTGCCAGTTCCAAGGCTGTTTATATCGCCACAGACAGCTGGAACATCTTCGCTGTCTGCCCTCTTGGCCAGCAACCGCATCCCCGGTCGTTATTGACAGGCTTGGACCTTTCGCTTTTGCAGGTTGGGCTCCGAATCTGGGTCCAAGACGGCTCGTTGCATTTCAGTAACGGCGTCGAGTTAGACCTGCGAGACAGCCAGGTTTGGAAAATAACGCCTCCATCAGTGTCAGACGCGGTGTCGCTCCCTACGTTGAGAGACAGGTACCAAGCACTGGTTCGGGCCGCCCAGGAGATGCATCAGAGAGAAACTCAGGGCCGTGAGAACCTTGGCATGGCGCTGGCATTGTTTAATCTAGACAACAACGACTTAGAGAATATTCAATTACCGAACTGCGCTTCACCATTGGTCGCCGCCGGGGTCAAGCAGGTCAGAGAATTGCTGCCTCTTTGCCGCTGTGGCAACTTCGAATCAGCGCTGGGTCTTTCCGAGCAATTAATTGGGCTCGGCCACGGACTTACACCGTCGGGTGACGACTTTGTCGGCGGGCTGCTGTTCATGTCCCGGCATTTGAGCGCGGTTTATCCGGCCGAGCGATTGTGGGGAATGGGCGATACTTCCAGGTTGCTAGAGCAATCAAAGATTCTGACTTCAGACATCAGCCACGCCCTACTCAACGACCTAGCTGAGGGCGAAAGCCATGCGTCACTCCATGAATTAGCTGAAGACCTACTCACTAACTCGAACCATTTTGATGCCGCCAATCACGTGCGCAATGTCACCCAGATCGGCCAAAGTTCTGGTTGGGATATGCTGACCGGAATGCTCGCCGGACTGTTGCCCGTGAGCCAGCGGGCCTGAACGATTTTATCTCCCACCGCTGCTTAGATTTACTGGAGTTGACCCCATAGACATCAAGGAAAAAATACAAGCTGCCAACGCCGAGGCGTTCAACCGCATCGTGTCCGCCGACCCGGTTCTGGTGGACATTCTGCCAGCGGGCAAGGTGGTACCCGGATTGGTAGACCGCATGGTCTTGCACTCTGGCCCACCGGTGGAATGGCCAAACATGAGCGGCGCACAGAAAGGCGCGGTTATCGCCATGACCATCTTTGAAGGCTGGGCCGATGACATCCAAGGCGCTGAAAAGTTGATCAGCAGCGGTGGAATAAAACTGGAACCAAACCACCATCACGACGCGGTTGGCCCAATGGCCGGGACCATCTCCAAGTCGCTGCCGGTCTACGTGGTGGAAAACCGGACCCACGGCAACCGAGCGTATTGCCGGTTGGTGGAAGACCAGCAGCAATTTGGCAACTACCACACCGAAGCGATCGACGGACTCCGCCAATGGCGCGACGTCTGGGCTCCTTCCTTGGGGCAGGGTGTCCGGCACATGGGCGGCCTGAGCCTCAAGCCAATCATAGCCAAGGCCTTGCAGATGGGGGACGAACTACACAACCGCCCCAACGCCGCCAGTGCCATCTTTGCCGGAGCCATGGCCGTTCCGATGATTGAAGCTGGTGTGGCAACTGCCGACCTGATTAGCACCCTAAGTTATATTTCCGGCCACGACCTGCTGTTCTTGGGGCTGGCCATGGCCTCGGCCAAGTCGGCCGCCGACTCTGCTCGGGGGATAGAATATTCCACCGTGGTAACAGCGATGGCCCGCAACGGCTACGAATTTGGCATCAATGTCAGCGGTCTGGACGGCGATTGGTTCACCGCGCCGTCTCCAGCAATCGACGGCCTATACCTGCCCGGCTATGGGGAGGGAGATGGAGGGTTCGACATGGGAGACTCGGCCATCACCGAGACTGTTGGCTGGGGCGGGTTTGCCCTTGGCGGCGCACCAGGCATCCTGTCACTGGTGGGCGGAACTCCGGAAGAAGCCCTGAACTACAGCCGGGATATGCGGGAAATTACCACCGGTCTAAGTCCGGATTATTCCATCCCTGCCCTTGGGTTTGAGGGCACAGCGGTTGGTATCGATATCAGAAAGGTGGCAGCATCAGGCACCCTGCCAATCATCGATACGGCGATAGCCCACAAGGAACCCGGCCATTCCATCATCGGGGCCGGGTTGGTCCGCCCGCCCATGGCTTGTTTTCACAATGCACTCAGGGCGTTTGCCGCCAAGTACGGTCTGGAGTAGGCACGAGTTTTATGATTACAGAATCGGCCTTACTAGAAAACCGCTACTTCGATTCCGTGTTCCTCATGCGAGTGTCCAAACGCCTGAGCGAACAGCCGGGTATCAACTACGCCGCCATGGTCATGGGCACCCCTAAGAACGTTCAGATCCTAGCCGACGCTGGTTACGAAGGCATTGATTCGCTGGGTGCGTCCAGCAACGACTTAGTGGTATCACTCAAGGCAGAATCAATCGACGCTGCCCGTGATGTTATTGGCTCACTTGAGCAATTTTTGGTCCGTGACACTGGCAAGACGGCCATTGTGGCGAACGTCCGGACCATCGACCAGGCATTAACTCAGCAATCAGATTCCAACCTGGCCGTCATATCAGTGCCGGGCGAGTTTGCCACCAGGGAAGCCCGCCAAGCGCTGCAGAACGGTCTCAGTGTTTTCTTATTCAGCGACCACGTTTCGATAGAAGATGAACTAGCGCTCAAGCTATCTGCTGCGGAGAAAGGGCTGCTGGTCATGGGCCCGGACTGCGGCACCAGCATCGTCGGCGGCGTTGGCTTGGGGTTTGCCAATGCCGTCCGCAGGGGATCCATCGGCGTGATTGGCGCATCAGGAACCGGTACTCAGGAAGTGACAGCTCTGGCCCACCGCTGGGGCTCCGGCATCTCCCATGCCATTGGCGTTGGTGG
This sequence comes from Dehalococcoidia bacterium, assembly GCA_028822675.1. Next base: position 8,427 of record JAPKDE010000006.1, on the reverse strand, counting down.
CCGAGACCTGTCCGACGACATTGGCGCCATCTCCACGCTGCAAGTTATGGATGCCCTAGACAAAGACCCCAATACTGCAGTTATTTTGTTGGTCTCAAAGCCGCCCGGAGCCAAGACGTTGGCCTTGGTAAACCAGCGCATAGCCGTCTGCTCCAAGCCAGTGGTCACCTGCTACCTGGGCAGCGAAAAGGGATTGTTCCAGAATACTGACACGGGCAACGTCACCACCACCCACAACTTGGATGATGCCACCACCGCCGCCATCCGGCTGGCTGGGGGTATGCGTGTTGACGAAGGAAACGATATCACCCCGGATGTAATCCAACGCGAGCAATCGAAGATCAAAGCCAGCCAAAAGTACGTGCGCGGCGTGTTTGCCGGAGGGACTCTGTGTTACCAGGCCCAACAGGTTCTCCGTGATGCCGGACTCACAGCCCACTCCAACGAACCTCTCGATAAAGACAAGCTTCTAGCCGACTCGATGGTCAGTGTAGAGCACACCTTAATAGACATGGGCGCCGACGAATTCACCGCAGGCAAACCCCACCCGATGGTCGATTCAACCCAACGTGTGGAACGAATCCTCGCTGAGGCCCTAGACCCTGAAGTGGCGGTGATTCTTCTGGACTGCATCCTGGGTTATGTGGCGTCGGACGACCCTGCCGGAGAGATTGCCCCGGCCATTGCCCAGGCAAAAAGGACCGCCAAACAGAGGGGTGACGAGTTAAGCGTGGTGGTATCTGTCTGCGGAACTGAACTTGATCACCAAGGGCTAGATAGCCAAGCAGCGTTACTGGAAGAAGCAGGGGCGACGGTATTCAAGTCGGCGCTCCAGGCGGCCCAGTATGCCGTACAACTGGTTGCCAACAAGGACTAGACGATGGAATTTGAAACAGAGATCGACAAACTATTGGCCTCCCCGGTTGCAGCCATCAACCTGGGGGTGGAAGACTTTGCGGATAACCTGGAAACTCAGGGAGCGAGGGTGGTACACGTTAACTGGACACCACCAGCCGGTGGTGACCCGGAGATAATCGCAATCCTGGACAAGATTCTCTAGATCTTCGCCGATCCATCCCCATCATCAGGCCCAAGACGAAGCCCGTGATATAGTTGGCCCTAGCTCTACAGGGCCATACGTCAATGATTTTGGGCGTGGCCCCTTACTCTTCAAGATTTACCCCGTGCTTTGTTTTTCAGAATAGCTGTGCGGTGATTCGTATCGGCCTTTTTTCAGCTTTTTAATCAAACACGAATGTCAGTTTCAACACCTGAAATAGACCGGAACAAATTCAAGATGTTCCAAGCCCTCCGCTACAGCAACTTCCGCTGGTTCTGGCTAAACGGGGCTGCTCAAGCAATGGCCCAAGGGATGCAGTTCCTGACCATTGGCATCCTGGTTCTAGACTTCACCGAATCTTCTTACAAGCTGGGACTGGTAATCTTTGCCTACGGCCTGCCAAACGTCATCTTCTCGCTATTGGGCGGCATCATCGCGGACCGGGTGGACCGAATTCGGCTTTTGATCACCACCCGCGTTGCCGTCTCAGCACTGATACTTGTCCTCGCCTTCTTGAAGCTCGCTGACCTGTTGGAGCTATGGCACATCTTTGCTGTGGCCGCTCTATTGGGGTTCATTCAAGCCATCAACATGCCCGCTAGGATGGCGCTGGTCGCCGATCTGGTGCAGCGAAAAGACATGATGAACGCCGTGGCTTTGCACTCCATGATGAACCAGTCCGGGCAGATAATCGGGCCGGCGCTTGCTGGTGGAATCATCGAACTGGCTGGCATGCGGACTGCGCTTTTTGCCAACGCGGGTCTATACGCAGTTGGCATAATATTCCTGGCAATGATCAAGAACATGCCGCCCAGAGCAGAAGCGCCTGCGGCAACGATACGCAAGGACGTCCAAGCAGGGCTGCGCTGCGTTACCTCAACGCCGGTGCTCTACACCGTAATCGGCTTGGCGTTCGCGTTCGCGTTCTTTGGCATGTCATACCGGCAGGTGCTGCCAGCATTCACTGAAGAGGTCCTGAGTGTTGGTGCCGGCGGAACAGGGCTACTGTGGTTGGGCGCTGGCCTGGGCTCGCTGTTGGGCAGTTTCATCCTGGCAGCATTGGGCGACTTTAAGCGCAAGTCTTGGCTGCTGGTTGCTTCACTGCTATTTCTTTGCTTGTTCTTAACACTGTTCGCCTGGTCGCGCTGGTACTGGTCATCCTGGGTGATTTTCTTCTTTGTGGGGACAACTAGCACCGGGCTGTTCTGGCCGTTGGTAAACACACTGGTCCAGCTAAACGTGCCATCAGAGTTGCGGGGCCGGGTACTCAGCATCTTGCAACTGGCTCCTGGGATACATTTTCTCAGCGCGCTGCCTTTGGCGGTGGCCGGGGATTTGATTAGCTGGCCCATCGCCCTGACCGGGGCCGCCGGTATAACCCTGCTGGTTGCCCTGTGGCTCGGATTATGGCGGCCGCTTCTTCGGCAATTCGAAGGATAACGGCCAACCAAAAACCCCATAGGAGCTACCAGGTTTTCAGGACTGGCAGCACTTCCTCGGCAAACAGTTTCAAGCCCCGTTCCGCCACGTTCATCGGTGTCCCGCCAAACCGGAAGGATACATTTAGCTCGAATTCTCCCAACAGGTTCTTGCGGTCTTCAAGCCCGCGCAGAATCTTGTCCGGGGTGCCCCAGCTCGCCGCCTCCATGAATCCCTTGACCGCCCCTTCGTGGCCAGCGGAACGGGCGATTTCAGCCTTCTGCTGGTAGGAGTCGTAACCCTTCACCGTTTGGAAATGCTCGCCTAGGAATTCGTAGTGATAGAAATTGCTTTCCACGAATTTACCCTGGTACTGGCGGGCCTCTTCTTCACACTGGGCGAGGTCTGTTCCGCAGATTACAAAGTCAGTGAGCATCACGTGGGGCGGTTCTGTTCCATGGAATTCACGGTGCAACTCGCGTACTCGTTCCACGGCCGGTAGCCGCATCTCCCACGGTCGATCCGCAAACATGATTACGTGTGCGCCAAGTTTTGCCGCCGAGATTACCGACTCTTCACTGGAGGCAACGGAGTAGATACGGCCGTCAAAGGAGTGCTGCGGCCTGGGCCTGATCTCCGTGCGGGGCTGCTTGTAAAATGGCCCATCGCCTTCCATGAACCCGGTCTTCAGCGCTTCAACAATCATTGGAGCAGCCTCGTCGAAACGCCCTCTGGACTCGTCCATGCTGAGGCGAAAGGACTCAAATTCTCGCCGGGCTAGACCGCGCCCAAAGCCCAGCCTTAGTCGCCCGTTACTGAGCAGATCCAGGACTGCCGCATTTTCGGCAACCCGGAGGGGGTCGTGCCAGGGCAGAATCACAGCGGCGGTGCCCACATCGATATGGGAATACTTGGCCGCAAAGTGGGTCATCACTTGGAGGTTGTCGGGGACAAAGGAATAATCGTTGAAATGATGCTCCGCCGACCAGAGGCAATCAAATCCCAGATCAGCGGCGATCTCCCCAAGTCGCAGTTCTTCCTCCCACATCTGACCGTCCGAGCCTTCTTCCCAGCCGTAGCTTGAGAAGATCATCATCATTCCAACATCCATGGATTTACTCCTTAGTTCTATATCTGCTTTCGGGCTGTATCCAAATAATAGCGGCTTTCATGATACCCAATAAGACTGATTTGCGCGGCCCCGCTCAGAGCAGGCCAAATTTGTTAATCTGTTCTGGAAACTTCTGCTCCCCTAAACCTTTAACCAACTAACCGTTAAAAAGACTCGAAGAGACCAATGCCAAACCTAGACCTCAACATCGCTTTCTGGGACTACGACCGAACTCGACCTTTGCTGGACGGGCGAGTGCAATTTGAGGGTATCAACTCTGAGATAACCGTCTTGCGTCCCAGGGAGATTTTCCCACGCATGATCCAGAACCAAGAATTTCACGTGGCCGAGATGTCACTGGCTTCTTACGTGATTTTGAAGGCGCGAGACCAGTGCCCGTTTGTGGCAATACCCGTGATGCTGTCGAAGATCTTTAGGCACGACTGCATCTACGTAAGGCCCGACGCCGGCATCACCAAGCCAGCCGATCTACGGGGCAAGCGAGTAGGACTGCCGCAATACAGTTCCACGGCGGCGGTGTTCATAAAGGGTCTGGTCCAGCACGAGTATGGAGTTGCGCCGTCGGAGATCGATTGGTTCATGGGCGGCCAGGATACTCCGGCCCTCGCTCCCTGGGTTCTTTTAGACCTACCGGATGATATCCATTTGCAATTCATACCCGATGACAAGACCCTAGAAGAAATGCTGGAGGACAGTGAACTGGACGCCCTATTTGCCACCTACCTACCACAAACGTTCTTGAATGGGTCGCCGAACATCGTCCGTCTCTTTCCCAACTTCAAGGAGGTGGAGCAGGACTACTACAAGCGAACTGGCATATTTCCGGTAATGCACACAATCATAATCAAGGAAGATGTGTTGGCGGAAAACCCTTGGGTGGCCGCGAGTCTGCACAAGGGTTTCACTGAAGCGAAGGACTTGGTAGTTGGTCGGCTGTACGACACCGACGCATTGGCGTTAACGCTGCCGTTCCTAATTGACCACATTGAAGAAACCTGGCGAACGTTTGGCTCTAATTTCTGGTCGTACGATGTGGCGTCCAACCGCCCCGCTCTGGAAGGCGTTGCCCAATACGTGGTGGACCAGGGGCTGGCACCCAGGGTGGTTGGCGTTGATGAGTTATTTCCCCTGGACACTCCCTAGTCTGCCAGACGGGGTCTTCTGATTAACCTGACTTGGCCGACGTCTGCGTCAGGTTCGGAATAACGTGCTTGCCGAATAACCGCAGAGTCTCCATCACTTCTTGACCGGCCATCTGCCCAATCTGGAACAGCGGCATGATCTCGTCCACGCCGGTCGGTGCGTACTGCTCCACGAACTTGAGGCAGTCATCCGGGTCACCGATGCAATAGCGCCCCTGTTTTATCAGATCAAGGGAAGATATTTCTTCTTTCTTGGATGAGTCAGGAGACGTTGATCGTTGAAAATGCCATTGGTAGTCGGTTGGCACGTTGGTCGGGTCTTGCTCCTGCCATACCTTGGCGTCACGGAGTTCCTGCTGACGTCGGTACCAATCTAGAATCTCAGCGCCCCGTTCCTGAGTTTTCTTACGGTTTTCACCGCAGATTGCCAAAGTGCTTATGGAGACTCGGTCCTTGATCACTTTGCCCACGGGTTGGGCCGCCTTGATCCCCTCACGGTAGGCCTTAATCAGTTGGGTGATGTGGTCCGGCCCGCCGCCCGACATAGCCAGGCAACCCAATCCCAATTCGCCGGCCTTCCTGAAGGTCTCCTCCCGGCTACAGCCCAGCCACATCGGCGGATGGGGAGTTTGGACTGGCTTGGGATGGACTTCCCTGGGCGGTATGTCAAAGAACTTCCCTTGGTAGGAAAACTCGCCATCGGTCCACGCTTTAGGAATAATCTCTAGGGCTTCATCCACCATGCCAGTGGCGTTCTCCAGGTCAACGCCAAAGGCCGCCATCTGGTACGGGTAACCAGAGCGGCCTACGCCCAAATCGACCCTGCCTCTGCTCATGATATCCAGGGTGGCCATCCGGGCGGCTATATGGAGTGGGTGCTGCACCGGTGGCACAGCGACCGCCACTCCCAGCCGGATACGAGATGTCCGCTGGCTGATGGCGGCCAAGGTCACGTCTGGGGCGCTGGAGTGGGACCACTCAGTGCGAAACTGGTGGTCGGCCATCCAAACACTCTCGAACCCCAGTTCCTCAGCTAAGATGATTTGGTCCATCATCTCCCAGTAGTGGTCAGAGTCGCTGCTGGCCGTCCAAGGTTTGGGAACCTGTAGCTGGTAAAACATCCCGATCTGCATGTGGTTCGTCCCCTAGTTTTATTGGCCGGCCAGTAGCGAAAGAGGCTTCAATACAGCCGTCTTAACTGACGATTTGTATTTGCCCGGTTTCTGACGATTTTTGGATCGTGTCAATGAAGCGGTGGAGCCCAACTGCTGTATCGAAGGTTGGCAGGCGGTTTTCTCCAGTCCGGATTGCATCGGCGAACAGGGAATACATCTGACCAACGTTGAACGGGTCGCCTCGGGGGAAGTCGTCGGGTACATAGTTGAAGCGCTCGGGTATGGTCAGGTCCTCCAAGGCTCCGCCTGTCTGTGCGCCCTGCACTCGCAGCATCTCACCGCGCTGCGACGATACGCTCCCGGTGGTAATCAGCGTGCCCTCTCGACCGTAGATCTCCATTCTGAATCCACTGCCGGCAATGGGGACGGCACCAACGTGAACGGACGCCGCTGCACCGCGCTTTAGCACGCCAGAAACCTGAACGTTGTCCGGAGAGGTAGCGTCGATAGTTTCCTTGGTGTCGCTCACATACATCTTTGGCACTTGGGTTGTGACCATGCATGACACCTTAGAGAAGTTACCCAAGACAAAGCGCAGGGCATCAATTACGTGCCCATTGGCAATGGTCAGGGTGTTTGCGCCTGCACTGGCATCAAGGTTCCATATGCGGCTGGAGGGGCGTTCCAGTGTGCCGTCACGCATGGTGGTGACGTGGCAGGACAGAACTTCGCCCACATAGTTGGAGTCGATCAGTTCTTTGATATAGATCAACGCCGGGCTGACCCTGGATTGCAGACCAACCGCTGTCTGGACACCTTTGGCATTGGCCAGCGCCGCCAGTTCCTCGGCTTCGGCGGTGGTCCGGCCCAACGGCCACTCGGTGTAGACGTGTTTGCCGGCTTCTATGGCGGCTTTGGTTGGCTCGTAGTGCAACGGCACCCGGACCACCACGGCCACGGCATCAATCTCCGGAGACTTCATCATTTCTCGGAAATCGTGGAAGGCGAGTTTTGCTCCGAAGTGTTTACGGGCCTCTTCGGCGCTCTCGGGCCGCGAGGTGCAGACCGCGGTTAGCTCAACATCCGGGCTGGCCAGCAGCGCCGGGTAGTGTGACTGGACTGACCAACCGGAGCTGATATTAGCTCCTACAAATCCTAAACGAATCTTATCTGCCATGGCTTTGGCTCCTAAAGTGGAATCGTTCCACTATAGCCGTAGTCATGCTGCACACTCAACCGTCTAGGGCTGAATCTTCAATTGGGAATTTCGTCAGTCTCCAGAGCCTTCCAGCAGCCATTTGGCGCGCGGCGAACCAGTGATTAAGGATGCGATAACAATCAGTGTGGCAATTGCCCCAATCCACACCGGCCAGACCAACCAGGCGCCGGCGACAGCTACGCCGTACAACCCAAACTCCAGAAACAACCGCAGTGGCCCCGGTGTGCCAATCACGACCTGCCTCTTGTCTCCAACCGTAGAGAATATGGCGGGTAGAGCTATGAGGATCACCGCAGAAGGTACGGCCAATAAGACCGATTGGTACGCCCACGGCCCAAGGCCCAGTCACCCAGGCTATGACCTCCACCAAGAACCGGAGTCCCGCCGATAACGGTGTGTCGAATGGGTGTTTGAATTCCGGCTAGTTCGCCATTTATTTTCCTCTGTTGCCGCTTCAATTAAACTTCTCGGGCACCGCAACTGGTACGTCCCCACGTGGCTCGAATGGCTCCCTAACCTGAGCCCATCCGAGGCTGGTGAAAGCCGAGAGACCACAACAGAGGCTATTCCAGCCATGGCGGACAACTAGTCTTACCCCTCTAGCCGCCCGTTCAAAAAAACAAGTCCTTCCGGCCGTATGCCGGAAGGACTTGTTTTTGTTAGTGGTTCTGAAAATTTGAACCTCAGCAGGATAGTGTAGACGAAGAAATTTTAATGCTGAACGCTACGTTTTATGCCTAGAACAAGAGGGAAACTGTAGCACTCCTCGGGGAATCTCGGTAGACTATCGCTGTTTTACGGTTCTAATCAAATTTTCTAAGGTGAATGATGACAATTGGATCCACACCCAATTACGACCCTTTCATAGACGGCGGCAGCCATCGGGCGATGGTTATCGAATGTGAAGTTGACGACCTAGGCAACATGATGCGCCGCGCCAAAGTTCGCGGGTTTGAAATAATGTGCGACGAACCCGAGATAATCGGAGGGAGTGGCAGTGCGCCCGCGCCGTTACACTACTTCGCTGCATCTATCTTGTTTTGAGAGATGACCCAGATTGAGAGGTACTCTCAATTAATGAAAGTGAATATCACCAAGGTCAGGGCTGAAGCAGCGGTCCACTTTGATATCACTGGGTCCGTATTAGCCGGCACCATCATGGCTGGCGCTCCAAAAGTGGAGACCAAGTATGAGATAGAGTCACCAGACGACCCGGCAAGGGTGGCAAAAATGCTGCGTAATGCCAAGAACGGCTGCTGGGTCAGGGCTGCCGTGGCCAACCCAACACCGTTTGTGGAAACTCTAATATTAAATGGAGAGCCCTTCAGTCTAGAAGAGTA
>JAPKDE010000109.1 GCA_028822675.1 Dehalococcoidia bacterium | reverse complement strand
TATGGGCTGAAATCAGGCGATTTCGTGCCTAAGAACTGTCTGGCGGGAGTGCGAGAGAGTTGAACTCTAAACATGGCCACAAGGGACGGAGAGTTTTGATACCGCTTTACCCTTAGTCCGGAAGATCGAAGCTGTAGTATGTGGTCCCAACGGTCACGGGTCTCGCCCTTGCAGTTCAACTCGAGCTTACGAAGAGATGGTGGGAACTCTTTCAACTCCTGCTCCCATCCATTGGGAATGAACTTTTTTATCCGGCGAAACGCGGAAGACTCTCTTAATTTGGCCCCATTGCTGTTCAAATAACCGGGACCACCTTACTAGACCACCGCCACAGCCGTAACTTCTATCAACTGCTCTGGCCTGCCCATGATCTTATGCATGGCTACACCGGTGGCCGACGGAAACCGATCGCCAAAGTACTTCCGCCGCACCTCGCCCGCTTTCCGGTAATCCATCAGCCCGTTGGGGGCGACCCACTCTATGGTGTTCACAATGTCGTCCATAGAGTAACCGCCCTCTTCCATGATCCGGGCGATGTTGCTGTAAGCCTGCTCACACTGGGCGACGATGTCAAAGCCGCCAACCGTGTTCCCGGTGACGTTATCCACGGCTGCCTGACCCGATATATGAAGCATATTCCCCTTTTTCACCCCGGCGCTACGCGTAAGCCCCCCTTGGGTCGGCTCCCACTCTGGCACTCTTATCTCTTCTCGAGTGCCTCCCATTACAGCCACCATTTCTGTTTCCACGTGTCCCTCTGGCCGCAGCAGCCGGTTGACGGGGATGCTGGTGGTCGCCGGAAAGTGGTTTCCAAAGAACCCGCGGCGGACATCGTCAGTATTGGGGTATTGCAGTAGGCACTGGGGTGAGATGTAGTCCAAGCTCTTGACCACATCTTCAGGACCTGAGCCAGCGGCAGTCAGAACTTGGCCCAGAACCCCATAGGTCAGCTCAAGCTGTCTGGAGGTGTCCTGCGGGTAGTGGGTTTGACCGTCCACCTCTTCATTGCCAACAAACCCTGAGGTCCAGACAATGTCATCCACAACAACACCAGGCACAAAGGTGAGCTGGCCGTACCGATCCTTGCCAAGGCTGATTGGCTGCTTGTCGCCCCGCATGGCCACCATGCTCACTTCAATCAAGGCGTCGGGCCGCAACAGACGCTCAATGATGATGCCCGTAGCGCCGACTGGACTGTCGCCCAGGTATTCTCTGCGGATGGCGCCAGTCTGCCGGTAAAGCGGCAAAGCCGTGGCGTCGATGTAATCCACCGTTTGGACCACGTTCTGGAAGCCCATCCCAGCCGCATCTAAGGCCACAGCCAACTTCTCGTAGATAACCCTGGTCTGGTCTAGCAGGTCACCTTTGCAGACAACACGGCCCGACTCTGGGTCATATTCGCTGGCCGTCTGACCGGAGAGATAGAGAATGCCGCCGTTTTCAGCGCCCATGCAAAACGTATACCGGTTAAGGTCCAACCAAGGGAACTTGTCCGGATCTACTTCAATAATGCTTTTGGCCATCTATTTATCTATCCTCAAGTTTTCTGCCGCAATTGGAAATCGAATCAGTGCACTGGCCGGATCCACCACTCTTTCGCCGTGTTGGTTCTCAGCCCATAGCTCGCATTCAACCATGCCGCCTTCGTCTGCGGCAGATACGGCGGTAACCACGCCGTGGCAGGTCAGAGTATCGCCGGGGTAGACAATGACCCGGTTGCGAAAGGCCAACTTGCGAAGAAACGCATCCGGACCGGCCCAGTCTTGCACCAGTTGGGTCAAGAACCCGCCCAGCATTTGTCCATCCACGAACGGGGCGTCAAACCCCAGATCCCTTACGTAATCGGCGTCGTAGTGCAAACGGACAAAGTCCCAGGTGGCCGCCCCGTAGGCCATCATGCGGGCCATGCCAATCTCTTTGATCAGGGGCGTCAGTTCATCACCGACCTGAATATTTCCAGAATTCCTGACTTGCGTGACCATACTAAGCCTCTGGCCGGTAGAACATGGTCTCGGTGTTCCGAGCCAGTAGTTCTTCCCGTTGGTTGTAGAAGTTTGCTTCAACCACCTGAAATATCAGCGATCCAGAACGTCCGGTGCGTTCATAAATGTCTTTGACTGTCCAGCGGGCCGTGATCACATCGTCGGAGTGGATCGGTTGGAAGAACTCATACTCGTTTCCCGCCCGCAGACCGTTCAGTTCGCCCAAAGCACCACGGCCAATCAGGCCACCACGGTCGTCCATGTCGCCGTCTATGTACTGCCAGGTGTCGCAGATCAGCGTGGGCGGAGCCATGACGTTGCGCAGCCCGTGGGATTGGGCAAATTCCGGGTCGGAGTACATCGGGTTGAAGTCGCCAATGGCCAGGGCGTATTGACGAAACGCAGATCGGCCGATCTCTTCAGGGGCTTGAAATACAACCTCCTGGCCCACGGTCTTTTTCAGTGTATCGAGAAGGTCAGACACGGTTTTCCTCTCTGATTGGTGAGTGTTCTGGGGGATTATAGATTAATTCCCGTTTTTGTTGCCGTGTTCTTAAACTGATGTACACCCTTATCACTAGAATTTCCCAATTACTTTAAAAAACGTCCCGGTGTGTATGCCGGAGTGGTTGCAGAAGCATAAAAGCAGAACGGACCTACCAACATCAGCGATTAAAGGGGATGCGAATTTATTGACGGTAGGTCTGGCCGTGGCTATGCTGGCAGGAATTCTGCGCGCAGCTTTGATTTGGACGAGCCGGTAGACTAGCTGGCCGTTGTCGAACCGCCCGGTGTGCAACTAAATCCAACGCCAGGCATCATATAGTCGCTAGGCAAATCCAGCGGCCTGCCTTCCTCTAAGCCGTGTCCTTTCATCCAAGAGGAACGGGCCAAGAGGAACGCAGTACAAGGAATTACCATGGGCGAAAAGCTACAACAGGGAGATCGTCTCCCCAAGCTCACCCTCAAGCTTCTGGAAGGCGGCACGATAACCCTGCCAGACGATGCACCCACCAGATACACAGCCCTGTTATTTTACCGGGGCCATTGGTGACCCTACTGCAAACGGCAGTTAGCCGAATGGGAAGCAAACAGAGCTGAATTAGAAGCTCTGGGCACAACGATTATCGCTGTCAGTGTCGACAACGAAGAACAGGCACGGTGGGATGATTTCAAAATCACCATGGCCTACGGAGCCACCAAAGAAGACGGCGATCTAATCGGGGCGTGGTGGTCTGAAGACCGTGGTGGATACATACAACCGGCCGAATTTTTATTGGGCCGCGGCGGCGTGGTGCTTGGCGCCATGTATGCCTCCGGACCCGTGGGCCGTATGGGGGCTGATGAGGCGGTACGCCTGATCACCAACCGCGAGAACCGCCGCCGTCAAGAAGAGGGCGAAGCCCACTAGCCCCATCGATTACAACTTGCGGCAGTCACGCATTAACCAAGAAACATTTGGGGGAGAGCCATGAGTAACAAACAGGTGGTAGACCTGATGGAGCATGTCTGGCGTTCCATAGAATCTTTGTGCTCTCCCCTGAATGAAGTCCAGTGGAAGACGGCCACAGACTGCCCGGGCTGGTCGGTCCAAGACCAGATATCTCATCTGGTAGGCGCTGAATCCGACATTCTAGGCAATCCCCGCCCCGAACACACGCCTCAAGATACCTCCCACGTAAAAAATGATGTTGGCGAGTCGAACGAAGTTGCTGTCGACTTTCGTCGCTCGTGGACCGGCCTAGAGGTTTTGGAAGAATTCCAGGTCTTGACCGAACTACGCATGGAATTCTTAAATGGTCTGACCGATGAGGGTTTTGCCGCCGAGACTCAAACTCCCCTGGGACCAGGCACCATCACCGATCACCTCCGTATCCGAATCATGGACGCCTGGGTTCACGAACAAGACATCCGACGGGCGCTGAATATCCCGGGTGAACTGGACGGGCCCGTAGCCGCCCACTCAGTGGGCCGGTTCGCCAACGCCATGCCATTTGTGGTCGCCAGGAAAGCCCAAGCCCCCGACGGCTCCACTGTGGTCTTCAATGTCACCGGTCCCGCTGGCCGCGTGGTCTCAGTGGTAACCGATGGACGCCGTGGCAGCGAAATGGATTCAGAACCAGAGTCTCCCACAGTCAGAATCACCTCTGATGTCGAAACCTTTGCCTGCCTGGCATGTGGTCGATGGGACCCTGCTGAAGCGCTGTCTTCCGGCAAGATCACCCTCTCCGGCAACGCAGACCTGGGCGAAACCATTGTCCATCAGATGAATATCATGATCTGATGGTTATTCCTGGTTTAGAAAATCCAGGACGAACTTGCTCATGGGTTCTTTGTCGTAGCCGGTGTTCATCAAGATCACGTTGCGGTTTCGGTCGCCTTGGAAGAATCGTTCGTAGAGTATCTGCCTGGAGCCGAAGGCACTGCAGCAGGTGTCCCAGGCCAGTCTAAATAGCCGAACCCGGTCTTTAGCCGAAGAGAAGTCAGTCTCCAAGTAACGGTCTATGTCATCAGCTATTGGCCCGTTGAAATCCTCTTCTGTCGGCAGAGCCATCAGACTGCTGGAGCCCAGCAGATGAAGTATCTCGCCCATGCGCGGGTACATCTTGATGAACTGTTGGCGGGCGACCATCAACGAGATATCCACCGGACACATCACACCCCATTCGTCCAGTTCGGCATCTACTTCCGCGGCCCGCAAAAGAGCTTTCGTTATCTCAAGATTCTCGATAATCTCTGCCATCATGCCGTGAACCTGAGGCAGCTCGGAAGAACCCAGTGTCTGCACCATCAGGTTGGCCAGTCCCAGGATGAACTCACACTTCACGACATTCTTGGTTACTACCTGATGACCAGAGTGCAGGTACTGGTGCGTGGTCAGCGACATGTTATTGCACATGTCCACATCACCGTACAGGAACACCCGCTCCCAGGGAACCAATACGTTATCGAAGAAGGCCAGGGCATCCATCTCCTCAAAACGCGAGCCTAGCGGATGGTCGAAGCTGGAACGCTGCAGATCAAACGACTCTCGGCACTGGAACTTCAGGCCAGGGGCGTCGCACGGCAGGGCAAAGGCAAATGAGGTTCGGCCCGGCGCTCCGGTGGGCAGCCGGTGGGAGCGGGCCGGGTAGACGGCAATCTCATCAGCGATGGGCAGCGTGGCCAAAACCCTAGCCCCGTGAACGACGATTCCTTCATCGGTCTCCTTGACCACTGACAGGGCCACATCCAACGAATCGTCCAGCGCCGTGGCCGCTCCAGAGCGGTTGCGCTGAATATTGACCAGGGTGTGGGTGAGCACCAGGTCCTTCTCTCGGACCATCTCGTAGTAATCCTGAATGTTCTTCTTAAACTCCGGGCGGTTCTGGCCAAAGTATTTACCCGCCGCCGCCATGGACATCAGGCTCACATTCAAGAAGTCCGGCGTCCGACCCATCATCCCGCAGGTGATCTTGGCCCAGTTCCGCATCATCAGATGACGGCGGTCCAAATCCTCGTGGGTTTTTGGAGTCAAAAACGACAGGCCCACCTGATCTCCGGTAGTCGGCGACTCGTAAGTCATGTCTTTGCCAACTTCCGGGTCGTGTTGCAGGTCATACAGTCGGCCCAACGTCTTAATCCCGCCCATCAGCCCTGGCTGGGTGGTAGGGTCTTTTACCTGTTTGCCAGACATATATAGAGTGGGTGGCCGTTCCTTGAGTCCATCTATGTACTGCTTACCCGTTCTGGCTGGCATCAGCTTTCCTCCTGACATTTTACACCCGCCTAGCGGTTTACACTCGGCTGACGGTTGACACCCGATTAAATTTTCTATGCATTCCCATGAATTCCTCGATTTTGTTAGCCGACATTTTGCGTCAATCTACACGGTTTTACTAGAGGCAATGATTCTCGGTTTAGCAGAGGCCGTCGAGGCTACATAGCGGAGACCGGGGTAAAGAGCACCGCCAGGCTAATTGACAGCATTAAGCGTTTCCCCTAGTCTGGGCACACAATCCGGCCAGGCCGCACCCAGTTAACGGCTTGCAGTCGGCTTTTTCAGGAGGCTTTGAAACATGTCCCTTCCTCCGCATCGAGTTGATTACAGCCCGATCATAGAGCGCCCACCCATCAAATGGCCCAATGGCGAAAGGGTGGCTTTGTGGATCGCTCCCAACGTGGAACACTACGAATATATGCCCATCAAGTACGGCCCCCGTGACCCGTGGCCGCGCACCCCGTATCCAGACGTCCAACAGTATTCCTACCGTGACTACGGCAACCGCGTAGGGTTCTGGCGGATGCTGGAGGTTCTAGACCAGTACAAGATACGTAGCTGCGTGTCGCTGAACCTGGCCGTGCTGGAACACTTCCCAGAGATTCGTGATGCCATGGTGGACCGCGATTGGGATTACATGACTCACGGAATCTATAACACCCGCTACCTCTATGCCTACACAGAAGCAGAAGAGCGGGAGTTCTACCGTGACAACATTGAGACGGTACTGAAACATACCGGCAAGAAATTAAATGGGATGCTTGGCCCTGCCATTTCCGGCACCGTCCGCACCCCGGACCTGATGGCCGAGGCGGGCCTGACCTACCACACCGACTGGATGCACGACGATCAGCCCGTGCCGATCAATGTGGAGTCGGGCAAGCTGATCTCAGTTCCCTATTCCATTGAACTGAACGACTCGCCGCTGTTCCGGGTGAACTACGAAGCGGATTATTTTGCAGAAATCTGCAAACGTCAGTTCGACCAACTCTATAAAGAGGGTGCCGAGAGCGGCCAGGTCATGTGTATTGCCCTGCATCCGTTCCTGATTGGCCAGCCCAACCGTATCAAATACCTGGACGACATCCTTAGCCACATAACCGGCCACGATGACGTCTGGATGACCACGGCTGACGATATCACCGAGTACTACATCAAGAATTACTACGACCAGGCCGTAGAAAACGCCCAAAAGTACAAGATTTAGGGACTTACGGACGACCTCAGCCAACAAGCTTACCCAAGAAACCAGGGTTGCTTACCGCTCATACTGAGCTCCGACCGAGGTCGAGAGTCTCGATTTATCGGGCCTGTCGAAGGACCCAATCGCAGCAATACCAGCCTCTATTTAGGAGACTTGCCAAATGGCATCTGAACGACGAGAAGGGATGGACCATCCGCACCACGCTTGGTCCCCCATAACCACTCGAGGCAAACTTAGCTGGCCCAATAACGCCAAGATTGCCCTCTGCGTGATAATCACCCTGGAACATACTGAATGGGAGCAGCCGGAAGGCAGCTATAGCGCGGACCAAGCCGGCGGGCTAGGCGTGAGACCGTTCCCAGACTACCCACGCTTCTCCCACCGGGAGTACGGCCATCGCGTCGGCATCTTCCGTGTGTTGGACACTCTGGAACGCCTGGGCATCAAGTCCACGGTCGCCATGGACACCCAAACCGCTGAGGGCTACCCATTTTTGGTGAAACACTGCCAGGAGCGTGGCTGCGAAATCATCGCCCATGGTGTCTCCGGCTCCCAGATGATCACTAGCAACATGTCTGTGGAAGAAGAAACGGTGTTCATCCGGTCCTCAAGGGACAAGATGCAGGCGGCCACCGGCAGTATTCCCAGAGGTTGGCACGGGACCGACTATGGGGAGTCGAATCGGACTCCAGACCTGCTACGGCAGGCTGGCTTTGATTACGTGACCGACTGGGTAAATGACGAACAACCCTACCCCATGAGGGACGGCTTAACCGCCCTGCCAACGATGCTGGAAATGGATGACTTGTTCACCTTATCGCAGCGCCGGGTGACCATTGACCGGTTCGCCCAATCAATAACAGACGCATTTGACACGATGTACCGGGAAGCAGACACCTCCGGGCGTTTGCTCACAATGAACCTGCACCCTTGGTTGATCGGACAGCCCTTCCGCATCGGCTATCTTGAAGAGGCGCTCGGCCACATAATGGGTCACGAAGGCGTTTGGGCAGCCGCCGGTTCAGAGATTGTGGACTGGTTCCACGAGAATCCGCCAGCCTAAGACTGCTGTAGGACTCTCAATAGGGCCTCGCAACGCCCAACCCAGGTTAAATATAAAATACGGTAAAACTATCCAAATAAACTGGGATAATCAGGCCATGATTATCCCGGTACAGTGAGTCGGCTCTCACGCGTCGCCATAGCTAAAATCTCTTGACACCAAAATCTAGTTGTGATAATTTTCACCTGACCTTTAAGTAAAGGTGATTTTACGCACACTCCCACGAATGGAACTGTGCGTAAAAATGGTGATTTGAAACAACCAACGAGAATCCATGTTCGAAGACCCTAAAGCACTAACGAGCACTGACTGGCAAAACATCCACATGTTCCTGCAATGGTTCTGGATTTACCTCC
>JAPKDE010000108.1 GCA_028822675.1 Dehalococcoidia bacterium | reverse complement strand
GGCTAGCGGTCCATTTAGCCGGCTCCCAGTAGGTCACTCTTGGGTCGCTGATACCCCCGGTAATCAGCATGTGGGGGTAATTTTGGGCCTTCACATTGTCGTAGGGTGAATAAGATTTCATGTATTCATAGAAATTCTTGTCATTGGGATTGCCCCATTCGTTGTACTCCATAGTGGTCAATGGAAGGGTGTCATCCAGCATCGTGTTCAAAACATCCACGAAAGGAACGTCAGCGACCACTGCCATGAACAGATCTGGGCGAAGGTTTACAACGGCCCCCATCAGCATCCCGCCGGCGCTGCCTCCGGAGGCGATGATTCGGCCTTTTTCCGTGTAATTCTGGTCGACCAAGTACTCGGCGCAGGCAATGAAATCGGTGAACGTGTTCCGTTTTTTTAGTAGCTTGCCATCTTCATACCAGTCCCATCCCAAGTCCATTCCACCGCGGACGTGCGCCACGGCAAAGATGAACCCGCGGTCTACCAAGCTCAACCGTGCCGATCCAAAATTGGAATCTACGACTATGCCATAAGACCCGTACCCGTAGAGATAAAGCGGAGCCGACCCATCAAGGGGTGTCTCCTTTGAATAGACGATTGAAATCGGAATAAGAGTCCCATCTTCTGCAGGCGCGAATACTCTACTAGATTGGTATTTATCTGAAGAAAAATCTCCCAAAACCTCGGTTTGTTTCTTTAGCTCCCTTTCGTGCGTTTTGATGTTGTAGTCATAGACAGTCGCGGGAGTGGTCATAGAGGAATAGGAGTACCGAAGTGTTGAAGTCTCCCAGTCCCTTCCTTCCATAACCCCCACAAAGTAGTCTTCTTCATCAAAAGGTATATCGAAGGCGTTCCCAGTGGCGTGTTCCATCACTCGAATCTGCGGCAACCCGTTATCACGACTTGAAAGAATCAAGTGATCGCGGGTTACCGTGATCCCACCGATGGGATGGCCCAGCACGTGGGGTACCAAGTCCTGCCAATTCTCGGCTGTAGGCGTCGCTATCGGTGTTTCTGAGACCTTAAAATCCTTAGCATCTCCTGAGTTGTGGCGAATCAGAAACCGGTCACTGTGGTGTTCTATATCGTATTCAAACCCTTCACGGCGTGGCTCAACCAGCGTCAACGCAGACCCAGGGTCGTTGGCTTCCATGAACCGCCATTCCGACATGTTATTGCCTGAGGCCGCGACGAAGATAAAGCGATTGCTCGACGATTTCATCACCCCAACAAAGAAACGCTCATCCATTTCCTGGTAGACCAATTCGTCCGCCGACGGATCATCCCCTAGACGATGCTTGAATACCTTGACCGGTCGGTGGTTCTCGTCCAGCACATCGTAAAACAGGGTCTGGTTATCGTTGGCCCATTCCAGGGAGTAATAAGAATTTGGAATGGCGTCCGGCAACAGTTCGCCGGTCTCCAAATTCTTGACGTAGATCGTATAAATCTCTGAGCCGTCAGAGTCCATGGAGTAAGCCAATAATTTGTGGTCGGGGCTGTTCTCCAAGCTGCCAACACGGCAATAATCCAGATCCTTCGCTAGCACATTTACGTCGAGGATGACCTCTTCGGTCGCATCTAAATAAAGGTGCTTGCGGCAAAATATGGGATATTGGTTGCCCTCTTCAAAGCGGGTGTAGTAGTAATAGTCCCCGTTTTTTTGGGGAACGGTGGAATCGTCTTCCTTTATCCGCCCACGCATCTCGTCGAATAGGGTTTCTCGAAGCGCGTTCTCAGGTTCCAAAATCGCTTCGGTATAGGCATTCTCAGCATTGAGATACGCCATGGTCTCCGGGTCGTCGATATCACGGAGCCAAAACCAAGGGTCATTCCTAACATCCTCGTGGGTCGTTATTTCTTGCGGTCTTTTTGGGGCGGACGGAACACGATCAGTCATTCATTTCTCCAATTTCAGTTAGCGCATTCTCTTCGGAATTGCCTAAGGGTACAAGAACCTAGTCTTTCATTAAATCTCACCGAAGGTGTGGACGATACGCCCATCAACCATGGTCAGCACCGAGTGCAGGTCGGGTATCTCGTCTTCAGGTATACCCAAGTAGTCGCCAGATAGGACTGCGAGGTCGGCCAGTTTGCCCGTCTCCAGGGAACCTCGGCGTTCTTCCTCAAATGATGTCAGATTTACCAGTGTCCCTCTCAGTGTCCTTAATTGTCATGGTCACCTTCCCATTTCTGTTCGGTGAATTTTAGCAACTGGATTCCGGCGTTTCGGCATCCATATAAACTGCCGGGCATGGTCTTACGGGGATAGAGCCGCCACTACCCCTCCCACAGTGAGTCCATCGTGGTGCGGATTCTACTACGAACTCATTCATTGGTTATTCTTGTGCAGCGTCTTATTAATAGTGCTAATCATGCCGGCTAATCAACTTTTATAATCGTGTAGAGTAGTTCGGGCGCGGACGGGTAGTAAGAGAGGTAACGATTGTTAGACCTTCTGATTAACAACGGGCTCATAGTGGACGGCACCGGCAACCCCGGATTCTACGGCTCCGTAGGTGTGGCTGGAGACACGATCAGCATCTTCCGAGGCGGTCTGGCAGACCTGGAGGCGACTAGGGTAATTGACGCCAAAATGAAGGTGGTCTGCCCTGGGTTCATCGACGTGCACGCCCACTCTGGTCTGATGATATTGGCCGAACCAGAACACCACCCAAAGGTACGCCAGGGGATCACCACTGAGTTGGTGGGCGTTGACGGCAACTCCTATGCGCCATTCACATCCCACGATGATTTTCTGGCCTTCTTCGAGCTGAACTCTGGCCTGGACGGTGCACCAGAATTGCCGGGGAGTTGGTCCACGGTTGCCGAGTACCTTAGAATGTTCGACGGCACAGTGGCCATCAACATTGCCTATATCATTGGCAACTCACCCCTACGCATATCCGCCGTGGGTTGGAACGAAAAACCGGCCAGCGAGTCTGAGATCGCGAATATGCGCGCCATGCTGCGTGAGGGCATGGAGGACGGCGCTTTTGGGCTTTCGACGGGTCTTGATTACCCGCCGGGAAGCTACGCAGACACCAACGAACTGGTGGAATTGGCTCAGGTGGCAGGCCGTTACGGCGGCATTTACCACACACACCTGCGCAACAATATGGGCGACCAATTCTTGGACCCAGTGGAAGAGGCATTGGAGATTGGGCAGCGGGGAGAGATTCCCTGCCATTTAACCCATTTCTACCAGAAGTTGACCCATTCAGGGAGCGCCAAGCGATTACTGGAGTTGGTCGATGGTGCTGTCAGCCAAGGCCAAGACGTGACCATGGACTGTTTTCATTACGGCTATAGCAGCACCCGACTGCTGATATTGATTCCATCATGGGCATTCAACGGCGGACCGGAAAAGCTCAAGGCGATAATGCGTTCCGAAGAAGGACGGGAACGTCTTAGGCAGGAGATCCGCCCGCGCAGTGGGTCGTTTACTGAGCTTATGATGACCAATTTTAAGCAACCCCACAACCAAAGATTCGAGGGCAAGTCATTGTCTGAGGCGGCGGAGATTATGAAAAAAGGCGAGGTGGACACCATCTGTGATTTGCTTTTGGACGAAGACCTGCAAATCTCCTATGTTTCACCCGGGCCCAGCCTCGCGACGCTGCCCGACTTTATAACCCACCCCAGGACCATGATTGGCACCGATGCCGTACTACTAGGTGAATATCCCAATCCGCGCAGTTACGGGACTTTCCCAACTATACTGGCGGATTACGTGCGTGAA
Organism: Dehalococcoidia bacterium; assembly: GCA_028822675.1. The sequence continues at coordinate 4,646 of JAPKDE010000108.1, read as the reverse complement.
GAAGGCAGATTGACCCTTGAAGAGGCCATCCGAAAGATGACCTCAATGGCGGCCAATAGACTGGATATTCGCGACCGTGGAATGTTACGTGACAGCATGAAGGCCGACATTGTGGTGTTCGACCCGGATACCGTGAGTTCTCCGGCCACTCTCCAAAACCCCAAGCAATACCCGGTGGGCATCGAATACGTGGTGGTCAACGGCAGCATCGTGGTGGACCAAGGCCAACACACTGGAGTTTTGGCGGGGCGGGCCTTGCGCCACGGCCGTGCCTAGGCGTTTACATAACCTGATTGTATTGACTACCAGAGTCTTTAGTCAGGGATAATATTCGTCAGAGTCGGCTAATGTACGTGCTGGGCCAACTCGATTAGGACCCCGCCTGCTGCTGACGAGTCTAGGAATCCGATGTCGCCGCCCATGAGCCCGGTCCGGGGAATTTTGTCCAGTAGGTCGATGCCAAGTTCATCAAGGGTCTTCAGCTTTTCTTCAATTCCCTCTACCTCAAAGCAAATATGGTGAAGGCCTTCACCTTTTTCTTCAATGTGAATCGATATAGAGCTTTTTGGGCCTGTTCCCTGAAGTAGCTCCAAGTTGGTGGTGCCGATTGCTATGAAACAGCCACGGACGTTTAGTTCTTCTCGGACGATGATTGGACCGGGTACCAGCCCAAAGATATTTTTATAGAACTTGATGCTTGAGTCCAGATCGGCCACTGCGATTCCGATGTGGTGCACCTGGTCAGTGGGAGCCGGTGGTTTTCCGGGAATGGTCATGTTGAAACCTCTCGCCTAACAGGTTATTGATGCCTTTCAGTGGATTACTAAACCAGAACGAGGTACTCACCATAGATCCGTAGATGAGTACCTCGTGTAGGTTCTGGTTATTGTTGCTCTATTAACTTAAGGGTTACTTGGGCGCAATGAACTCGACGGCGCGTTCACTCATCATGAGGACCGTTGCGTGGCTGCCGCCTGACCTGGTGATCTTGGGTTTCACCGACGCATCAACCACCGACAATCCCGCGACTCCCTTGACGCTGCAGTATTGGTCAACAACGGCCATTGGGTCTGAATCTGGTCCCATCTTGCAGGTACCGGAAACGTGACGGGCAGTGCCAACGGTCTGGCGTATGTACAGGTCCAGAGCCTCGTCGTTGCCCAGGATGTCGTTTGTCGGGTGGAGACGCTGATCGCACACGTCTTTATACGCGTCAGATTCCAGGAAATCAGCCGCCTTCCGTATCCCTTCCCGGACCCGGCGTTTATCGTTTTCATTCTGTAGATAACGATAGTTAAATGTAGGCTGCACCGATGGGTCAGCCGACGCGAGGTTCACGTATCCCGATCCATCAGGCAACCCAAGCGTGACGGAGACTCGGGCCACGCGGTCCGCCGGGACGTCATTGTTTAAGGATTTGGTCCGCAATCCAGGGACGCGCTCCGGCCGTTCATCGACCATCGGCGTGGTCCGCATCAGCATGTCATTGACTTCACTCGACCCGTCTGAGGTGTAGTGCAGACCAAAGTGGACGGAATCGGTATCTCCGAAGAGTGACAACCCGTCTTTAACCTTAAAGGTAACTTGAGCGCTCAGATGGTTCATCAGGTTTTGCCCAACTCCGGGCAGATCCTTGATGACCGGGATGCCGAACTCTTCAAGTTGGGCCTTGGGGCCAATACCTGAAAGCATAAGCAGGTGCGGAGACTTGATCGCCCCGGCGCTCAAAACGACACGGTCCGCATCAATATTAAAAACCTCTCCACCGCTTTCTGCTTCCACACCCACGGCCTTCCCATTCTCAATCAATACCTTCCTGACAAGGACCTCTCCCCGCACAGTTAGGTTTAGACGGTGGCGCATAGGATTCAAGTGAGTCAACGCAGCGCTCATACGCCAGCCGTCCAGGTTGTTAGACGGCCACACACCGACGCCAGCAGGGTTCGGGCCGTTGGTATCATCAACTGATCCGTAACCTTCCTTCAGACAGGCGGAGTGGAATGCCTTTTGGATGTCAGGCCATTCACCGGCCTGGCGACGACGCACCGGCATTGGCCCGTCAGTCCCATGAAAATCATCGCGAATGTCTAGGTCGCGTTCGCATTTTCTGAAGAACGGCAGGACTTTGTCATAAGACCATTGATCATTACCCATCGCGGCCCAGGAATCGAAATCCTCGGGCAACCCGCGTTGCATGGCTGCGCCGTTGATGGAAGACCCGCCGCCAATCACCTTGCCCTGCGCTACGTGAATCTCGCCCTGCTCCTCGGTGATTGTTCCGCGCAAGGCCCAGTTGTGTTCCGACTCGGGGGATTCTGCAAAACCTGTGGTAGCGTACTTTATTTCGTCCGGAAGATTATCCGGGTCAGGGTAGTCCTTTCCGGCTTCCAGCAACAGGACAGAGGTATTCGCGTTTTCGGCCAATCTAGCAGCCATTACTGATCCGGCGGCTCCACCGCCAACAATCACAACATCGTATTTCATGGAATCTCCCTAATTGATTTGTCTTCTGGACTAGGACCATCCAGATATCACTGGTTCCCAAATGGGTGAACGTCTCGGTGATACTACACTGAGGCCAATTATTGGGCAACAAAAAGGGGCACAGGTGTTTTAATATCGCCTGTGCCCCAAAAAGTCACCCGGTTAATAGCATCGAATTATTCCCGTTCTATTACCTGCAGATACATGAAAGCGCCGCTTAGAAGGGTGGCGTCTTCGCAGTGGCCGCCAATCATCTCACCGTTCGAACGGGCGGCAGCGACATGGATGTGCACTCGGAGTTCACCGTCTGGTAGGGGCTGAATATACCCTTCTGCGCTGACCAACTCCATAGTTTCGGTAATATCATGGCGTTGGAATTCAGGGGAGCCTTCTTCCCAGGCGCAGAGGTTACGCAATTTCAGGTTACGAAAGCTTCCGATACATGACGTCACGATGGCTTCCCGAATGCCATTGGCCTTCGCCAACGATTCAAGGGTTTCAACCATTGATTCTCCAGCATTAAACTTTGTGTAAACGATGTCTGAGGTTTTTGTTTCCCATTCTTGTCCGGCCATTTAATCTCCTAGGATTTAGACGATTTTATTTATTTGTGCTTTTCTACTTTAAAAGCCTGCTGTTTTCAATATCTAGGCGGAGTTGTTCCAGTTCTTCCCAACGTTCGTAGGCCTCAGCCAAAAGTCTTTTCAGTTCTTCTAGCCTATCGTTGTTGGCAGCAATGTCAGTCTTGTCTTTTTTGTAGAGTTCCGGGTCCCCCATAGTCTGGAACAACTCTTGCTGTTCCGTTTCGAAGCACTCAATAGTCTGGGGCAATGCATCCAGTTCCTTTTGCTCGCTGAACCGTAATTTTACCTGTGCCCTGGGTGCCGGAGCCGGTGGGGCCTCTGGTTTGCTGGCAGGTGCCCTACTTGGTTTGGCTTCCTTGGGGCGCTGACGCAGCCAGTCATCATAGTCACCCACGTACTCCTTCACGACGGAGTCGCCTTCAAAAACGATGGTGCTCGTCACGATGTTATTAATGAACGTCCGATCATGGCTGACGATGAGAATCGTTCCTGTGTAGTCAATCAATAGGCCTTCAAGGAGGTCAAGGGTCTCGATATCAAGGTCGTTGGTGGGTTCATCAAGCACAAGGAGATTGGAGGGCTGCGTGAAGAGACGGGCGAGCATGAGGCGCTTGCGCTCCCCACCGGAAAAACCAGAAACAAGAGAGCGAGCTTGATCTGAAGAAAAGAGAAAATCTTGCAGATAGCCAACAATGTGACGATTTTTGCCGTTAACGGTAACCGTATCCGTGCCGTCGCCGATGTTCTCTATGGCGGTCTTGTTCTCGTCCAATTGCTCAAGAAGTTGGTCGGAGTAGCTGATTTGCAAATTACTGCCGAGGCGGATTGTTCCAGTAACCGGACTGAGCATGCCAAGTAGAAGGCGCAAAAGGGTTGTCTTGCCGCTGCCGTTGGGGCCCAAAATCCCGATTCTATCGCCCTTCAGAATCGTGGCGGAGAATTTTGAGATTACCTGAGTATCGCCATAGTTAAAGCCAATATTGTCTGCCTTTGCCACCAATGTTCCGGAACGCTCGGCCTCTTGGACTTCCATCTTCACATTCTTGGGCCGATCCCGTCTGGAGCTGCGCATATCCCGCATTTTCTCCAGTTCTCTCACGCGGCCCTCGTTGCGCGTCCCTCTCGCCTTGATACCTCCCCGAACCCAATGTTCTTCCTGTTTCAGCTTCCTATCGAACAGAGCATTTTTCGTCTCCTCCGCTCCCAGGTTGGCGTCCCTCCGTACCAGGAATGTCTCATAGTCGCAGGTCTGATCAAACAGGCTGCCCCGGTCAATTTCCACTATTCGAGTAGCAATTTTCTGCAAGAACATACGGTCGTGGGTGACAAAGATCAAAGCACCCGTAAACCGAACCATCATCTGTTCCAGTTCCATGATGGAATCAATATCCATGTGGTTACTTGGTTCATCAAGTAAGAGGATTTCCGGCTCACTAACAAGCGCCCTTGTTAAGAGCACTTGGCGTTTTAGGCCAGCGGATAGAGAACTGAAAGCGCGGCCAGCATCCACCCCCAGTTGGGAGAGGCTTTTGTTGACCTGTTCCCTCTTGTACCACACTCCTTCCGTATCAAGATTGT
>JAPKDE010000107.1 GCA_028822675.1 Dehalococcoidia bacterium | reverse complement strand
GGCGCAGCCGCCGTCAAAGTGATGCTCGGCCAGCCATACAACGTCGTAGCCCAGTTGTTCGGATAATTCTGCCTCCCGTAGCGATTCCTCAATAACATCGTAATCGCCTTCGGGGGTTTTACTTTCAGGGAACAGGAAGTTGCTAAACTTCATTGTGTTTTAGTGTCTCCTAGGAAAATAGCTGCAAGGGTTATCAGAGTAACGCTCGCATCGGATTAGACGCTAGCACCACCGCCGAAGGGTGTCAATTTACCAATCCTCGAGTAAACCGGGATAGAAGACTACCAAGGACTGTTAGGTAATGACGAAAGACCGCCATGGAACCTGTTTCGAGTATATGGAAGTGCAGGGCACAACGCCCATTGTCTTGGTCCATGGAGTGGGCCTAGATCAGAACATCTGGCGGGCAATGCTGGGAGATTTCAGCGCCCGGTCAACGCTGGCCTATGACCTGCTGGGGCACGGAGAGACTGAAAAAGCCCTTGGCGAGCAGAGTTTCCACCCTTTTGTAGACCAACTCCACATGCTGCTAGAAGAGCTTCAGATATCTGAAGTCGTCCTGGCGGGGTTTTCTCTGGGAGGGCATGTGGCCAAACACTTTACGGCTGCCCACTCTGATGTAGTGCGTGGGTTGGTTCTAATCAGCACCACCTACCAGCGCACGGCCAAGGAGCGCGAGGCCATGTCACACCGTGTACGACAAGCCATCTCCGGTGATCAGCGGGGGTTGGAGACAGCGGCGCTGCAGAGATGGTTCAATCCGGAGTTTTTATCGGCAAATCCGGCTGTGGAGCAGGAGATATCTGCGCGACTGCGGAATAATGACCCTGCGCGGTTCCTGGAGAGCTACCAACTGCTGTCCAATGCTGAGGACCATTATCTGGACTACGCATCTCTGTCGGTGCCAACTCTGGTCATCACCGGAGACAGCGACTCCGGTTCAACACCCAGGATGGCGACCGAGATGGCCCAGGCGATGCCTAACGCCAGCGTGGAGATCATCCAAGGGGCCAAACACTTGGGAATCATTGAGCGTCACTTGGAATTCAATGACGCAATCACTGGGTTTATGGCGGAATTCGGGCTCTAGAGTCTCCTAACTACCGGTGCGCTCTATCAGCTCCTCGAAGACCTGCCGCCATTTGGCCACGCCGCCGTCGGCGTAGCCATCCCGGTAGGTAATCACCCCTTGGTGGTCCAGAGCAATCTTGGTGGACTGCTGCAACACCTTTAGGTCCTTAAGGATTTTAGGATCAATCTCAGCCACAGGCCACGGATAGCCTTCTTTTTGGGCGTAGGACTCCCGTCTTTCCAGGCTCTCAAACGGGCTTTGGCCAATGGCGTAGAAATTTACCCTGTCGGCATACTTCGGCCAGAGATCCTTCATGCTCCGTAACTCGGAGCGGCAGACGGGTCACCAAGTTGTAAAGAAGAAGAGGAACACCGGCTGCCCTTGGCTGGATAGCTGGGCGGTTGACTGGACGCTGCCGTCGAATAGCGTGAATTCAAAGTCGGGTATCTTCTTGCCAACGTCGGTGCCGGTCTCAAGTTTGCTTGAGACCGGAGCAACTTCACTCGTGATTTCAGTTGAAACAGCGCCAGATGGAGTTATATCTGCTGTAGCAGTTGCGCTGGTTTGTGGAGCCTCTGTTGCGGAGGTCCCGCACGCGACCAGAGCGATTAATACTGCCAGTAACGGCAGCGTCAGTAGTCGTGACATATCCAATTATCCTAAACCGCCTAATTTGACGGCGCGCAGTGTTCCGAATTATCAACCCTGAAGCTTCAGCCTAGGCTTTTGGCCAGGCTTGCTGCTCAGGCTTCAAGTCATTTAGTGGACTTTTACGATACGATAAATATGCCGACAGTGGATTTAGCTCCGGCCGCGTAATGCAGGTTTATACCCACAAAGCGAGGCCGATTTTCACTATGCTTTGGGCTCAAAATGTTATAATCGGCTCGCGCCGGGAATACATTTGAGTTACGCCGGAATCAACTGCAAGACCTGAAGGAACCGGATGAACCAGTCTTCGCCCGAACGTGCCGGGTTTTACTTTAATCTGGGAATAGCTTATTCCGCTATGGGCGAACATGACAACGCCTTAGAGGGATATGACGAGGCTGTTCGCCTCGATCCAGAATACTCTGAGGCTTACAACAACCGGGGCAAGATTTACCACGACATGGGGAAAAATGCCGAGGCGATAGCAGACTACGATCTTGCGGTACAGAAAAATCCGGAGTTTTCCGCCGCCTACAACAACCGAGGCATTGCCAACTACGACACTGGCGAACTAGCCCGGGCCGTCAACGATTATGACCAGGCCATCAGAATAAATTCCGACTATATCGCCGCGTATAACAACCGCGGCAACGCCTACCGCGCACTGGGTGAGAACACCAGGGCCATCTCAAACTATGATGAGGCGATCGCCCGAGACCCGGAGAATTCCGCTGCCTATAACAACCGTGGTACGGCCTACCATGCCCTGGGCGAAAATGAACGCGCCATAGAAGACTATGACGAGGCAATTCGCATCAACCCGGATTACGCCGCGGCGTACAACAACCGGGGGAACGCCAATAATGACCTGGCCCAACCGGAACGCGCGCTCAGGGATTACGACCAGGCGATTCGTCTGAACCCAAAGGACGCCGATGTCTTCATCAACCGCGGCAATACTCTAAATGAACTGGCACAGTTTGAGCGGTCAGTTGTGGACTACGGGGAGGCAATACGCCTAAACCCCAACTACTCAGAGGCGTATCACAACCGAGGCGTGGCTTATAACCGCCTGGGCAATTACGAAGATTCAGAACGAGATTTTGCCAAGGTGGCAGAACTGCGGGAGATTGCAGAGAACGGGCAGAGCTCAGTTGCTCCATAATTTGGGCTATTTGGGCTGCCAAGACAGAACAATAAAAAAGACCCCTACGACATTGTCGTAGGGGTCTTTTGATTCTCTGTGAGTGGTCCTTTGCGCTTTATTAGGCTGCGATGCCCTTTTTAGCGGATGCCTTTGCTTTGGGACCTGAGGATTTGTCCAATCCTTCTGCGTCAACACTGTTGGTCGCCGGAGCGTGTTCTTCTTCAGAATCGGCGGCTTCTAGCATCTGGGCCTCAGTTGCCGGCGCTTCAGGCGCGGTCAGCGCTTCCTGAGAGTCTTTGCCAAACTCTTCCACGGTCGGAAGAAGGGCGTTGCAAATCTCCATGACTGAAGAACGGATTCCGTCAGCCACGCTCTGAGTGGTCTGCCTAATCAGGAACTCAGCTTGCAGGCGGGCGTTGGACTCGGTGCTTTCTGCACGGGTCTGCGAGGAGTTGATGATGGCCTGAGCTTCTAGCCGAGCCTTACTCAGAATCTCTTGGACATCATTTTGAGTTGAACCCAAGTTCGCTTCAATGTCGGCCTTGGCACTGCTCAATAGCTTCTCGCTGTCCGCCTGGGCCTTGCTCAGCATCTTTTCACTATCTGATTGGGCCTTGGTGAACATCTTTTCGCTTTCTGACTGAGAGTTTTTGAGGGTCTTTTCGCTCTCTTCTTGAGCCTCTGCGGCAGCTTCACTGATTATGGTTTCGCTGCGGCGTTTGGAATTTTCTATAGTTTGCTCGGCCTCTGCCTTGGCTTTCTCTGAAGCTTGGGCAATAATCTTGGCACCCTCAGCTTCGCTCTCTTGCCTGGCATGGTCGGTAATCTCTTGAGCCAAAGCTTCTGCCTGGACAACTGTCCGCTCGGCAAGCTTTAGCAGCATAGACTGCTTATCTCCTGACGCGTCTGGCTGCGTGCTAGCGTCATGTCCCTGGGACTCTTGATCGTTTTCTGCCATCAGAGTTTCGCTCCCTTACTAATTCGCTGAATAATCGCGAACTTGTGTTGTCAATAACTTATGTTAAATACCGAATTGGATGGGTACCGACGCACCTAAGGCAAGTTTAAATTGGTATTCGTCGTGTGTCAAATAATGGGATAAAGAATAGGGTACAGACCCTTGACACCTAACGGAAAAACTCGTTCATGTTTAGCAGAAACTCTAAATAGATTACGTAATGACTGTGAATAGGCAATGGATGAATTCGGAAAATCCCATTTACGCCTACGTGACATAACGAGAGACACTTAAATCTGACAAACCGGATTGCGGCTTATTAGTGTGTCGTGAGAGCGAAAACCAGTCGGTTTTGGAACTGAGCTATCAATACGAGGTCCAAGGTACAAGACTGGAGTAGAATAACGGTGCTCTGGAATCGTGTCAGCCACCGGGTAAGTCGCCGGGTAAGCCACAAAGTTGCGGTACGGCGACGCACCAACCAATCGAGTTAGCCACAGGCTCGGTCTCAGGCGTCCAGATTATTGGCGGGGGATTGCGGGGGATTAATGGAAAACAACAAATGGGAGCGAAGACTGGACGTATACCTGGATTCGCTGGCATCCCCGTTGGAGTGGATACCATCGGCCAAATACAATTGGGGTCCAGTGCCGGCGGTACTAATCTCACCATTTGCAACATTGGCCTTTGTTGCTAAAGTCGCGTTAACGTTCCCCTGGGGCCTGTTCCTGGCCGCAGGGAGGTTCCTAGAGCGATAGACAGTAGCCTCCCCACGTTGGGCGTCAGATAACCCAAACTACGGCGTAATCCTCTTCACCCCGGCGGCTAGCGGGTTATCCGACCCAAGCAGAGCCGCATCCTCTAGATCAACCCTTCCTCAGCTTCCTACCCCACTGGCAACACCAAACAATTTCTTGTTGTCGCTCTTGGTCAACAACTTTTTCATGGCCAAACCCCCTTTATTCATTACATCAGTTTTCGCACCCAGGCGAAAACGAAAACGCCCGTAACGAAAACATCCGTGGGAAGACCCAATCGCCATCGGCCATTAGCACGGTTCGCCTAGGAACGCTCCAGTGCATGGTGGGTTCATCGGGACGGTTGGGAGCCCACCTACACGTATATAAGCGAGGCTCTCAAGTCTGCTCCCGTTGCGGGCCCCGTCGCAAATTATGGCCCGCGGGCATGAACTATCCTGACTCACCTGCTCCAGAAGATGGTTGACGGCTTAGGGGTGTCGCTACGTAGTATATTTCGCCAAGTCGTAGAATTCTCAATCGATGGTGAACAGTATGCGAATAAGTCTCTTAACTGGAGCCAGAGGTGCCTCTGTCGAACTCCACTCCCTGATTCAGGAGATGGTTCAAGCAGAAGAAGACGGATTCGACAGCATCTGGTTGCCGCAAGTCTCCTCCGGGCCGGGTTTTGATGCACTAACCGCCCTATCACTCGCCTCCACAAGGACCAGCCGCATCGAGTTGGGAACTGCGGTGGTCCCCATCTTTCCGATTCAACCACTTACCCTGGCCGAGCACGCGATTACCGCTCAAATCGCATCAGAGGGCCGATTGACCTTGGGCGTTGGACTATCGCACCGGCCAATGATTGAAGATGTCATGGGTCTCTCGTACGACGAACCGGCCCGACACATGGAAGAGTACCTCAGCGTGCTGAGACCGTTGTTGGACGAAGGTAAGGTCGATTTCGCTGGCAGATTCTACAAAGTCAAAGGCCAGTACCAGGTTCCAGGAGCACTTCACGTCCCGGTGGTCGTCGCCGCTTTGGCACCTATGATGCTGCGTGTCGCAGGTGAGCAGGCCGACGGCACTTTTACCTGGATGGCGGGGCCGAAGACCGTCGAATCTCACGTCGTCCCGCGCATAACTCGGGCGGCGGAGTCGGTGGGTAGGTCGGAACCGAGGGTGTGCGTCGGTATGCCACTCGCGGTAACCGATGACCCACAACAGGCGAGGGCGCAGGCCGCCAAGACCTACCAGCGATACGGGGAACTCGCCAATTACCGAAGGATGCTGGACCTGGAGGGAGTCGAAGGGCCTTCGGAAGTGGCTTTGATTGGTAACGAAGCGGAAGTGGCAGAGCAGTTAATCGCTTACGCCGACGCCGGGGCGACCGATTTTCTGGCCTCTATATTCCCGGAGGGCTACGATGAGGAGGGTTCACTCGCCAGATCAATGGCCTTGTTGATGAGCCTGGTCGGCAAGGTCTAGCCAAATCCACTTCGACGTCACGCTGGTAGAGCGACACTGTTCCGCTCACCGCCTATACCTATATTAATAGCGCGTGAACGGAATATCGTACGAAGTCCGAGCCGCCGCGCGAACAACCGTAACCTCGTACCAGTATGGACCATACCCACGGCTGCTAAAGAAAGAGCGAAAGTCCGCGCTGCGATTTGGCGTCTGCCTAGCGAGACGGCGTTGTTACGTAATCAAAAAGCTCGCGGATAGTACCCTTCGTAAGCGTAGATACGTAGGAACGGGTGCCCGTTTTCTACGTGCCATCACCCACGCTAATTAGGACACACCCCACTTACTACTAATAGGCTTTGTCCTAATAAGCTGAGACGCTAGATTGCGTCCTCGGCAATGATGGTAAGATGTCGGGCGGCCCGATTGACGGGCTTAATTTATTGCGTACGAGGCGAACGGATGAAGATAAGTATTCCAGGGCTAGGAGGTCGGCTCCAACGAGCGCGAAGAGCAACCGGACTCAGCCAGGAGGCGGTGGCCTCCAAGATTAGCGTTTCTTGGATGACGGTACATCGTTGGGAGCGGTCTCAGCGGTCGATTTCAGAGGAGAACCTCAACCTGCTCTGCGAACTTTACGACAAGCCCCTTCGCTGGTTTCTGACCTTGGAGGACGACGACCTCGGGTACAATGACGAATCTTCTAACACGGCATCTGAGACGCCCCTTAGCACCAGTTCGGAAGTCGCAAGTCGTTTATCCCGGAAGATTGCCGACGCCCCTGAGGACCTACGACCCATGATTGAGAAGGTGGTAGAAGACCTTCTAGATAGCCTGAGGAAACCGAGTTTCAATCAATAAGTGACGCTGATAGGTTGAAGCTCTGGATAACGTGGGAATAGAGTGATATTCGGGGGGACGACCCTCACCGAGCCGCTGGTGGACCGATAACCATGTCTGCTGGCGGCTTTTTCGTGTGAGCCGCAGCGGCCATGCCGAGAAATCAAAAGTAGCGAGAGTAGTACCCATCTTTCTTAAAGTGACTGCAAACGTGGGGCCTGTTTTCTCAGCATCTTGCCTGCTGGCTACCCAATCCCCCACCGAACACGCAAACTACTCCCAGCACGATAGAGAAAAAGACCGTAGGGGGTGTATCCCGTGTTTTTTCATGTCATCCAGCAATTGACTTGCCGTCCGACTTAAAGTACGTTAGCGTTGATGAACAAACGTATGGGACGGCCCCCAACCGGCAACAAACCACGCTTATCTATACGTATGGAGCCGGAGGCGTTACGCCGTGCGAACGAACGTGCTAAGGCAGAAGGCGTTACGGTGGGACACTGGTTAGAGGCGGCGATTCGGGAGAAGTTGGAACGAGAGGACGTACAAGATGAACGTTAACGAACTATCGCTACGTAAGTTGGCCACCATACTTGGCGTAAGTCAGCCGTTTCTGTCGCAGATACGAGCGGGGAAAAGGCCGCTGCCGGACGCCCTGAAGACGAAGGTTGATGCCCTTGGTGCTTATCACGTGCTTATCACCGATAAGCACGTAGGGGTTGAGACCGGCGGCGGAGCCGCCGCACAAGTGAACCCTGTAGGCACAAATACGTTGGAGCGGGCGAGGCGATTCGAACGCCCGACATCTTGCTTGGGAAGCAAGCACTCTACCCCTGAGTTACGCCCGCTCAATGTGTGTGATTGTACCATTATTGAGCCTAGATATCCCTGTATATTAATGGGCGTGGCTAATCCCCCGCTCACGGGGAATGGAATTTCCCCACTTTGGCTGGATGGTCGGCCCAACCCCATCAGTCGAGCATATGTTCCATGAACTCCCCAATAACCGTCCTAGAGTAGCAAACATCTTCTTTGTTGATGAACGGTATGTCAATGTGGCAGGCTGATAGTTCTCCCTGAAGCGTCCTTATATTCGCCAATGATTAATTTGTAAGTAAAATAAATTGTGTGAACAAAATCCGTTACAGCTATCAATATGGCAATCGGGAGGAAAATGAAGATGAAAACTATCGTCAAAATGACCATAGCTAGGTCAAAAGTCCCGTGGGCCCACCTGCCTAGATAAAAATGATGCACCCCTAATGTACCGAAAATACCTGCGAGGCATACCGCTACGAAATAAGACTTCGGGGAGTCTGTCAAAAGAATTTCAGAGTTATTATCCATGGTGCACGCTCGTTCACGGGATGTGATTATCCAAGTGCTTTCATTTTTTGCGATCGTCTCTAAATCAAAGCGAGGCAACGGCAGGTTGAACTGTTCCGCTGACTCGATTTAGTACTGTCATCCGGCAATATCATCGACTTATGTATAATAAAAAAGTGGAATTTTGATATTAGTATCATATTATGCGAATGATGTGATAGATTGTTTCATCAACGATTCAGTTTCGATAGGATCATTACCTGAT
>JAPKDE010000106.1 GCA_028822675.1 Dehalococcoidia bacterium | reverse complement strand
GGTAATGATTGGCGCTATTCTTACAACCGTTTTCAACATCATCACCAGCTACGCCACCTCTGCAGTGACCATGGCCATCCCTTGGGGCATCGCCGGCTTTGTGAACGCTGCCTGCTGGGCACCAGGAATCAGCATGATCTCCCAGTGGTGGCCTCGCCGAAATAGGGGCTTGGCCCTGGGCATAGTCGGCACCGCTGCTGGTGGCGCAATGGTCACCATGTGGTGGGTCTCCGGGTACGTGGGCGCCGAGTGGGGCTGGCGTGCGTCATTCCGCTATCCGCCAATGATTATCGCCGTGTTGGGCATCGCCTTTTATTTCATTGCAAAAGATAGGCCAACCGACGTAGACCTACCTGAATACGTGGAAGACGACGAGATTTCAGCCACCCCAGAGGCCATAAATCCAGAACTGCTGAAGGGTTTGGGACCCTATAAAATCCTGATGGGCAACACCAGGTTCCTGCTGGCTTGCCACGTGAAAGGTCTGGAGAACGTCGTCCGCTATGGTCTGACCACTTGGGTGCCGATCTACTACTTTGAAGAAGGAGGGTTGTCCATCGAGTCCACGATCTTGCTCACCATTTTGCTGCCATTGGGTTATCTGATTGCGCCCCCGGTGGCTGGCATAATCTCAGACCGCTATCTGGGCAGTCGGCGGCGTCCAATGGTCATCTTCTCCTGTGCGGTCAGTGCCTTGGTTCTGATTGGTATTGCCTTGGCCCCGCCGGTCAACGTCACTTTGGGAGCATTTCTCCTGTTGGTTGGTGGACTGTCCATGGGCATGTCGCCAATGTCTACGGTGGCGGTGGACATTGCCGGTCGTCGTATGTCGGGGACCGCTTCCGGCTTGTTGGACGCCCACGGCTACGCCTACGCCGGTGCCCAGGCATTGATTTTTGCTGCGGTGCTAGACATGGCCGGCAGCCCCTGGCCAATAGTGTTCGTAGCTATGGCCGTCACCCGAGTGATTTCCGGTATCATGATTTCCCGCGTCAGGGTCTGACATCTATTTGGCAAGACTTGCCCCGTTAGGTATATGAGAAACACGGTCCAACAGCCGATTAGCGCCCTACGACAGACACAGACCAGTTGAGCACCATCGAACCCAGACGGTACGACGACCTCCCTCCCAGTTACCACATCTTCAAGTGGCGGATTCTGCTGGCCTTTTCCGGTTTTTACCTATTCCTTTATCTAGGCCGGTTCAACTTCTGGCCCGTGGCCCCGCTAGTCAAAGAAGACCTCAGCCTAAGCAACTTTGAGATTGGCCTGGTGAACGCCCTGCTGCTCTGGGGATTTGGGCTAGGTGATCTGTTCCACGGACGGCTGGCTGAGACCTATGGTCTTCGGCTTTGGGTCTTGATTGGCGCCATTCTCACCACGGTTTTCAATATCATCACCAGTTTTGCCACGTCGGCCATTACGATGGCCATCCCTTGGGGAATTGCTGGGTTTGTGAACGCCGCCTGTTGGGCCCCGGCCATCAGCATGATCTCCCAGTGGTGGCCGCGCCGGAACCGGGGTTTGGCCTTGGGAATCGTTGGCACTTCCGCCGGCGGCGCAATGGTGTTGGTGTGGTGGATCTCCGGGTACGTGGGCGCTGAGTGGGGCTGGCGTGCGTCCTTCCGCTACCCACCGATGATAATTGCGGTGTTGGGCGTCGCCTTCTACTTCATCGCCCGAGATAGGCCATCCGATGTTGGTCTGCCGGATTACGTTGAAGAAGATGCCGTTTCGGCCACCCCTGAATCCATCGACCCGGCGCTCCTCAAGGGCCTGGGACCGTATAAATTGCTGCTATCCAATACCCGGTTTCTGATGGCCTGCCACGTTAAGGGGCTGGAGAATATCGTCCGCTACGGTCTCACCACTTGGGTGCCGATCTATTACTTTGAGGAGGGCGGACTGTCGATTGAGTCCACAGTCCTGCTCACAATCTTGCTGCCGGTGGGGTATCTGATTGCGCCTCCCGCTGCCGGAATATTTTCAGACCGGTACCTGGGCAGCCGACGACAGCCAATGATCTTCTTCTCCTGCTCGGTCAGCGCAGTAGTGCTGGTTGGCGTCGCTTTTGCTCCACCCGTTAACATCACCATTGGGGCCATCCTGATGTTTGTGGGAGGGCTATCCATGGGTCTGTCTTCCATCAACTCCGTGGCAGTGGACATCGCTGGTCGGCATATGTCGGGAACGGCTTTGGGCATCATGAGCGCCCACGGGTATGCCTACGCTGGCGCCCAGGCTCTGATATTTGCCGCCGTTCTGGACATGGCTGGCAGTCCGTGGCCGATAGTGTTCTTGGCCATGGCGGCCACCAGGGTGCTCTCTGCCCTCTTGATCTCCCGCGTTAACGTCTGACCCAGCCCATTCTGTTTCTGAATGGGCCACCGACTCAAATTGAATTGACTTCATAAACCTTAATGCTAGAATTAGTTATCGCAACTGGTTGCAATAACTTTTAATCGCATGACTGAAATATCCAGCACCACCCTCGTGTTACACGTAATAAACCTATGATTAAGCACGAACAAGCCATCGAGACCCTGCGCCTGAATGGTCACCGACTAACCCCCCAACGACTCATCGTCCTCTCCATAATCGCCTCCAGCGACGGCCATATGGGCGTGGATGAAGTCTTTCAGGCGGCCCAAAAAGCCTATCCGTACATGGATATCGCCACTGTCTACCGGACTCTACACCTGTTCAAAGATTTGGGTGTGGTGACCGAGGTAGCCATTGGCGACCGGCTGCATTTTGAGCTGACCGACCCCGACGGACACCATCACCATATGGTCTGTAGGGCCTGTAACGGCGCGTTCAACTTGAGCCCCCACTACTTGGCAGAGTTTCGAGACACCCTGAATAAAGAGTTTGGATTCGAGCCTGACTTGGAGCATTTCGCCGTCACCGGTGTTTGCGTCGATTGCCAAGAGGCCGAGCCCAAATCCAACGAGAAACAAAAATAAATGCAGCGTATCTTTTCTAGCTTCAGATTCTGGGCCGTGCTAGTGACGGCGATGGCAATCGTGGCCTGTGGCAGCGACAGTTCGGAATCATCTCAAAATATCAAGCAACAAGACAGCCGTTTAATTGTCGTGACCACCGTGTCGCCCATCACCAGCATCGTCGAGAATATCGGCGGCTCTAGAGTCAGTCTGGAAGGTGTCGTCCCTGAGGGAGTAAATTCCCATACCTTTGAGCCAACTCCGTCCATGGCCAAGCTCATGGCCCAGGCTGACTTGATAATCATCAACGGCCTATTCCTAGAGGAGCCGACGCTGGCTCTGGCAGAGTCAAACAAAAGACCAGACGCGGTGATTCTGTCTCTGGGCGAACAGACTGTGTCGCCCGAGCAGTGGCGGTTTGATTTCTCATTCCCGGAGTCAGGAGGCCACCCGAACCCCCACCTCTGGCCGGACCCAAACCTGGGCCTGAGCTACGCTGAACTTGTGCACGACCAGATGGTGGCTCTCGACCCTAAAAACGCAGCCTATTTCGCCGAGAACCTGAGTCGTTTTCGTGAAAAAGTTACTCAGATGGACAAAGCCATTCGGATTGCTGTGGCCACGGTGCCGGAGCAGAACCGGAAACTGCTGACCTACCACGACTCCTGGGCTTATTTCGCCCAGCAATACGGCATGGAAGTAATTGGGGCGGTCCAGCCGTCAAACTTCTCCCAGCCCTCCGTCAGGGAGGTTGCCGAATTGATTGACCAGGTCAAGGACTTGGGCTTGCCGGCTGTGTTTGGCTCAGAAGTCTTTTCCAGCGACGTGTTGGAAGCCATCGCCAGTGAGGCCAACGCCAAATTCGTAGATGACCTGGCCGACGATGATCTACCCGGTAAACCCGGCGACCCGGAGCACACCTACCTGGGTTTGATGCAGAATAACTTGGCTGCCATGATCCCGGCCCTGGGCGGAGATGCCAGCGCCGTGATCGCGCTGAACATAGAAAACGTGTTTGACGGCGAGAGTGGGGCGGTCTACCCGCAATAGACCAGAAACGAGGATTAACCAAAGGGACCGCGGTTCCTTTTAAGGACATAGATAAGGAAAACCATGCTACATCCGATGCCACATCACCCCGGGCCCGGAGAGCCCATCGTGGAAATCAACTCAGTCACCTGCGGCTATGAGAAGCAACGGGTACTGACCGACGTCAGTCTAAAGATTATGCCGGGCGACTTTGTTGGCCTTCTGGGGCCCAGCGGCTCGGGCAAAACCACTCTGCTGCGTACGGTGCTAGGAGCGGTTGACGTTTACGAGGGCGAAGTCCTGGTCAAAGGCGTTTCCACGGCCAAGAAACGTCCCAGAGTGGGCTATGTCCCCCAACTGGAGACCATTGACTGGAACTTCCCGGTGACCGTCCACGAAGTTGTGATGATGGGCCGGACGATGGAGAATCGACTGTTCCCCTGGTACAAGAAGGAAGAGAAAGAACTAGCCGCGGAAATGATGGGCCGCCTGGGAATCCTGAACCTGGCCGACCGGCACATCCGAGAGTTGTCCGGCGGTCAGCAACAGCGAGTGTTCCTGGCCCGTGCGCTAATTAGCAGCCCCGAATTGTTGTTGTTGGACGAGCCGACTTCTGGAGTGGACATCAAGACTCGGGACGATGTCATGCACCTGCTACATGACCTGAACCACGATGGCGTGACTATCATTATCACCACCCACGAAATAAACGCCGTGGCGGTCCACCTGCCCTGGATCGTCTGCCTGGCAGGGCGGATTCTGGCCGAGGGGCCGCCCTCTGAAGTGATAACCACTGAGGTGCTGCGAATGACCTACGGAGCTGAGATGCCGGTGATCCACTATGAAGGCATGACCATCGTGGCTGAAAGCCCCCATTTCTACGGGAGAAGCGGTGGAACCAACGGTGTGACCGCGGTGCCGCCGGTCCACGTTCACGAACCTGGTGGCGACCCCCATGAAGAAGCTGGACATCTCCGCCAACAGGGGTTTGATCCGAATTTAGAAGCGCGTCACGTTCGGGTTCACCGGACCGACGCCAGCGCCCACGCTAACCACGACCATGAACACATGGCCCATCCTACTGGTGAGGCGGATCATGCCCTTGGGCCTGACGCTGGTTCCGGCGGCGAGGCGGACCATGGCCATGAGCATGACGCTGGTTCCGGTGGCGAGGCCGACCATCCCCATGAGCATGGTATTGGCGATAAAGACGAGGCTAGCAATGTTTGAGCCTTTTGAGTATCAGTTCTTTGTCCGCGGAATAATTGCGGCAACAATGGTAGGTGGCCTCTGTGGATTGATTGGCGTGTACATTGTTCTAAGACGTATGTCCTACATCGGACACGGCCTTTCCCACGCGGTGCTCGGCGGGGCGGTGGTCAGTTTCGTGCTGTCTATCAACTTCCTGGTCGGCGCAACTGTCTGGGGTTTCTTCTGTGCCCAGTTGATCGCGCTTACCGCCAAGAAACGCAAGATTGCGGCTGATGCGGCCATCGGTGTGATCACCACGGCCAGCTTTGCCATTGGAATCGTGCTCATCAGCCGCTATAAGTCCTTCACCAGGGACTTTGAGGCTGCGCTCTTTGGCAACATCCTGGGCGTGAGTGCGGGCGATTTAATGGCCATTGTAGTGGTGGCCCTGGCGACCATCGCCGTGCTGTTTGTGGCCTACAAACACTTCTTGTTTGCGACCTTTGACGGTGAGGTGGCCCAGTTCTACGGCGTGCCAACCGGCTGGGTGGAAACCCTGTTCTCATTAGTGCTGGCAGCCACGATCGTGGTCTCTATGCAGGTGCTGGGAGTACTGCTGATCGCCGGAGCCACCGTAATTCCACCGGTATCAGCGAGAATGCTGAGTGACCGGTTCCAGTCGGTGTTGCTGCTCTCGACAGGGCTGGGCGCTGCGTGCGGGTTTGTCGGTATCTATCTGAGCTTCTTTATCGATGTCTCGTCGGGGGCTACGGTGGTTTTGGTTGAGGCTGGGGTGTTTGCCCTGGTCATGGCCTACACCAACCTGCGGCCAAAACGAGTGCCCAACCCAGTCTTTGACACCCACCCGGTGACCGTTGGCCAGCCCAGCCCAGGCGAACCCGACTAACGACTTAGCCAACCGAGAGATGAGAGGGGAAAATCATGGCTGGAAACTCTACAGCCCTAGCTGCCCTTGAGCGCAACTGGGAGATGGTGACGTTGGCAGTGGTGGAAGTTGATGAAGCCACCATGGTCGCTCGCCCCAACGTCGATTCCAACTCCATGAGCTGGCTGATCTGGCATATGACCAGAGTGGCCGACCGGTTCATAAACTTTCGGCTGACGGAAAAACCCCAGCTATGGACCACCGATGCCTGGCACGAGAAATTCAACATGCCCGACGACCCACAAGAGTTTGGGCTTGGTTGGAGCAATGAACGGGCGGAAGCCTGGCAATCGCCAGCCAAATCGGTGGTGATGGCCTACTTCGATGCCGTTAACGCGGCGGCCACGGAGTACCTTAATTCACTCACAGAGCAAGAATTAACCCGTGTCATACCCTTCCCCGCATTGCCGGACACCCTGACGGTGGCTGAAGCTTTGGGGAACCTGATCTGGGACAACATTGCTCACGGCGGCCAAGTGGCCTACCTGCGGGGTTACTACCGGGGTATCGGCTGGCACAGATAGGCAAAATACATCACGTAGTGCTTTGACTTAGGGACTACAATAATCATTAGCGTTTAAAATTAAAACATGGAAACCAAGGGAGTCTGAATTGTCCATCGAATCAGTTGCTATCCTCAGCCCCGGCGATATGGGGCACGCCATAGGCCAACTTCTCAGAGAAAACGAACTGAAAGTCTTCACCTGTCTGACGGGCCGCAGTGTCCGCACTCGTGGGCTTTCCGAAAAGGCCGGGATCATAGACGTCCCCAACATGAATGACCTGGTTGAACAGTCTGACGTGGTGATGTCTGTAACTGTCTCAGAGGCTGTTCCTGGTCTGTGCCACGAGATAGCCGACGCCGTGAAAGCCACTGGCACCGACCTGCTGTTCGCCGAGTGTAACGCCATTGCCCCGTCACTGAGCGCTGAGATGCAAAAAGTGTTGAATGAAGGCGGCGCGCGCTACGTGGACGCCTCAATAATTGGACCCCCGCCCCGCAACGGTTCCAGCCCCAGGCTCTACGTATCCGGAGATAACGCCACCGAGATGGTACAACTCCGTGACTTTGGACTGGACGTCCGCAACCTGGGCGACCAACTGGGCCGCGCTTCCGGCATCAAGATGTGCTACGCGGCCATGACCAAGGGTACGGCTGCCTTGCACACCGAACTCCTGATAGCTGCCGAAAAAATGGGCCTCAGCGAGGAGCTGATGGTCGAATTTACCAACGGCCATCAATCTGTCATTGACCGTATGGAAAGCTGGATTCCATCAATGCCCGCCAAGTCTCGTCGCTGGGTCAGTGAGATGGAAGAAATTGAAGCCACATTCCGGGACCTGGGCCTAACACCCAACATTTTCAAAGGAGTGGCCGACATGTACCGCATGGTCGGAGCAACCTCCCTTGGGGATGAGAACCCGGAGACTCGAGATACCAACCGGAACCTGGCCGAGACCGTCCGAATCATAGCTGAGCCCACCGACAGCTAACCACCGCTCAGCCGCAGAAACGTTGGGCTGCGCCGATTTTTGTGCAGATTTCTGATGGTTCCAATCTGGAGACCCGCTCGTCCTAAGCTTGTCTAGGGATTCACATAAGTCAGGTCCGTTCCGCCAACAACCCTCGTTCCTGCCCGAAGGCTAGGAATTGGTTTTACTTGGCCGGAGAGTCAGTTGCTGTTATTTGTGAATAACGATATCGCCTTTAATCAGCTCCTGCTGATCTGATGAGTCGATGTCATCCGAGGCTCCAATGTCGTTGTCGTAAACTATGCCGCCACCTCCGGTGACCTTGCCGTCTATGCCGGTCAGCAAGAAGCCATAGCCGTCAACGCCATTGACTGATCCGGTCCCCTTGAACTGGGTCTTGGCCCCAGCAACCATTAGAAATTGATAGTCGGTGCTATGGAAGTTGAAGCCGGCAGCGCGGAACTGGGACTCAGTGTTGTCGTCCGGGGTATTCGCTCCATTCTTGTACTTGGCGACAAACCTGAACGATGATTTGCCACTGAGCGATGAATCAGCAGTGTATGCGCCTGCTGGCGAATCAATCCAGCCACCTCCAGTAGCGAAACCAGCGCTGCCATCAAAAAACACGATGAATTCGTAGGTAGTTGTTACCTCTCCGGCATCATAGTCTGTCACTGTGACTGTAATATTCCCTTGCTCAGTAAACTTGCCGGCGTTGCTGAGCAGTTTGAATAGACCTTGCCTGATCTTGGTGACATCGGCGCGGACTGAACCCACAGCGTCTGGGCAATCTACCGCCAAGGTGTTGAAGTCCTTCTTCGCCAACGTCTGCATCGTGGTCACGACGTCTTGAACCGTGTGCTCCACAGAGAACCTTTCAAGATAGATAAGCTCCAGA
>JAPKDE010000105.1 GCA_028822675.1 Dehalococcoidia bacterium | reverse complement strand
TCCATTGTTAATTCGGAATGTAACTCGAACGGACTAAGACACCTGCTGCAGGTCAGACTGACCTGGGTCTCCAGCTCGGCGCATATCAAGAAACCTTCATGCGTCCGAATCACCCGTACCCATCCTTGGGCACGGTCCGAGCCATTTTCAGGGCCGACAAACGAGTCATCTACTTCGTAGTCCCTCGTCGATCCAATAGGCTCCCTAAACAACTGAGCCAAGTTGTAATGCATTGAGCCTATCCAAACCCCGAGATTAGTCGCTGTTGATTATAGTTTCTACCCACGCTTGGCTGTCAAGTGGAGAGCAATTTCCAGGAGTGCCAAGCGCGTTATGTTCACCGCTGTCTCTGCCCGGTCCTGACACTGGTGGTTCAGATCCCAGTTATTCAGTCCACAAATCCGATAAACGCCCCAACCACTGCAAGCGCGCAGCCTAGGCCTTCGCCCGGTCCTTCACGCTCTGTTCAATGTACTCAACAATGGACGTGGTTGTCGTTCCGGGGCCAAAGACCTCAGAAATACCTATGTCTTTAAGCGGCTGACGGTCAACCTCCGGTATAATCCCGCCGACCACCACAATCACATCGTCCATACCTTGATCGTGCAAAAGACTCATGATCGCTGGCAGTATCTCCAGATGTGCTCCGGACAGGATGCTCATACCGATCACATCCACGTCCTCTTGGTTTGCGGCCTGGGCGATCATCTGAGGGCTCTGCCTGATGCCGGTGTAGATGACTTCCATCCCCGAGTCCCTGAGAGCGCGAGCAATGACCTTGGCGCCTCTGTCGTGGCCGTCTAGGCCTGGTTTTGCCACCAACACCCTTATTGGGCGGTTCTTGTCCTGCATTATTTCCTACGCGTTGCTTAATCTCAATTATCTATTATCGCCTAATTGGTCATACCCTGTGGCCTAAACCAATATTACGTGAGTGCCAAATAGGCTACTCCGGGACGCTCTCCACAAGCTCGGTCAATATCCCGAAGACTGACCTGGGGTGTACAAAGGCGATCGTGCCAGACAAGCCCTCTCTGGGAGTCGGGTCAATCAGATCCACACCCAGGGTTTGCAATGTTTGCAGCTTCCCGGCAATGTCGGTGACGTTGAAGGCTAGATGGTGCAGGCCCTCGCCCCGTCGCTCGATGAATTTCCCCACTCCCGTCTCCGGGCTGGTGGGCTCCAACAGCTCTAGTCTGGTCTGTCCCACCTCAATCAAGGTGGCCTTAACCCCCTGGTCTTCCATCAGGACAATCTCGGCATCTGGCACGTCGAATACCTTCTTGAAGAAGGCCAATGCCGCTTCGATATCTTTCACGGCCACGCCAACGTGGTCGATGTAATTAACGGTGCAGACTTCTGTCAATTTGAGCCTGTCTCCTTACTGGATAACACGAATACTACTACCACCCCTTCCCCATTAAATCAGTTTCCTTCCCCCTATCTGGGGAAGGATTAGGTCCGACGAAGTCGAGACTCTCGACTAGTCGGAGGTGAGGGCGTCTTTTCAACAGCCAGCCAATTAAACCGGGTATTGCGCCATCAACTGCCGGGCAATCAACAGACGCTGTACCTCTGAGGTGCCTTCGTAGATCGTGGTAACACGAGCGTCGCGGAAAATCCGCTCCACACCAGCCTCCTGGAAGTAACCGGCCCCACCGTGGATCTGGATGGCCTTGTTGGCCACGTCAATGCACATTTCAGAGGACATCAGCTTGGCGATGGACGCTTCCTGAATAAAGGGTTGGCCGGCGTCCATCAGACTGGCTGCGTTCATGGTTGCCACCCGTGATGAGTGGACCCCAACCGCCATGTCAGCCAGCATAAACTGGATTCCCTGGTGCTGGGCGATGGGCTTGCCAAAGGTCTCCCTTCTCTGGGCGAACCGCACCGCAGCCTCAAGGGCTGATTGGCCGATGCCCACGCTTTGGGCGGCGATGATGATCCGACTCTGGGTCAATATCTCCATGGCCAGATTGAAACCACGCCCACGCTCGCCCAATAGATTGTCCGAGCTGACCGGAGTGTCCTGGAACACCACTTCGTCAGTGGTTGAACTGCGCATGCCCAGCTTCCCGTGCATCGGGTTGATGGTGAGGCCGGGCGAGTCCTTACGCACGATGAACGCGCTGACGCCCTTGTACCCCTTGGAGCGGTCTTCAGTGGCAAACACCACTATTGTCGAGGCGACCGAGGCGTTGGTGATGAACATCTTGCTTCCGTTCAGGAAGAAAGTGCCGTCTCGTTCTGTAGCTGTGGTCTGCAGGGCGGCGGCATCTGAGCCACCACTCGGCTCGGTGAGGCCAAAGGCCGCTACCTCAGCGCCGGTCGCCAGAGGAGTAAGCAGGCGTTCTTTCTGTTCGTCGGTGCCAAACCTGGCGATACAAGCGGTTCCCAAAGCCAGGTGCGCCAACCAACTAACACTGGTCGAAGCGTCGCCTCGGGCCACCTCTTCAGCGGCGATAGACACCTGGCGGTAGCCAACAGGACCACTACCACCGTATTTGGTATCTATACCCAGTCCGGTTAGTCCAAGATCAGCCAGACCGCGCCAGTTCTCCCACTGGAATTCGCATTTTTCGTCCGACTCTTTTGCCTTGGGAGCTATCTCTTTATCGACAAAATCCCGGAGGGTCCTTTGCAGCATTTGCTCTTCTTCAGTCAATATCAGGTCAGGCATCACACTTCTCCACTTATACCTTATTATGCCTATTTAATTGAACAGAAACTAAAACTAGTTTCATACTATGCCAAGTTTATATCTTCCGGAGGTACAGAACTCCTGCCCTGCAGGACTAAAATGATTGGGCTCCGTCTTGCTCTCCGAAGACCCCTCGGAACACCTGGCTAATCTCACCCAGAGTGCAGTAACTTTCCACGCATTCTAGGATAGCCGGAACGGTATTATCGTCGGTCTTAGCCACCTGCTCCAAACGCTCCAAAGCAGCCTTCACCTTGGTATCATCTCGTCCGTTACGCAGCTTTTCCAACCGGCCTATCTGGGTCTTGGCGGCTTCTTCATTTACGCGCATCAGACCTTCTATGGGGACCTCTTCCGTTGTGAATCGGTTCACGCCAACAATGGTCCGGTCTCCGGACTCAACTTCTTGGCCATGCTTGTAGGCAGCGTCGCCAATCTCTCGCATCTGAAAGCCCTGCTCAATTCCTTCAACTGAGCCGCCCATGTCGTCTATCTGCTGGATGTACTCCAGGGCCTTGGCTTCCAGTTCGTTGGTCAGGCTCTCCACATAGTATGAGCCGCCTAGGGGGTCGACCACATCGGCAGCGCCACTCTCAAAGGCCAGTATCTGCTGGGTACGCAAAGACAACTGCACCGACTCCTCAGAGGGCAGGGCCAAGGCCTCGTCCCTTGAGTTCACATGCAGTGACTGTGAGCCACCAAGAATCGCTGATAGGGCCTGGATGGTGCAGCGAATCAGGTTGTTGTCTGGCTGTTGGGCGGTGAGGCTCACCCCCGCAGTCTGGGTGTGGAACCGCAGCATCATTGAGCGCGGATCCTTGGCGCCGAACCGGTCTTTCATGATCCTGGCCCACATCCGGCGGGCGGCCCGGAACTTGGCCACCTCTTCAAATAGGTTGTTTTGGGCCACAAAGAAGAACGATAGCCGGGGGCCAAAATCGTCGATCTTGAGTCCGGCATCGAGGGCTGCTTGAACGTAGGCGATGGCGTTCGAGAAAGTGAAAGCGAGTTCCTGCACCGCCGTGGCTCCAGCCTCACGCATGTGATAGCCGGAGATGCTAATGGTGTTCCACTTAGGCACGTTTTCGTGGCAGTACTTGAACAGGTCCACGACCAACCGCATGGATGGACGGGGAGGGTAGGCGTAGGTGCCCCGGGCAATGTACTCCTTGAGGATGTCGTTCTGCACGGTGCCGCTGATCTGGTCCATGGATACGCCCTGCTTGCGGGCTGCCACTATATAGAAGCACAGCAGCACAGAGGCGGTGGCATTGATGGTCATGGAGGTGCTGACCTTATCCATGGGGATCTGGTCAAACAGCGTCTCCATGTCTTCCAGGCTGCAGATGGGCACGCCCACCTTGCCCACTTCGCCCTTGGCCAGCAGGTGGTCCGAGTCGTACCCGATCTGGGTTGGCAGGTCAAAGGCTATCGATAGCCCAGTTTGGCCGTTGTCCAACAGATACCGGAAACGCTCGTTGGTCTCGGCGGCGGTGCCAAAGCCGGAATACTGGCGCATGGTCCAGACCCGGCCCCGGTAGGTGTTGGGCTGAACGCCCCGGGTGTAAGGGAACTCGCCGGGGTAGCCCAGGTCATTATCGTAGTCCAGACCCTGGGCGTTCAGGTCTTCCGGGTTATAAAGAGGGCCGATATCCAAACCACTGTCGGTCTGGAAATTTTCCCGCCGTTCCGGGAATTTCTTAACGGCAGGGTCCAAAGTTTCTTGTTTCCACTGCTTTTTATCGCTGCTAGGCATGCCAAACTCCAAAAAATCTCTGAGCTGCTGATTAAAGGGGTCTGGAGTTAAATCCCAGTCCCCAGGTCAGCCAAGCCAAACAATTGTACCCATATATGAAGGGGCACTCAAGGTTGGTTGGGGGTGTAACCTGTTCTAAGCCCTTCGATCATTCGTTAAGTCCCTCAACAAGGAAAAACCATGCAACCGTCAGAACTCAACATGACTACCACTGTCACCGGCCACCAGCTTTTTCTGTTTGTTACTTTTGGGGATGGACAGGACGAGAGCGAACTGGCGGCGGCAATCGATGCGCTGGGCCAGGGGATGGCGAATGTCCACGACCTTGATGGCGCGCCGTCGGCTGAGGCTTTCGCTAAGGGGCGGTTCCAGTTGTTGCGGTCAGAGGTGGGTCTGACCAACGATCAGCAGATCACCCACACAGCGGTGTCGGAGTCTCACGGGCTGATACGGCTGGAGTGCGCTTCGTTGGAACCCATCAAAGAATACGAGTCCGGCTGTCGCCGGTTGATAGAAGCTGCTGGCGGTTCTGTTGAGACTTTGGCCGGGGTGATGCGGCCCCGCAGCTACACCAGCCACGCCATGACCGAGTTTGCTTACGCCCACGCCATGCCCCCGGGACCTGGCGAGAAGTACCCGCTGGCGGCGGTAACGCCCATGAACAAAACCGACGCCTGGTGGCAGATGGATTTTCTGCACCGGGAGAGTTTCTTCCTGCCTCGTTACGACGAGAACGAGGAGATAGTGGTGAAGGGCCACGCCTTGGCCAGCGCTGCCGGTGTCCCCAGCATCAACCGCCGCCTGGTCCATTCTCCAAACGGCTACGGCCTGGAAGGCAGCTACGACTTTGTCGGGTACTTCGAGTTTGCCGAGACCGACGAGTCGGTGTTCCGGGAGGTCATGGCCGGATTGCGGGATAAAGCTCAAAATCCCGAATGGAAGTATGTGATAGAAGGCCCAGAATGGTGGGGTCGCCGAGTGCGGACCGCATCCGAATTCGTGGCCCGAGCTTAGCCAACCGCCTCGTATAGTTCTGTCTTGGGATGGAAATCGCTCCAGGCGAACCAGAATGAATAGTGGGACGGCAATCGCTCCAGGCGTTCGCCGAACAGTTCGCCCTCCACCGCTTGGCCCGTGAGCACCTGCCAGAGGCTGCCCGTCTCGCGGTCTCGCATCAACGCCACGCCGGCCCTGGTAGAGCCCGGCTCAAAGGTCAGGTTGCGGCTGTCGGTCTTCCGGACAAAGGCTGCTCCGCTCTCGGAGATAGGATCAAAGGTGATTACAACCTCGGAGCCGGCAAAATGGTCGTTGATGATTGTCTGCTCTGATATGGCGCTGAATGGATAGGCCTTGGCGATGCCGGAAACGGTCATCCCCAAAACCAGGTCTTTCTTGGGCAGCCGCCCGTCTTTGTTGGACTCGCTGATTATCCCCGTAGAATCACCGCTGTAATAACTGTCATACACGTCTTTCCCGTAACTCCCGCGCTTGTCCAGAACCAATGTATCGGGATGCAGGCTAAGCCATTGCCGCCAAGAAGTCTGTACTGCGGGGACAATCTCCAAGTCTTTATTAACCAGTGGCCCTTTGACTGCCCGGCTTAAGAATTGACTCCATAGAGTATTGGACTGGTGGTCATACAACACCAGAGCGTTCATGATCAGTTTTCCAGAGACCCCAAATGTGTGCTCGGTTCCCTCAATCTCTCGGGCATATACAATGCCCGTAAAGCAGAGAGGTCACCACGTGACCGCAACAGGTGTACCGCCAACTGTGTCGTTAACGATCTCGTGGCGGGACAGCAATTTGAGGGGATAGGCCCGGTGATCGCCGTTAATCGAAAGGCCGATCACCCTCTCATCTGGATCCATCTCACCTAGGGCAGCCACCTGGTTGCCGAACTCCGGCTGCAGGATGGCCGGTATCCCGTCACGACCCAAAATATTGATGATCTTCAGATCTAAAGTCCCGTCTGAACCGGCTGATTGTTGCGCCGACGGGTCTTCGATGGTCACTGTCTCTGCGCCGAACCTCAGTGTGAATTGACCAATTTCAGGCACAAATATTACGGCGAGCCCCAAGGCCACCAGAAGAACAACGATAAGAGTGTAGGGTCTGATTAGTATTCCCATCTGTTTGGAGTACCTCATTGAATACTACGCCACAGTTGAGAAAAGAGACTTCTAGAAATCTGAAGCAGCCTTGATTACTCCAGTATCACCACGGCTTCAATCTCAATGTCCAAACCCGGCTCGGCCAGGGCAGTGATCTCTACTAGGGAGTTGGCCGGGTACTCCCCTTGGAAATACTTGGTAAACAGGGCTTCCATTTGGTCAGAGTCGGCCTTGTAATCGGCCATGCTGGTCACAAAGCAGGTCAACTTGGCAAAGCTGCCGGGTCCTGCGCCTTCTTCCGCTGCGATCGAGATCAAGCGGTTCAGGGTAACGTCCAGTTGTTCCATCACCGACTTGCCCTGCGAGTCTGTGCCACGGGCGGTACAACCGGAGATGTACATGGTGTTGCCAGCGAAAACAGCTCGGCTGTAAGTGAGACCGGCGGGCGCTATGTCGTATTGCTTTCTTTTGAGAGGCATATTGCAACTCCTGTCTTAGGCTTTAAACCCGGGTATAAATCTGATTCCAGGGAATTCTAAACAATTCTCCAGACTGAGTCACCACATGGTCTAGCACCAGGCACCAACACCAGCTATAATTTGTTAGCCCATTAAAGCGGGTGTAGCTCAGTGGTAGAGCTCCAGCCTTCCAAGCTGGTCATGTGGGTTCGATTCCCATCACCCGCTCCATTTGCAAAACAAAAGAGTTCTTCCCGATATGGAAGAACTCTTTTTATTTTTCCTCTTCTTTTTCATTTTCATGGCGCGGTCATTTAGCGATTAGGGTTCTTGCCGCTTCTCGCACCGCTTCACCATCCAGCGCCACCGAAAACTTGCCGTCGTCCATTTCTTTGAAGGCTTGTTCATTGTTAAAGCTCTTCATGAGCTCGGCGATGGCACCTTCCCGTTGGTCATCAGACAGCTCCACCGGGTTATCGGACTCGCCAAGATGTCGGTTGATCTCATACTCAACCAGTTCTGCTTCAACATACCGTTCCTGAATCTGGTTGATCTCGCCCAGGTGTCGGCCCAGGTAACAGCCGCCAAACTGGATGGACTTGCTATGCCGACCTTCAAAGTCGCCTTCGCTCTCGTACCTGGGCTCTAGTTCTTGGGTTTCCAGGTAATCGTGAATCTCCTTGTCCTCTGCGTCGGGTGTCTCCAAGTTGGAAATCATGACCACGGAATACATAAAGAAGTCAGCCGGTTCAACCTTGATAATCATCTAGGCATCCTCCGATTAAACGCGGCCGCGCCGCATAACGGGAAACACGGCCGCCCGCTTAGCGGGAGACTGCCTTTAACACGCGTTCCACGTGGTCTTCGCTCTGTTCCAGAGTTTTGTCATCGATGCCGTTCATGACTTCAATCACCGCATCGTTATAAGGAGTCGGGATGGCAACTTCTCGGCCCTTTGCGGCCACCAGACCGTTCATCATGTTGATCTCAGAGCGACGTCCCTTGTACACGTCCTGGGCCATGGAGGCCAGCCAATTGACGCGGCCACCGTGGGAGGACATGAAGCCGTCCAGCTCCTCAAACACGTCACCCTTGTCGGCGTCGGCCCAGGTCTCTGCGGCCATCCCCTGGATGGGGACAACGTTCAGTCCCATGGCTAAACCGACACTGGCAGCTTCTTTAGCCAGGTGAATGCGAATCTGGCGCAGGCGGGGGTCTTCAGCCATCTGCTGTGAACCCAGGCCGGTGGATGCGGAGATACCGTTGCCCATCGAATTCTGAGAGAGCTTGGCCCAGCGCTCACCCCAAAGGTTATCCGAGGCGTAGGCAGCGTCAATGTTGTCCAACAGACCGGCCACCATCTCCGCGCGGGGGGTTATCCGGCCGTCTTGTTCGCCAACACGGAACACGGTGTGACCCGAGTCTCGTCCCACGGCACCGCCACGGGTTACCAAGGCCGGTTCCCACAAGGCAACCTCAATGTGGGAGGCGATGCAGCCAATCTGCCGCTGTGGCCCAACGAT